>CAZIPT010000032.1:0-20866 GCA_964541375.1 uncultured Eubacteriales bacterium
GTAGAGACCGGGAATCTTGGACCAGTAGTCGGTGCCGTAGCGTTCCTTCTCGCCCCACAGCGTCGCGATCAGCCCCGGGAACGGGCGCTTGAGTACCATGATCCCCTTCTCGTCCACCGCGCAGGGCTCGCCATCCTGCGTCACGACAGCGGCTTCGATGCCGGGCATGGGGATACCTGCCGAGCCGGGCTTGATCGGCAGAAGGTTTATGCCGTAGGGATTGCCGAACACCGGCCCGCCGGTCTCGGTCTGCCACCAGTGATCGATGACGGGCACGCGGTTCTTGAGCACCTTGTTCTGCAACCAGTCCCAGGCCGGCGCGTTGAGCACCTCGCCGGCGCACACGACGCGCTCGAGGCGCGAGTAGTCGACCGACTCGATCGCCTCCTCGCCGTAGCGCATCAACAGTCGGACAGCGGTCGGCGACGTGAAGATGCCGGTCGCACCCAGCTCCTCGATCGCGGCGCGCCAGGTGGCGTCGGGCGTGGGGAAGTCGAGAGCGCCCTCGAACGCGAGCGTCGTGCAGCCCATCAGCAGCGGAGCGTAGACGATGTAACTGTGGCCGACGATCCAGCCGATGTCCGATCCCGACCACCAGACTTCGCCGGGCTTCAGCCCGTAGCACCAGCGCGCCATCGCCGTGATGTGGACCTGGTAGCCGCCATGTGTGTGCACAGCCAGCTTGGGCTTCGCCGTCGTTCCCGACGTAGCCAGGATGAAAGCCGGCTCGTTGGCTTCCATCTCGACGTAGCTTCCATTACCGCCTTCGCCCCTGCCGAGAAACTCCTCCCAGCTCAGGTCTCGGCCGGCAACCATCGAGGGCCGCTCGGCGGAGCGCTGCAGCACGATGACGTGTTCGACACCGGGCCCCGCGCTTTCCATCGCCTCATCGACGATCGGCTTGAGCGGGACTTCCTTGCCTCGGCGGTAGGTGACGTCGGCGGCGAACACCAGCCGAGAACCGCTTGCGCTCACCCGGTCGCACAGGGCGTGCTCGCCGAACCCGGCGAACACCACCGAGTGGATCGCGCCGATGCGCACGGTTGCCAGCATCAGCATGATGGCCTCTGGGCAGGTGGGCATGTAGATCGTCACGCGGTCGCCCTTGCCGATTCCCATGCCACGCAACCCGGCGGCGATGCGCTCGACCTCGGCAAGCAGCTCGAAATACGAGTACGCGCTGCGATCTCCGCGCTCGTTGAAGTAGATGAGCGCGGCCTGGTCTCCTCGGCCGGTGGCGATGTGGTGGTCGAGGGCGTTGTACGAGAGGTTGGTTCGTGCCCCCGAGAACCATCGAAACGAAGGCGTGTCCCGCTCGAAGACGGTGTCCCACTCGCGGAACCAGGGCAGCTCGCGTGCTGCGCGCTCCCAGAGTCCATCAGGATCGGTTAGACCGTCTTCGATCCACCGGTTGACGAGGGGGTTGATCAACTCCATGTGTCGGCCCATCCACTGTCCGAGGCGAGATACCGCGTCGAGTATGCCACTGGGCGGAGTCCCGGGCACGGGCGAAGCGGGTGAGCGGTCGCCCAATCGGCGGTCAGCGGCGGGGGGCGACGATCGGTCGATGGAGAGCCGGGCCGGGCGACCGAATACCACCGCGGCTCCGGAGCGGACGCCATCCGCGAGTCCCAGGCGCTGCAGACCGCGCACGTTGCGCGCGGCGATCGTTCACACGTTCAGGACCGTCTCACGCCCGATGAACCGCCCGTAGCGTTGCGCCGCATCAACGAGCCCACGCTTCTCGGCGGTCGTCAGCCGGCGGAATGCCTGCACCTGGATATCCACGCGATCGCCGCGCCGCGTGCGCTTCCATACCCCCGCGACCACACCACCGATGACCAGCGTCGACGAGAACATCCCGTTCGCCGAGATCGTCCTCCCATACTTCTCACGCTGCCCGCCAAGTGGAATCCGGCGGTCGGTATAGCCGAGGAAGTACTCGTCAAAGCCGGGCAGCAAGTGCACTTGAGGTGCATCTCGAGAGGTACGATCCTGTGCTGGGACGCGTGCTGCACCCTCCGGAGCGATCTCAGCGGGCATCCAGTACTCAGCCGTGTCCGTCACCGAGCGCTCCAGCCCACGGCCCGCGCCCTCCGTGCCCGCTCGCGCCTCGCCCTTGTTGATCCCGGCCCACCAGGCGAAGTCTGCGATCGTCGCAGGTCCGTGCGCGTTGAAGTAGCGCACGGCGAGCCTCGGGAGCGCAGCGGCCGGCGATGACGGCGTACTCTCCTCGCCTTCCGGAATCCACTCGTCGAGCAGGACGAACGTTTGCTGTCGGTCTCGCATTGGGCCGCAGCACAGGACGGCGTTCTGCGCGAGCGTCCAGACCACGTGATAGCCTCGCTGTCCTGTGGTGGCGATTCCCTCGGTCTCGAGCAGCGCCATCGTCTCGCTGCGCGTCAGCTCATGTCCGCCCGCCAGTGCCTCGATGAGGACCGCTCGGGCCCTCGAGATCGTCTCGGCGGTGATGCCCAGCTCCGCGTGACGTTTCCGAGCTCGTGTGACAACTCGTGGGCTCAGCAGCGCGAGCATCCAGCGGACGTCCGCAGGGGCCACGAAGTGGAGGGTGCCGCGCATCGGCCACGTCCGCACGATACGGCGATCGGCAATGGCGCGCTCGACGTCGGCGGCCGTGCTGTCCGGTCCGGCACGCAACCCAATCGACCACAGCGCCCCCGGGTAGTCCTGCGCCTGCATCGCGCAGAGGTGATCGACCACGTGGGCCGGGCCGGCGCCTGCAGCCGACAGCCCCCCTCGAGGTGGTGACTCGATCAGCTGCCGCTCCAGCCGGAGGGCAAGCATCCGGTCATCGCTCAACACCGCAGGCCTTGACCTCCGTTGAGCAGCGCATGACGTCTCCTACAACCCTTCAAGTAGCCCGACCACGTCGACCTCGCATGCAGCGGTCAGGACGAGCATGGTCTTCTCGGCACCGTCGACCGACGTGGCGAAGACCTGGCTCACGTTGATGTCGTTGGCCGCGAGAGCCCGCGCGATGGCCGCGAGCTCGCCCGGAACATTGGGGACCTCAGCGACAACCACAGAACGCATGTCCATCTCGCCGCCCAGTTGAGCGAGCGCTTCGTAGGCGAGCTTGTTGTTGCTGGTGATCATGAGGAACTCGCCCATGTCGCCCTTGTCGTAGGCACCGATCGCCAGGATGTTCACACCGGCCGCATCGAGCGCGCTGGTGACTTCGGCGAGGAGCCCAACGCGGGTGGGCGCCTTGAACATGACTTCGTTACGGATCTGAACTTTGGCCATGGCTGCAACCTCCAGGGGTGGTCGGCGTGTCGTACGACGTTCATACCCTCTGCTAAGGGCGCGCGAATCGGGAGGGTCTGCGACGACTTGCATTTTGGTACGAATCGTACTACTATTTGCTTCGAGAGGTACGATTCGTACCAATTGGCAACGATGACTCGGGAATCGATCCAATCGGCTCGGCTCTTCTAGAAAGGAACGTCATGGGCTCAGCAAGCGCGAAAGAACTGTTCGTTCTCGGCCGGCTCTTGAACCGTCCGACACACGGGCACGAGATCATGAGGACCCTGGCCGAGTCCAAGGCCGACTTGTGGGTCGAGCTCTCCGAGAAGCACGTCTACTACATACTTCGCAAACTCGAGCGCGATGCGCTCGTGATCGCCGAGGAACCAGACGGAGCCGGCCGGCCGGCACGCAAGGTCTTCTCGATCACCCCTGCCGGGCGAGAGGCGTTTGCCCGCATGATGACGGCCGAGTCGCTCATCGAGTCGGTGCCCTACTCGGAGTTCGACGTCGTCTTTGGGATGCTCGCCTACACCGACGCGCTACCTGATGCCGAGAAGACCGCGGTCCTCAAGCGTCGGCAGGCGTTCCTGAGCGGACTCGTTGCCCAAGCGGCGGACGCCGGTGCCGCCGCCGCTCGAAGCGATCTGGACGGCCTCCCGAAGCTGGTTCTCGACAAAGTCGCGCGCGTGACCCTCGCCGAGCTCAGCTGGTTAGAAGAGGTTCTCGGCGAGATCGACCGGGCGGGTTGGTCGGCTCTGCGCCCCAGCTTCGCCAACCACGAACACACCGATTCATCGAACCAAGGAGATGCACAATGAGCCCCACACTTATCGCCGCCGTGGTCAGCATCCTGACCGCAGCCATCATCTACACGATCGCAGTGTTCTCGGAACAGCGGTCGGGTGTTCTCAAGCCCTGGCATCTTGCGCTTTTCTGGGTCGGACTCGTGTTCGACACGATCGGCACGACCCTCATGAGCGACATCGCCGGCGGCTTCAAGCTCAACATCCACGGGGCGTTGGGCGCGCTCGCTATCGCGCTGATGCTCCTGCACGCGGGCTGGGCAACGATTGCCATCGTCTTCAAGAAGGAAGGCGTCCTGCGCAAGTTCCACACCTTCAGCACGCACGTCTGGGGGCTGTGGATGGTGTCGCTCGTGAGCGGCTTCGTCCTGAACCTCTCGGCGATGACCGGATAGAGCGTTTTGCCGGCTGTCCGTCTCTCGGCCGATGGGTACAGTCCCTGTACAAACGTCGCCGATTCCACGGAGGCCGGACATGCCCAAAGCGCAAGGGTCGGGCACACGCGAGGATCCTTGGGTTCTCAAGACGCCGAGCGGATCCTCGGAGTACCAGATGTATCGCGATGAGACAGCCGACCCGCCCGCCATCATCTGTGTTGTCGGCAAGACCGTGCTGGGTTACCAGCTGCGCGCCATAGACGACCTGCACGCCATGCTGAAGGTGCGCGGAGACTGGATGTTGCTTGGGAGCGCGGACGAGCAGAAGCCGGCCGCCCCGGACACCGTCGAGGCGTGGGCGCGCTCGGCCGACAACCCGGTTGGGGGCTGGTACGGGCTGAAGAAGGGCCTGCGCGGTCGCTTCGGCATGTACATGCCGCCACTGTTGGAGGCCCTGGGCCTCGCCGAGGTCGAGCACAACCCGCGCAACAACCGCATGCGCGCGATCTAGACACTGGCGTGACCGCGACCTGGGGAGGGCCCATGTCCCATCGAATCGACATCGGCGCGCAGGGATTCGTCTATCCCATGCCCATGACGCTTGTTGGGGTCGATCTCTCCGATGGCCCGAGCTTCATGCCCGTGGCCTGGGTTAACCGCGTCCAATACAACCCGCCACGTGTTGCCGCGGGGATGGGCAAGCCGCACGCCTCCAATGTGGGAATTCGCGAGTACGGCGAGTTCAGCATCAACATCCCCAGCGTGGACATGGTCGCCGTGACTGACTGGTGTGGGCTGAAGTCGGCGCGTAACGGCGTGGACAAGAGCGCGCCCTTCAACGTCGTGAGGGGGTCGCTGAAGCACGCCCCGATGATCGCCGAATGCCCTCTGAGCCTGGAGTGCCACGTGTCGCAGGTGGTGGACCTTGGCAGCCACGAGCTGTTTGTCGCCGATGTAGTCGCGACATGGACCGAGGAGCGCTACCTTGACGACCGCGGGTGGCCCGACATAGACAAGATGCGGCCGTTCACGCTCACGATGCCGGACAACCGCTACTGGGCTGTGGGCGAGCAGGTGGGAGACGCGTGGTCCATCGGCCGCACCTTCCAGCCACCGGACGAAGGATAGGACGAAGAGATGACAGAACCGATCGTGCACGGCGAGCGCGTGACCATGCGCCTCCTCACCGAAGGTGATCTAGCCCGATTGCTCGAGATCGTGCATCAACCAGGAGTCGCCGAGTGGTGGCCCGGCTACGACATGGAGCGGCTGCGCGGCGACACGATAGACGACGAAGGCTCCACCTCGCTCGCGATCGAACTCGACGGAGAGTTCGTGGGCCTGGTGATCTACACCGAGCAGCGCGACCCCTACTACAAGTCGGCGGGCATCGACATCACCCTTGATGCGACGTGCGTCGGTCAGGGGCTTGGCGGCGACACGCTTCGGACGATCGCGCGCTACCTGTTCGAGGAGCGCGGCCACCACCGTCTGACTATCGACCCGTCACTTGCCAACGAGCGCGCCATAGCTGTCTACAAGAAGGTCGGCTTCAGGCCCATCGGCGTTGCTCGGCAGTACGAGAAGGGCGCCGACGGAAGCTTTCACGACAACCTGCTGATGGACATGCTCGTGGGCGAGCTGCGGTAATCGCCGAGGATCATTCGCACCGCTCAGGCCGCAGGCCGATCCCGATCTCGCCGCCGTCGCGTTTGAACTGGCAGTCGCTCTTGGGGTAGACACTTTGAAAGCATCTTCAGAGTCGTCCCGCCGCTGATCGTGGGCCTCGCGCAGGGCTACGGAACCGCCTACGCAACCGCGCTTCTAGAACGGAGTCTCAACGATGGACGAGCGAGATACGCCCTCAAGGTCGGACCTTCCTGAGCGAGTCCGGCGGATGATGCCTCAGCTGACGGCGCAACTCTCCGAGCTCATCGCCATCGCCTCGGTCTCCGAGATCGGCTATCCGGCATCCTCCCATGCTGAACTGCTGCGGGCTCGCGGAATGATCTCCTCGCTTCTTCGTGACGCCGGTTGTGACTCCGTTGAGATGCTGGAACTACCCGACACGGCTCCCATCATCTTGGCCGATGTCGCCGCGCCGGTGGGCGCCCCCACGGTGCTGCTCTATAGCCATTATGACGTCGTGCCCGCGGGCGACGAGTCCCTGTGGGAGACTCCGCCCTTCGAGGCCGTACTGCGCGACGGAGCCCTCTACGGTCGAGGTGCCGGGGACACCAAGTCAAATATCATCGCGGTCATCGGGGCGCTCCGCGCGTGGAATGGCCGCCCGCCAGTAGGCCTCAAGTTCGTGTTCGAGGGCCAGGAGGAGGTCGGGAGCGGCGGTTTCGTGCCCTACGCGCTCGAGCATCCTGAGCTCTTTGACGTTGACGCGATGATCATCGCCGACATGGGCAGCGTGCGACCCGGAGTGCCCACGCTCACGGTGGCTCTCCGCGGCATGGCGGACGTCACCGTTGAGGCGCGGACGCTTGCCTCGGCGAAGCACAGCGGTCAGTACGGCGGCGCGGCACCGGACGCGCTTCTCGCGCTGATTCGAGCGCTGTCGACGCTCCACGACGAGCGCGGCAATGTCGCCGTCGACGGACTGCGTCGGGAGGAGTGGACCGGAGGGGGCCCGTCCGAGGCGGAGTTTCGGGACTTGGCTGAGGTCGTAGACGGCCAGCCCCTTGTGGGAACGGGCTCGCTAGGGTCGCGCTTGTGGTCTGGACCGGCCATCACCGTGATCGGCATCGATACGCCCTCGGTAGACACGGCGCTCAACGCCGTCCAGCCTTACGCACGAGCCAAGCTCAATCTGCGCGTGCACCCACAGCAGGACGCCGGCGAAGCGCAGGCGGCGCTCGTGCGCCACCTCGAAGATGCGCTGCCCTACGGGATCAAGCTGTCTGTCGAGGCCGGACCCACGGGCAGTGGCTTCGCGGCCGACACGAGTAGCCCCGTCTTCGACGCTGCGATCGCAGCATGGTCAGATGCATGGGGCGCCGAGACGATCACGGCGGGCGGAGGGGGTTCGATTCCGATCGTGAGCGCGCTGGCCGAAGCATCCCCCCGGGCGGTCGTCATGCTCGGCGGCGCAACCGACGGCTACGCGAACATCCATGGGCCCAACGAACGAGTTCTGCTTGACGAGTTCGAGAGGACCACGTTGGCGGTCGCCGACTTCCTCGGCCGATTCGCAGAAGCATCCGGAGGAGGGAGCGACCTGTGAGCGCCGAGAACGCGGCTGCCGCCCGGCCCGAGGAGAGTGGAGGCACCAACGGCGTGCTCGACTTCATCGAGCGCGTGGGCAACAAGGTTCCACACCCGGCGATCCTGTTCATGGCGCTGTGCCTTGGCATGATCGTGCTGTCGCAGGTGTTCTACTGGCTGGGCGCGAGCGCCACCTACGAGGTCGTGAAGCCCGCACCGGCGCAGGTGGAGCAGCTCGATGTCGCGGGCTCGACGCTGCCCGCCGAGGTGCTGCCCGCCGAGCAGGCCGACGCGACCGACTACAAGGTCGTGACCGAGACGGTGAAGGCGCAGGGGCTGCTGACCGCCGATGGTATTCGCTTCCTGTTCACCTCGTTCGTGCGGAACTTCATGGGGTTCACGGCGATGGGAATCATCCTCATTGTCATGATCGGTGTCGGTGTCGCCGAGCTCTCGGGACTCATCGCCTCGCTGATCCGCAAGCTGGTGGCGGTTTCCTCACCGGCTACGCTCACGTACATAATCGTCTTTCTCGGCATCATCTCGAGCATCGCGTCCGACGCGGGATACCTCGTGCTGATCCCACTCGGCGCTGCAGCGTTCATGAGCGTCGGGCGTCACCCGCTCGCCGGCATGGCGGCCGCCTTCGCCGGCGTGGCCGGCGGCTTCGGCGTGAACCTCTTCATCACGCCGACCGACGCGATCCTCACGGAGATAACCAACGAGGCGATCCACCTGGTCAATCCTGCCCTGTCGATCGATGTCACCGCAAACCTGTTCTTCGGTATCGGTTCGACCGTCATCCTGACGGTGCTGCTTGCCATCGTTACTTCGCGTATCGTCGAGAAGCGGCTGGGTACCTACGACGCCTCAGTCGCACCGGTCGGCGAGCACAACGCAGATGAACCGGACGCGTTCGCGGGCATCACTCCTGAGCAGGACTCCAAAGGGCTGAAGTACTCGGGGATAGGGGCATTGCTGGTGCTCGTGGTGGTCGGTCTGCTCACCTTCCCGCCGGGTGCGCCGCTGCGGGACACCGTGACCGGTGCGATCATCGGCACCTCTCCCTTCATGGACAGCCTCATCGTCATCATCGCGCTCATCTTCCTCGGCGCCGGCCTCGGCTACGGTCGCGGAGCAGGCACGCTCACCGGGAGCAACGATGTGATTGGCGCGATACAGAAGTCGTGGGCGGGGCTGGCAGGGCTGCTCTTCTTGTTCCTGCTCATCGCCCAGTTCATCGCCTACTTCAACTACTCGAACCTGGCCCAGATCGCCGCCGTGCGGCTTGGCGACACAATCGAAACGATGAACGTGGGGAGTCTGTGGCTGCTGCTGGGGGCGATCGGCATCACCGCTGTGGTGGGCGTCATCATGCCCCAGGCGATAGCCAAGTGGGCGCTGCTGGCGCCGATCTTCGTCCCGCTGTTTCTACGCCTGGGCATCGCACCTGCGGTGGTGCTCGCCGCGTATCGGGTCGGCGATTCGCCGATGAACATCGTCACGCCGATCATGGCGTACTTCCCGTTGATCGTGGTGTTCGCAGCACGGTATGACAAGCGGTCGGGAATCGGTACCGTCATCGCGCTCATGTTGCCGTACTTCATCGCGCTGATGATCGTGTGGACGCTCTTCTTCGCTGCGTGGTACCTCCTCGGCATCCCATGGGGACCGGGTTTGTGAAGGCGGGGTCGAAGCAGGGGACGCAAGCCGCGTGACGTGCGTCAGATACTCGCCACACGCGATGACACGTCGGCCTGCGTGACCCCCGCGCCCTTCTCGGCGATAATCAGCGTGAAGCGGGCTCAGGCCGCTTCACTCGACACGTCTGGAGCGGGCTCTGCCGCTCACGCGCCCGCCCCGTCTTCTCGCTGAAAGGCCCGGCCTCATGATCCCTCGCTACTCCCTTCCTGACATGGCCCACATCTGGGAGCTCGAGAACAAGTTTGCGATCTGGCAGGAGATCGAGGTGCTCGCATGCGAGGCGCAGGCCGAGCTGGGGCAGGCCGGAATCACTGCCGAGGAGGCCGCGCACATCCGCGCGACCGCAGCGTTCGAGGTCGAGCGCATCGACGAGATCGAGCGCGTCACCAACCACGACGTCATCGCGTTTCTCACCAACATGGCCGAGCACATTGACGCCGGCATCGAGGCAGGGCAGCCGAAGCCGAGCCGCTGGGTGCATTACGGCATGACCAGCTCCGACCTGGGCGATACGGCGCTGTGCCTGCAGTTGACGCAGGCGTTCGACATCGTCTTGTCAGACGTCCGTCGCATCGGCGCGATCTGCAAGCGCCGTGCGCTCGAGACGCGCGAGATGCTCTGCGTCGGCCGCACCCACGGCATTCACGCCGAGCCGATGACCATGGGCATGAAGTTCGGCCGCTGGGCGTTCTCGATGAAGCGGGCCGAGACCCGCCTGCTCGCCGCGCGCAAGATGATCGCAGTCGGCGCGATCTCCGGCGCTGTTGGCAGCTACTCCAACATCGATCCGTTCGTCGAGACCTATGTCTGTGAGAGGCTCGGCCTGACTCCCGAGCCCATGTCCACGCAGGTCATTCCCCGTGATCGCCACGCTCAGTGCCTCGCGGCGCTCGCGGTCACCGCCGCCACGGCCGAGGAGATCGCCACCGAGATCCGCGCCCTGCAGAAGAGCGACACCCTCGAAGCTGAGGAGCCGTTCGCCAAGGGCCAGAAGGGTTCCTCGGCGATGCCCCACAAGCGCAACCCCATCACCGCCGAGCGCGTCTGCGGCCTGGCGCGCGTCATCAAGGCGAACGCGCAGGTGGGCTTCGACAATGTGGCGCTGTGGCACGAGCGCGACATCAGCCACAGCTCGGCGGAGCGCGTCGTGCTGGCGGACTCGACCATCGCTCTCGACTACATCCTGGGCAAGCTCGAGTGGATACTCGATGGGTTGGTGCTCTACCCGCAGCGGATGAAAGCGAACCTCGAGTCCACGCGCGGACTCATCTACAGCTCCCGCGTTCTGCTGACGTTGGTCGACACCGGCATCACACGCGAGGACGCGTACGCGATCGTTCAGCGCAATGCAATGGTCGTCTGGGACGACATCCAGCAGGCTCGCGACGGAGCCACCTACCGAGAGCTGCTCGCGGCCGACCCGGAGTGCACGCTCACCGCCGATCAGCTCGACGAGGTGTTCGACCCTCGGGCGTTCCTTGCTCGCTCGGGAGTGCTGTTCGATCGCGTTGATGCTCTGGAATTCTAGGCAGGTCCGACCGATCCAGGAGGAGAGCGATCATGACTGACGAGACTCCCACCCCCGACCCGATCCCGACCGCCCAACCGTCCGCCGACTCCAACCCAGACGCCGGCAGCGCCGCACAGAACACCGGCACGGGCGACGCGTGGAATGAGGTCGTGGCCCGCATGGGCGATTTGGGCCAGGCCCTCTCGGCATGGGCGAAGTCGGCCGCGGACGACCCGGCGAACAAGGCGCGCCTGGACTCCGTTCGCTCCGGCGTCGACGAGATGGCCCGCCAGGCGGGCGACGCGTTTGGAAAGGTGGCGTCGACCGATTTCGGTCAGCAGGTCTCGCAGGGCGCACAGCAAGCCGGCGACGCGATCGGTGGCGCTGCGCAGCAGGTTTCCGACGCGGCTGCTCCGCACGTGGCGACCGCGCTAAGCGGGCTCGCCGGATTCTTCGGTTCCGCCGCAGCCAAGATGGATGAGGCCGTCAATCGCGACCGGTCCGCCGACAAGTCCGCCGACAAGGACGCCACTCCGGCTCCCCCCGTTCCGGTCGAGGCACCCGTCACAGAGCCGTCCACGGAGCCGCCCTCGCAGCCGACTGTCGGCCCGGATAGCGAAAGCTAATCCCCAGCTCTTTCCAGTTTGTGTGATAAGCGTCACAATTGGCTGCACGGAGCGTCTGCGTGCAGCCTCTAGTACGCGGCAAACCGAGCGCCCTGATCTGAACCAGCAGTCGCAGTAGTAGTCGAACCACTAGTCGTAGCAAAAGGGGATAGCTCAAGTGACGGATGTATGTTCCGACATCCCAAGCGCGGGTGTCGACGGCTTCTGGGACATGTACAGCCGAGTCTATGACTCCGTCTACCAGCTCATGCCGTACCGCAAGCTGCTTTGGGACACGTATCAGGCGCTCGAACTTGAGCCTGGTATGCGCGTCCTAGACGCCGGCTGCGGAACCGGGAACTTCGAGCATTTCCTCCACCAGAAGAACCCTCCCCGCGTGCGCATCGACGCCATCGACTTCTCGGCTGCGATGCTCGACGTCGCGTCCAGAAAGAACGCCGCCCTCGACAACGTCGAGTTTGCGCGAGGCGACTTGGGCGCCCGGCTTCCGTACGACGACGCCACATTCGACCGAATCCTCAGCATCAACGTGCTGTACGCACTGCCTGACCCCGATGCCACACTTCGCGAGTTGCTGCGCGTGCTCAAGCCCGGCGGTCTCATCGTGCTGACCAGTCCGGCTCCGGAGTTTGCGGTCACTGCGCTCGTCGTGGACCACTTCAAGCGCGTCAGGAACATCTGGGGCGCGTGGCGCAAGGCGTCGACCGTAGTGACCAGTGTTGGAATCTTCGCGGTGAGCGGCATCGCCCAGTGGGCGCTCAACAACTTCGTGATCAATCGCCGAGAGGCCCAGGGCGCGTATCACTCGCTCGACTCAACCGAGCTCAGCGAGTTGCTCAGACGATGCATCCCCGACGGGGTGGGTGAGTTCGCCGTGGGTCGCGCACTCGCCGAGCAGAACATCTTTGCCACCGCGGTCAAGACCGCCGCAGCCTAGGAGAAGCAGCCCATACCGACTAGTTAGGTGGACAGATGCGGCCGATAGTATGCGAGACCCCCGAGCAGGTCCGTATGGCGCAGGCCCTGAGGTATGACGTCTTCTGTCTCGAGAAGGAGTGGATCGATCCAGCGAGCTGCGACAACGGCGTCGAGATTGACGAGTACGATGAGCTGGCTGTCCACTTTCTCGTGCTCGAAGACGACAGCGACGCGGCGCTCGGCACCTGCCGTCTTCTCCTCGGCTCGCACCTGACGCTTCCCGCAGCAGGATTCCTCGATCTGGCGTCTCTCGGCCTGCAGCCGGCGCAGGCGTGCGAGGTTTCTCGGCTGGCGTCGGTTCGCTCGGCACGATCGCACAGCCTCGAAGTCTTCCTGGGCCTGATGGAGGCGATGGCGACCTGGGGCGCCGGATCCGACATCAAGGTGCTGTTGTCCGTTGCCGACGTGCCCCTGCACCGGCTGATGTCTCGCATCGGAATGCCGTTCTTGGCCGTCGGCGATCCCGTCGAGTACCTCGGCTCGGAGTGCATTCCTTCGGCAATCGACGTTGCCGGCACCGGGGAACTGATGGCCCGCGTTCGAGAATCACGGCTCGACGCGGTCTGAGCTCCCGGCATTTCAGTACGAAGTAGCGGTCAAGCGCCGCGCGTAGTGGGCCGATAACACCCTAGTCAGCACGCTCAACAGGGGATGGGCCCAATATTTTGGACACCGCTCGTCTAGTGAGTCTGTACGTTGTCGGACTCGCCAACATAGGCCTCGCGGTCACCGTGTTCATGCGCAACCGCCGCAACCCGGCCAACCGCGCCTTCGCGGCTGCCGTCTTCACCATCGTCTTGTGGCTGACCCTCGCGTTCATGTCGGATCAACCTGACTTCTCGGCGTGGGCGCTCGCCCTCAACAGGATGGCCTTCGGGGCCGGAATCGCGATGGGCGTCTTCCTGCTCTATTTCTGCCTCGTCTTTCCCACACAGAAGGGATACCTGCGCACCGGCTGGTGGCTTTTCCTGTTCGGGGGAGGAGTCATCGCGCTTCTTGCTGCGGGGACACCCTTCGTCGTGGCCGACGTGCAGTACCAGAGCTGGGGCACCAATGTGGTCCCCGGGCCACTGCTGGCGGTCGAGGCGCTGTGGCTGGTCGTCGGCCTGACGGCAATCGTCAAGGTGCTGCTCACCAAGATCGGAAAGGCCGAGGGGCGCGAGCGCGCCCAGCTCAAGTACATGTTGCTGGGGTTGGTGCTCTTCTCCGTCACCTCGGTCACGTTCGGCCTGATCAATCCGATGTTCACCGGCAGCTACGAGTTCTCGTCGCTGAACACGTTCGCATCGCTCTTCCTTGTCGGCTTCACCGCCTACGCGATGATCAAGCACCGCTTCCTCGACATCCGCATGGTCGTGATGCGCGGCGCCGTGTATACCGCGCTCGTCGCGGGGGTGGGCGCGATTCTGGTGGCTGTCGCCGTGGCTGCCCGGCAGGACCTCACGGCGTCTCTCGGCATTCACGCCGAGTACCTGTTCGTGCTGACCACAACCGTGGCGGTCTTTGCCTTCCAGCCGTTGCGGCGGAGCCTTGAAGGCGTCAGCGACCGCATCTTCTACCGCAGGACCTACGACCCGCAGGTGCTGCTGACCCACCTGGGCTCGGCGATGGCGTCGATCATCGACATCGACGAACTCGCGCAGGTCCTCGCCGACGAGCTAGCGGCCGGGATGAAGCTCACCGTCGCAATTGTGGCGTTCAAGCACGGTGAGCGCTTCGAGGCCCTGGGATCGGCCGGCCCGGTGGACGACAGCGACGAGATCGAATCGATGATGGCCGGGGACTACAGCCGCGTTCTCTTCGCAGATGACCCCTCGACCGACCGCGAAACCGCCAGCCGCCTCGCGGCCCAACAGATCCGTGTGCTTGTCCCGCTCAAGAGCGAGGGCGATCTCGCGGGTTTCATCCTGCTCGGCGCCAAGCAGTCCGGCGAGATGTTCAGCTCCCAAGACGCGATGTTCCTCGAGATCCTGCGGGCCGAGGCGGCCGTCTCGCTCAAGAAGGCGATTCTGCTCGACGAGCGCAACCAACGCGTCCGCGAGCTTTCCGCGCTCAACACGCTTGCATGGGCTCTCGGCCGCGACACCCACTTCGACGCCGTGCTCAACCGTGCGCTCAACAAGGTCATGCAGGTCACGGATGCCGAAGCGGGCTCCATCATGCTGCTCGATCCAGACGGGCGCGCACTGTCGATCGAGGCGTCCAAGGGCTTGAGCGACGACGTCGTCTCCAAGACGCATGTCCGTCTCGGCGAGGGCATCGCCGGGTGGGTCGCGGAGCACCGCAAGCCACTCATTCTGGTTGACGCGCAGGACTCGGGGTTTGGCGCCGAGCTGGAACGGCAGGGTCTGCGCGCGGCGCTCTGTGTGCCGCTCGTGGTCAAGGGCGCGGTCATCGGAGTGCTCAACGTGAGCAAGGCCGAGTCGGACGAAGCGTTCAGCCGGGAGAACCTCAAGATCGTCGCCTCGTTCGCCGGGCAGCTGGCTGTGGCGATAGAGAACGCCCGCCTCTACGTCGACCTCGAGAACACTTTCCTTGGCACCATCGGTGCGCTCGCCGCCGCCGTGGACGCCAAGGACCCGTATACGTACGGCCACTCGAACGAAGTCACCGAGTACACACTGGCGATCGCAGAGGGGCTCCACCTGTCCGACGCGGAGAAGGAGACTCTTCGAATCGCCGCGCTCCTCCACGACATCGGCAAGATCGGAATCGACAGCAGCATCCTCAACAAGCCCGGCAAGTTGACCGCCGAGGAGTTCGACGCGATTCGCAGCCATCCGGACATCGCCGCCAACATCCTCGGGTCGCTCGACTTCTTGCGTGAGGTCGTTCCGCTCGTGCATCACCATCACGAGCACTGGGACGGCGGGGGGTACCCAACGGGCCTCTCGGGGGAATCGATTCCGCGTGGAGCCCGCATCATCTCGGTCGCCGATGCGTTCAATGCGATGACCTCGGATCGTCCATACCGCGCACCACTGTCGCGAGAAGAGGCGGTCCGCGAGCTCCACGAGAACTCAGGAAACCAGTTCGACCCCGAAATCGTGACCGCGTTCATCGGTGTGCTCGTCAGCACGGGGGCGGTCTCCCCAGAAGCTGCCGAGCCCCCTGGACCACCTGCACTGAGAATCGTGTCCGAAAGACGCCCCGCCTAAGGTTGTAGCTCCACCGTCCGCTCCCGGCCTGGAGATCCCTTCTGGCCGGGTGAACCGGACCCGTCAACGCGACAAGAGCGATGGCGGGTCCGGTCCGGTACTTCTCGGCGACGAATTGCCCGCCAGTGCCCCGCGCGAGTAGTAGACTATCCACGGGGCGCGTTACTCGCAAAGAGGGTTGGAGAGCGCATGATCCGGCGGATTCTCACGGGGCTCGTCTTGCTGGCAGGTTCCCTTGCGCTCACGGGCTGCATCGTCATTTCCGGCACGTCTCCCGCGGCTTCGTCCTCTGTCTCGGCCGCTCCCGCACCGAAAGCCGTTGCGTCGAAACCCGTGACTCACGGCGTCGTGGGCGAGAAGCTGAAAGTCGGGCCGTGGACCGTCACCGTCGAGCAAGCGCAGCGAACCGCCGAGAAGGTGGGCGGGGTCAAGCCTGCGGCGGGCCGCCAGTTCCTGGTGGTCGATATCGGATTCGAGAACAAGGGTACCGACGCTCTTGAGGTGCGAGCCCAGGACTTCGAGCTGACCGATTCGAGGGGCGCGGTCGTGCCCCTCGCAAAGATGTCCAAACCTGCGTTCAACGCAAGTTCGATGAGGCCGCTGCTTCCGCAGTTCGGGACCAGCACCGCACTGGTTTTCGAGATCCCCAAGGGCTGGGGCAGCTACACGCTGGCGTTCACACCAGGCCCAAAGAAGATTCGGATGGAGTGGCGGGTCCCCTAGACGGCACCCCCGGGTCTTCTCGGCTGTCGTCCCATTCGAAGCGTTAGAGCCCGAGGCTTCCCTGCGTTCCGGATTCATTCATGTGGCGATGGCATCCGGCGGCCGTGCAGTCAGCGGGGAAGTTCACGGTGCTGGTGCCCGTGCGTGACTCGTGGGCCACGGGGTCGAAGATGTGGCACGTGTTGCAGAAGAAGCGGAGGTCGTATCCGCCGCCAGGGACCGGTGCGACGACGACGCCCTCGATGACCTTGCTTCCGTTCGCCGAACTCACGCTCTGGCGAAGCGCGTAGTTGTTCACACTTCCGTGGGAATCGTGGCAGGCGCCGCACTGGAGCACGGTGTCATAGCTGTAACCCATGCTCGGACGCAAATTCGCCGTCGTGGTCGCCGGCCCGCTTCGAGCGCCAAAACCGTGGACGTTGAGCTGGTAGGCGAGTTGGATGTCGGTGACCCGGGTCGCCGCTCCCGACGCTAACACGGCTTTGGCCCAGGGGGTCGTCTCGGTACTGGTTGGCAGGGGTTGGCCGTCATGGCAGCGGAAGCAGTAGGACTTCCCGTCGGCCGAGGTCCACGAGCCAGGCTTGGGATCGTGCGGGTCGACGAGAGGAGCGGAGTGCGTGACTGAGTGGGTGTTGTGGCAGTTCGGGCAGCCCATTGCCGCCCCGCGGGTCTGGTCTTGCAGCGTGAGGGGATGCCGGGAGTTGGTGTCCGGATTCAGGGTCAGGCGACTCCAGAGGTCGGGTTGGGCCGGATTCGACGCCGTCGTGGTGTGGCACTGGAGGCAGGCCATATTCCCGCCGTACTTGGTCAGGTGCTCGTTTCGGGATGAGTGGGACTCGTGGCACGCGTCGCACTTGATCCCGGCCCCGGTGGCCGGTGCCGTGACGGTGGCGTGTGCCGAGGCTTCGAAGACGGAGAGATCTCCGCGCGGCAAAGTAGAGCCTGCGCCGTGGCATGAGTAGCAGAATCCGTCTCCGGCTGGCGTGTCAGTGACGACGACGCATACCCAGCTCCCGTTCACGCGCATCAGATTGCCTTCCGGCTGACCGGCAGCCGTGAGCGTGCGATGACAGGTGAGACATCTGAATGGTGCTGACCCTGAGAGTGTTGTCTCAAGGGCGTGCCGGGATCTCGCGAGCGGGTCGGCGAACTGCGCACGAGCAGATGAAGCCGGATGACATGCCTCGCACACAGAGTCCACAGTCGAATCGGTGAACCGGATCAGCTTGTTACGTCCGTCGGGCGCGTTGGAGGCGGTCGCAGTGTGGTTGGCGTGGCACACGCACGATGATGCGTCGCTATCGAGCGTATGCGGCGAAGGGTCGACGACGAGTCCGCGTGGGCGGACCTCGATCTCAAGCGACGCGCCACCCGCGACGCCTGATGCGTCAACTGCGGCTACCGAGTAGTAGTACGGCTGGTCGTTTTGAACGGTCAGGTCGAAGTAGGTGGTGCCCGTCGTCGGCACGGACGTGAGCAGCATCGGCGTGGACTCGCTCACGTCCGCGCGCATCACGTTGTAGCCGACCGTGGCCGGGTTGGTCGAGGCCTGCCAGCTCAGCGCGACAGAGGCAGACGCCACCACCGCCGACAAGCCCGACGGGCGTTGCGGCCCGGTGGTGGTCGTGGAGATGCTGGCCCACTCTGAGGCGGCGTGAGACGAGAGAGGACTCTCGCCGCGCGGATCGATCGTCGACACCGCGTACCAATAGCGCGTCGACGCCTTCAGCGAGGCGTCGGTGAATGTCGTGTCCTCCACGCCCGCTGTCGTCGTGGCTATCGCCGAAAAGTCCACGCCGTTCTCGGAGCGCCAGATTCGATAGTTGACGGCGCCCGGGGTTTCGACGTTGGCGGGACTCCAGTTGATGAAGGCGAAATAGCCCGCCGGCGCCTTGGCGAAGACAACCGCCGGCGGCGAAGGGAGCAATGCCGACGGAGTGGTCACAGTAGCGACCTCCGAGCTCGGCGAGACCCCGCCGGCCCCATTCACGGCGGTGACGACGAAGCTGTAGGTGGTGCCCTGTGACAGCCCGACCACGTCTGCGAACGGGTCCGTCACCGAGAACGCAAGGCTGCCGTTGCGATACACGTCATAGCGGGCGATCCCACTGGGCGAGCCGACAACAGCGGGCCACGTGAGTCGTACGCTGGAGTAGCCGGTCGCGCTGGCGGTTATCGACGGTGCCGCCGGAGCGGCGCTGTCGATGAAGAAGGACGCCTGCCGAGTGGGTTCGTCGGCACGGACTCCGGCCGCGTCGTGTGCCGAGAAGTACAGGGTCGACGGGTTGGCCGGAGGCGTGAGGGTGGCTGTATACGACGTATAGGGTCCGCTTGTGGCCACCCAGCTGTAGTAGATGACAGCGGCGACCGAGTTTGGAACTGCGGCCATGGTCACCGTTGGCGTCGTGACGTACCAGCCGTCAGGTCCACCCGCCGCCACGGGGTCCATCGTGAGCATGGTGGTGGCGGGCGTCGCATCCAGCGGGTCGGTCAGGCGGTAGACGGGCAGGCTCGACACCGAGCGGTTACCGGCGACATCGACGGTCACCACCCTGAAAGCGTGGATTGTATTGGGCGAGATTCCGGACAGGGTCGTGCCCGTAGCAGTCGTGGATCCAGCAAATGCACCATCGACGTATAGATCGTACTTCCACACGCCGGAACCGCCGTCGCTCCCGGCCTGCCACACCAGCTCGGCGGTGGACGTCGTCACTGCGGTAACCGTGACGAGCGCCGACGGGGCCGGCAGCGTCGAATCGGTCCGGATCGGTTCGCTCAGAACCGTCTCGGCGGTTCCCACATTGTTCACGGAGTAGTAGTAGAGCGTCTGGCTGCCCTCGATCGCCGGGAAAGGCGCCGAGTATGCCGAGAACGGGCCCGCCGCCGAATCCCAGCTGAAGAAGGTGGTTCCGGGTTTGGTCGAAACCATCGTCAGCAGCGGGGCAGCCGAGTACCAGCCGTTGTCGCCGTTTGCGGACGCAGGGTCAAGCGCCATCGTGGTTGTCGGGGGGCCGGTGTCGATTGGGACGGTGGCCACCAGCAGCGGGAGGCTTGAGGGAGAGCGGTTGCCGGCGTTGTCGATGGTGACCACGCTGATGGAGTACGGGCTGTTGGGGGTGAGACCCGAGAGCGTCGTCGTGGTCGTGAGGGTGCTGGCGACCGGGACGGTTCCACCATCCAGATAGACCTCGTATCCCGCGACTCCGGAGACCGCGTCGGTTGCGGCGGCCCAGTCGAGGCTGATGGTGGAGGTCGTGACCGCGGTGGCGGTCACCAGCGTCGACGCGCTCGGCTGCGAGATGTCGATCCTGATGGGAGTGGCCTTGACCGTCTCGAAGATGCTCGCCGTGTCTACAGAGTAGTAGTAGAGCGTGCGGTCACCCTCGAGGCCGAAAAGCGGGGCCGAGTAGGTCGTGAATGGTCCCGCGGCCGAGTTCCAGCTGTAGTAGGTGATGCCCGTCTTGCTCGGCGTCAAGGTGATGACCGGGGTGCTCACGTACCAGATGCCGCCGTTTCCGTTCGGGACGGCGGGGTCGACGGCGAAGGCGGTTATTGGCTCGGCTTGGTCGGTGGTCTTAAGAATCGTCCCGTTGGTGCCGCTCATCCACTGGTCCGAGGGGCCCATGATCGAGATCGAGCGAAGGTCGTTGGACGTACCAGGCATCTGTGTCGTCCAGTTCATGCCGCCGTCCCTGGATCGGCGCACGGTGCCGGCAGCGCCTGCGATCAAGACGTTCGTAGCGTCGGCCGAGCGCACGGCGTAGAGGTCGTTCGTGGTCCCGATTCCGCTGGTGACCGCGGTCCACGTCGTGCCGCCGTCGTCGGTCATGCGCACGGTCCCCGTGTCACCCACCGCATATCCGGTGGTATCGGAGCTGAAGTAGACGGCGTTGAGTCGGTTGGCGGTTCCAGACGTCTGCGGCGTCCACGTGGTCCCGCCGTTGGTCGTCTTCAGGACTGTGCCGTCTGCCCCGACCGCCCAGCCGAGCGTGTCGCTACGGAAGTAGGCGCCGAGTAGTTCGCTTGTGGTGCCTGAGGACTGCGCGGTCCACGTCGCTCCACTATCGGTGCTCTTGATGACGGTGCCGACGGCCCCTACCGCCCAGCCGGTGGTCGTAGGAAAGGCGACAGCGTTGAGTCTGTCGGCGGTACCCGATGTCGGCTTGGTCCATGTGGTTCCGCCGTCGGCGCTCGCAACAACCGTCCCTGCAGCACCGACAGCGACCACCGATTGAGTGCTCAGCGACGAAACGCCGAAGAGACCGCTCGCGGTACCGGTTGCCTGCGCGATCCAGTTGGCGCCCCCGTCCTTGGTCCGCACCAGCGCTCCGGAGGCGCCTGCGGCCCAGCCGGTCATCGTGTCCTCCATGCTGATGGAGTAGAGGGTGTTCTGCGTTCCGTAGACGATGGACGTCCAGTTCAGGCCATCGGTAGTGCGCCGAGTGACTCCGGCCGCTCCGACAGTCCACAGATCACACCATCCCTTTTGTATTCCGGCGGT
>CAZIPT010000033.1:0-20535 GCA_964541375.1 uncultured Eubacteriales bacterium
TAGCGCGCACAATGGGTCGGCACCCCGGTAATGTCTCCGTGGTTCGACTTGCCTCCGCGCGCGAGGAGCGGGTCTCGCTGCGTCTCGCCGCCGATGGCGTCAGCGAACTCGAACGTGCCGGAGGTGAAGTTCCTGGTCGGCAGTCCGCCGGCCTCGCTCAGGATGTTCATGAGAACGTTCGTGCCGTACATCGGCAGGCCGGTGCCAGACACGCCGTGCTCCTTGATTGCCGTGGTGAACTTCTTGGTGGCGGCAACGAACGCTTCCTTGTCGGCGTGCTCGAGGAAGCCGGCCCCTTTGTCCGAGATCACGATGGCCTTCAGACCCTTGCTTCCCATCACCGCGCCGAGCCCGCCGCGACCTGCGAAGCGGTTCGGCAGGTTCTTGGTATCGGAAATCGCGATGCCAGCGGCCAGCGCAAGTGCTTCGCCCGCCGGACCGTTGGTGATGGTCGCGTAGCGGTCATCGGCCGGGCGGGTCGCGGCGATTGCTTCGGCGACCTCGTAGTTGCCAAGTCCGGCCCAAGCGTCCGTGCGCTCGAGCTTGACGCTGCGGTCAGCCTCGATTGTAAGGGTGTAGCGGGCATTGGCGTCGGCAGGCATGCCCATGACAGCGACCGCGGCGATTCCGAGCCTGGCGAGCGAATGGGCGGCCTGTCCGCCCGCATTGGCCTCCTTGATGCCGCCGGTCAGCGGGCTCTTGGCTCCGACAGACAGACGCCCGCCGTTTGGAGCGGTCGTCCCGCCGAGCATCCCTGGAGCAAACACAAGGACATTGGACGGACCCAGCGGGTCTGAGTCGGCCGGCACATCGTTGTAGATGATGGCGTCGGTGAGAGCACGACCGCCATAGAGCTGCCATCGCTCCGGCACGGGCTCCCACGAGGTGGAGAGGTCGGTCATGTTCACGCGCAGGATGTCCCTCATCACAGCTCCTTTGGTTTCAGGCCTACCGAAGGGTACGGCGCACTCTGGTAAGTTACCCAATTCTGGCCGCGGCTGGACACGCAAACCGGTGATGCCTTGATGAGTTGTGGGCGCGCCGCGGAGCGCTTCTTCGCGGACGCCGGGAGGCTCTCAGATCAGCGGATCGGCTGGACGATCTCACATCTCACAGTTCCGACCCCGTCGACACCCAGATAGCGCGCAGAGCGTCGCGTGAGATCGAGCATGCGACCTGGAGTGAACGGACCGCGGTCGGTCACAGTGACAATGACGCTGCGGCCGCCCTTGCTCACGGCGAGCCGCGTACCGAACGGCAGCGTCTTATGCGCACAAGTGAACTCGTTCTCGTCGAAGCGCCGGCCCGAAGACGTGCCCGTGCCATTGTCGCTGTTCCCGTACATGGTCGTGACGCCCGAGAACTTCACGCCGGTTGGCCGATAACTGAGTGGGTCGCCGGAAACGACGGCGTACTTGCCGGGGCGTCCTTCGACGGCGGCATACACGATCGCCCCGGCCTTGCTCACCGGCGCCTTGCTCGGCGCCGGGACGCGGGTCGGGGCGGCCGGGGGCTTCGGCCTGGTGACGACGCGCGCCTTGTCCTGCGCAGCGACGAGCGAGGCGACTTCCGCGCTGAGAGACTCAAGGTAGCGGTCCTGAGCGTCCACCTGCTTCTGGACGCTCTGCCGGCGAGCCGAGACCTGCGCCAGCTCGGCGACTTGGGCGGCCTCTCGCTTACTCAGGTCCGCCCTCAGTGCTACGGCCTCGGCACGCTGGGCCTTGAGCTTCGCAAGCAGCGCTGCGTCTTGCTTCACTATCTCCGAGAACACATACAGACGCGCCGAGAAGTCCTCGTAGGACGACGCTCCAAAGAGCACGTCGATCATTCCCGGGGCGCCGGTGCGGTATTGGAATGCGGCGCGAGTGGCGAGGTGCTCCTGACCCTCTTTGACCGACTGGTCGATCTGAGCCAGGCGCGCGGTGTTCGCCGCGATCTTTGAGCGAGTTGCCCGGAGCTTGGTGGACGCTGCTTCATAGCGCGCCATCCCCGACTCGAGGTCATTGCGCATCTTGTCCATGCGTGCCCGGGCCGCGTTGGCCTGCTGCTGCGCAGTCTGGAGCTGCGTGCTCGCGGGCGGCGCCGCCACCGCAGGAACGCACGAAAGCGCGATCGCGAGGACGCCAGCGAGCCCGACAAGCCTGCTCCGATGGGCCAGCAACGCGCGCAAACTACCTCCGAGCACAGGGGACAGGAAGAGGGCGCAATCCTAGAGAAGCGCCAAAAGGCCGCTTTGGGCGACCGCCACAGGATATCACGCTCGGCTGATCGGCCACTCGAACGCATGGCACACCGCCGCCTCGGGTACATACCAGGCAACCGCGAAACGTGCGGTAGGCGGATCGACCGAGACCCCTTGGCGGGACTCCCCGGGGTCAAACCCAACGAGAAAGAGGCATGCCGTGAGCGACAGCAAGAACGACCTTGAGGCCGTCGACGAGGGGGCTGGCGTGATCATGTACTGCCGCTCGTGGTGCGGGGACTGTGCGAGGGCACGCGCGTGGCTCACAGCACACGACATCCCCTTCACCGAGATCGACGTGGAGGCCGATCCGTCAGCGCGTGAGCGCGCGGCGTCGCACAATGACGGACGCCTTCACACCCCGACGTTTGAGATCGGCGACGGCGTCTGCGTCGACTTTCGTCCCGACAAGCTCTCAGAGCTGCTCGACATCTGACGGTCCGCCGCCCCGTTGGGCTGCCGGAGGTCTCGTCTGGGCAGATGCGCGCACATCTTCGTCGGCGCCCTCGACGGCGGGGCCTTCCTCGCCGGTCGATTCCGGCGTACGCCACACCCCGATCGAGTCCGAGTAGCCGTACTTCATTCCAGTGATGAGCCCTGCCATGAGCCCCAGCGCCCCATAGGCAAGCCACTGCCTTCCCAGCACCAGCCCCGTGAGGTCGAGCGCGGCGCATCCGAGCAACGCGCCGACGTTCATCGCCCAGTACGACCGCCGACTTCCGCGAACGAACTCGCCGACTCGATACCCCGCTAGCCCACCGCCGACAAGACCTGCTGCCACAGCCGCCAGGGTGATCGCAAGTTCCACGTCAGGCGCCCATCGCAGATCGCGCCGTCGCCGCCGTGTCCACTCCCGCGCGCGCACGCGCGGCGTCATCTGCGTAGAGCAGCCAGAGCGCTTGCGTGCCCAAGTCCCCGCCACCGCCTGCCTCAAGCACATCGTACAGACGCTTGGCTGCCGAGAGTCCCGGCAGCACGATATTGACCTCTGCGGCCGACTCGAGGGCGATTCGCATGTCCTTCACGAAGTGCTTGACGTAGAAGCCGGGTGCGAAGTCCCCGTCCAGGATTCTCGGGGCGAGGTTGGCGAGCGACCACGAGGCGGCTGATCCCGCCCCGATCGAAAGCAGGACCCTCCTCTCGTCGAGTCCCGCGGCTCTCGCATAGGTCAGCGATTCGACTGTGGCCAGCATCGAGCCAGCGATCGCAACCTGGTTCGCCATCTTGGTGTGCTGCCCCGAGCCCGGTCCGCCCTGGAGCACGACGTTGGCACCCATGACCTGTAGCACCGGTTCGACCCGGGAGAAAGCGGTCTCGTCCCCTCCGACCATGATGGTCAGTGTCGCGTTACGCGCGCCGATGTCACCCCCGGAGACCGGCGCGTCGAGCGCCGAAAGCCCGCGGACCCGGGCGGCCGAGGCGATCCTCTCGGCGAGTGCGGGCGATGACGTAGTCATGTCGATGAGGACCGCGTCTGCAGATGCGCTCTCGATAATGCCTTCGGGGCCGAAGTAGATCGCCTCGACGTCAGTCGGATAGCCCACCATCGTGATGACGACGTCGGCAGCGGATGCGGCCGCGCCGGCTGTCGGAGCCCAGACCGCGCCCCGCTCGATGAGCGAATCGGCTCGCGAGCGGGTCCTGTTGAAGACGACGACCCTGTACCCGGCGTCGAGGAGGTGCCCCGCCATAGAAGCGCCCATGACCCCGGTTCCGACAAAGGCGATGTTCGTAGTGGTCGAAACGGTCATGGTGTGGATCCTTTCGGAGTCGGCGTGCTTATTGGCATCGGATACCTTGCGTCGACACGAGTGTAGGCGACGCGAAAGCCCAGGCGCTCGATATTGCGCTGGCTGGGGCTACCCGGCACGGACTCGGTGACCGCCATCGAGCAGCCGTGCTCCGCCGCGACCGCGAGCCGTGCGCGCTGAAGCGTCGACTGCACGCCTCGGCGCCGAAACGCGGGCAGCGTGGTATCTGCCGAGAGCCACGCCAGCTCGTCGTCGATCTCGATCTGACCGGTCCCCGCGTACTCGCCATCGACGAGTGCGAAGTAGAAGCGCGCATCGTCTCGGCGTGTAGCGGCCTTCGCGAGCCTCAAGTCCGCGGGAGTCGGCTCGTCGGGTGCCGAGAACCCGGTAGCCGCCATCAACGCCCACAGTTCCAGGTCGGCGGTCCCCAGCGCCTCGACGACCTCGACCGCGGGAGCGGGCGGGTCGAGTTCATCGTTGGGATCGACCCTTCTGACCAGGACGTTCTCGAACGTGCCGACTCCCCACCCGCGCTCCGAGAGCACCGCCACCAGAGAATGATCGGCCAGCGGACAAACGCTGATGATAGGCTCCTCGCGATGATCGAGAAAGAAGCGCTCGACGGTGGCTATCTGGCCCGGGGTCACCTCGCCGCGAAAGCCGAGCCCGATGGCTCCGTTGGCCGGCGACTTGGCACCGACGTAGCCGGCGACGCCGCCTCCAACCTCGATGAACTCGGCGCCGGAGTCCGGGAAGAGCTCAGAGGCGGCCTCCGCGAACCCTCGAACGTCTCGCGCTGCGAACAACTCGAGGCGTTCGGCGAGGGCGTAGTTGGCGAACTCAGCCACTGGGCTCCGATCGTGATGGGATGACGGACGATGGCGCCATCCAGTGTGCCGCTGGTTCGGGTACGCTTCAACCTGTAGCCCTGCCCGTGCAGACCCGCGCGCACCAAGGAGCCGTCCATGGCCGAAACACCCGACCTCGCCGAGAGCCCCGGCACCGCCACCGCGGTAGCCGAGCCGCCGGAACCACCGGACGCGCCGCCTGCGACCGCGACCGGCTCACCGTCCCCCGCCCCGCGCAAGAGGCGCTGGCTCGGCTGGGTGATCGGCATCCTCAGTGCGGTCATCGTTATCGGTGCGCTCACCGGAGTGGTGGTCTGGGCGCTTGGACGTGGATCGAGGTCTCAGGACTTCTCGGCGTACCGCGCGGGCTTCGAATCCGCGATGGCCAAGGCCGGAACCAAGGCATCGTTTCCGGGCGCTCCGGTCGAGCTTTCGAGCGTCTCAGCAACCGGCAGCCACCCATTCGACGCGACCTTCACCGCCGAGGAGATCACGGCGCTGGTCAACGTCTTCCCTTGGACGACCGAAATCCAGGCGACCTCGGTGGCGGTATCGGGTGTGACCGTCGGGTTTCCCTCGGCAGGCACGGCGAGCCTCCGCGCGGTGGCGAAGGTGAACGGCTCCGCCTACAGCGGATCGCTCGAGGGTCCTGTGAGCTATCGGATGGGCTCGATCACGAGCCCCGGAGCGACCAAGGTCACCGCCGAGGGGTTCACGGTGAGCGGCGACCGCGCAGCGCAGGCAACCGACATGCTGCTGGTCTACCTCAACGCCTACCTCGCGGCGGCGCCCGGACTGAAGGTTCAAAAGGCGGTAGTCACAGCTGACGGCGTGTCCGTCAGTGGTACCGCTCCGGACAGCCTCACGCTGAAGTAGCGTACAGCCGTCGCTGTCGCCGGGGGGTTACTCGGCCAGCTTCTCCAGCACCCACGCCATGTTCTCGCCGAGCCGGCGCATGGTACGCATCCCCTCGGCATCGCCCTCGACGTCGCCGCGTTCGCGGCCGATGCCGATGTTCCAGTAACTCGACCCCACAGTGACCATCTCAGCGATGGAGAAGAAGTGGTTCAGGGTGTCGAACGTGTGCATCGCTCCAGCACGTCTCACGGCAACGACGGCCGCCCCAGGCTTGCGCATGAACATGTCGCGCTTGGAACGCCCAACGTAGCCGGCACGATCCATGATCGCTTTGATCTCCGGCGTGGCATCGGCGAAGTAGACCGGGCTCCCCAAGATGATGCCGTCGGCCGCAGCCATGGACTCGATGATGGCGTTGCCATCGTCGCTGCGGCCCCAGCACTTGCCGTCGGCTTTCGACGTGCACTTGCCGCACGCGGTGCACCCACGGATGTCCTTGCCCGCAAGCTCGATCAGCTCGCACTCGACCCCAGCCTCCCGAAGCGGCTCAAAGACGGCCTCGATAAGAAGTGAGGTGTTGCCCTTCTTGCGCCCGGAACCACAAACCGCGACGACCTTCATGCCTTCCACCTTTCGGCATCCCGCAAGGAGCGCGGGAGGTGACGAGGGAATCTATCCGCGGGCAAGTGTTTCACAGAGGGTTCCAGCCGTCACGCGACAGCGGAGACGTACGGTGGCAGCACGGAAACGAAGGGCTACTCCGAGCCCGGGGCGGCGGGCTTGATTGCGGGTGCCGGGTTGATGAGGGCCTGCCAGAAGATCCGGTCGGCGAGCGCCAGACCGGTTCCCACGCCCACATAGAGCACCGCAAGGAAGTCGCGCGGAAGCCCCGAGCGCCTCAGGAGGATGCCCCCGCCCATCATCACGATCACGAACATCCAGGACTTCCAGGAGAAGAACCCAAAGTAGCAGGCACGTCCGCGCGCATGGATGCGGAGCACCGCCTTACGGGCAACACGATCCAGCAGGTAGCGGGACTTGATCACGCCCAGGGCCACTGCAAGCGCCAGCAGCGCCGCGAACCAGTTGTCGTGCAGGAATCCGACGCCCCGAATGAGCAGGATCGTCGCGCCGACCGCCCACATCGCTGCCGCCGAGAACAGTTGCACGCGCTGACCCGCCCGGGGAGTGAATCGTCGGATACCGTCACGACGCGCTGTGTCTTCGTTCGTTGATTCAGTCATGGACGCCTCAAAGCAAGTCGCGCGCCGACCCCGGCCATCATCCGACGACCTTGGTGCCGGCGATGACCACGGCTGCCACGGCGACAGCGACTCCCACGACCCCCAGAAGTCTCAGGCGAGAAGCGAGCCGCGGCTGTGTCCACCCGCGCGCCGCATATCCCCCGCGCAGCAGAATGGCGGCAAGCGCATCGGCTCGCCAGATCACGAGCGCGAAGTACGCCAGGGCGACGAGCTCAAGCACGCCGAGGAAGATCATGAGCGCGGGCCGGCTCATCGAGCGCTCCCGCGTTTCCCGGCCGGCTCCGCCGGATGATCGGCTGACGTCATACCCAGTCCCTCTCGGTCGTGTACACGATCGCGACAGCCGGCCCGACGTGGAGGCCGATCACGGGGCTGACCGGAATCACCCGCACCGACTTCCCTGCCACTGGTTCGACCTGTTCGCGAGCGTACGCCTCGGCGGTTGCGTGATCACTGATGTAGTGAACGCACACGTTGGCCAGCCCGAACGCCTGAATGTCCTCGGTGAACTTTCGGCTCATCTCGGCGAGCGCACGGGCCTGCGTCCGTACGCGAGCGAACGTCTGAGTCTCCCCGCCCTCGACCGTCAGAATCGGCTTGATCTGTAGCAGACCACCGATGAGCGCCGAGGCGCCTCCGATGCGACCGCCTCTGCGCAGGTACTCCAGCGTATGGGGAGTGAATAGGTAGCGAGTGCGCCGCAATGTCTCCGAAGCGGCGCTCATGCAGCGCTCGAGAGGCTCGCCGGCTTTGGCGGCCTCCGCCGCCGCGAGAACTCCGTAGCCCTCCTCCATGGAGTTGGAGCCGCTGTCCATGATCTCGATTCGGCCGTCGGGGTACTCCTCAGCGAGCATGTCCGCGGCCAGCCGAGCGGTCTGGAAGGTGCCGCTCATCTCCTTGGAGATGAAGATGCCGAGCACGTCGCAGCCGCGCTCCAACCCGGCCCGGAATGCAGAGAGCATCGAATCGACCGACGGCTGCGAAGATGTGGGCAGCTTACGCATGTCCTCAAGGCGCCGGTAGAAGGCCTCGACGTCCATGTCGATCTCGGCCTGGTTGGTCGAGCCGTCGTTGATGAACAGTGACACCACGTCGATGCCGTTGGCGTCGAGCAGGTCCTGCGGGATGGAAGCTACGGTATCGGTGACAACAGTGACTGACATTCGTTCCCCCGGGGCGCGATGGGGCGTTTGCCCGCTCGCTGCAAAGATACACGAGAGATCGGCGCAGCGGTGGTCAGCCGGACGCGTCGTCAGGGAGAGTAGCCACCACGTTCGTTCCCGCCTCGCCCGCAACGATCTTTACGATGTCGCTGAGGCACCCGATGGCCGCACGTTTCCCCGTGGCCTCCACGAATCTCGCAGCGGCGTCGACCTTGGGACCCATCGAGCCCTCTGCGAAGCGGTATTTCCGAAGCTCCGCGGGGGTCACAGCTGTCAAGAGCGTCTGGCCTTCCGTTCCCCAGTCACGGTAGACACCGTCTGCATCCGTGGCCATGACGAAGAGGTCGGCGCCGGTCAGCTGGGCGAGCAGTTCGCTCGCCAGATCCTTGTCGATGACAGCTTCGACGCCCACGAGCGTCCGCGTGCCATCGGGCAGGTAGGCTGTCGGAATCCCGCCGCCGCCGGTGCAGATGACAACCGCGCCCTTCTCCAGCAGCCAGATGATGGGGTCGAGCTCAAAGATGCGCTTGGGCTCCGGCGACGCGACCACGCGCCTCCATGCGTCTCCGTCCTGCTTGAAGACCCAGCCGCGCTCGGCCGCGAACCTTTCGGCCGCGATGTGGTGATAGCACGGACCGACGAACTTGGTGGGGTTATCGAAGGCTGGGTCCTCCGGATCGATCTCGACCATCGTGAGCAGCGTCGCTATGGGTTTCTCAAACGGCAGCAAGTTGCCGAGCTCTTGCTCGACCATGTAGCCGATCATCCCCTCGGTCCCTGCGCCGAGCACGTCAAGCGGATAGGGGTTGCCGGAGTCGTACGCCTCGGCCTGAAGAGCGAGAAGGCCGACCTGCGGCCCGTTTCCGTGAGCAAGCACGAGTTCGTGCTCGAGTGCGAGCGGGGCCAGCTGCTGCGCGGCGATGCGAACGTTGGCGCGCTGCGCCTCGGCGGTCTGCGGGTCGGTTCTCTTGAGTAGGGCGTTGCCGCCCAGCGCGACCACGATCCTCACGTCGCATCCTCTCTCGTAAAGGGAAGGGATTCGGCCCCCTAATCCACCGATGCATATTCGGGGCGCTCCCCTGCATACTCTACCGCGTCTTGAGCACGAAACCGTGCATGTTTCCGGAACTGGCATCGGCGATGTGTGACCGATGTCACAGGAGCCGCCTCAAAGAGCTCACGCCGAGACACTCCGGGCCGATACAACAGCTACCTTTGTTCATGCCCCATAGTGCGGAGGATACGTGCTCCAGCTGGCAACAGGACTTGCGCTTCTCCGGCCGTACTACACCGCCGAGAACCGCGAGATGTTCCGGGTGCTCCTCAACGCGACGTCGGCCGCTGAGGCGGCGCTGGCCCTCCACGTCCTGGACTCCGACGTTCCCGAGAAGCCGCTCGTGACCGCATGCAACCTGCGCGAAGTCCTGCGCTCGATGCCCGTTTCGCCCTTCGCGATGCATGTCGACGAGGAGACGCTGCTTCGGTCCGCCTCGCTGGAGAAGCAGACGGCCACGCTGGGAAGAACGCTCCCTGACGGCCTCGAACTGGTCGTGACCACGGCCGGGAACCTCGTGCTGGACGTCTTGGTGAAAGATGGTCCGGCCAAATACTTCTGGACGCCCATTCCCATCGTGGAGGACTTCGTCAATCCCGATGTCGTCGACCTCTTGGTGGAGAGCGACCATCTGCTGGACGGCGCTATCAACCTGGTCAAGTGCATGGGTGTCGTGTTCAACCCGCGCTTCTACCTGTCGCTGGACGACTACACGCTCGAGTACGCCTTCGACGCGCTGGCCGGTCTCGCCAACCTCTTCTAGGCCTCCGAGCTGGTCACCATCTCACAACCAGCCGATCTCATCTCAGCGATGGCCGCGTCGACGTCCCCGGGACGAAGTGCGACTCCTCGGCATCCATCGACGATGACCACCGTCGTTAGCCCGAGCCCTCGCGCGTCGAGCGCGGTGAATTTGACGCAGTAGTCGGTCGCGACGCCACTTATCCAGACCTCGCGTACCCCTCGCTCGCCCAGATAGGCGGCTAGGTCGGTCTGTTTCAGGTGGCCGTTGTCGAAGAATCCGGAGTAGGAATCGATCGCGGTGTCCGTGCCCTTCCGTACGACATGATCGACTCCGGCCACATCGAGCGCCGAGTGAAACGACGCACCAAACGTTCCCTGCACACAGTGGTCGGGCCAGAGGGTCTGCATGCGACCGTCTATCTCGGCCTGGTCGCCGGGAAGCCTGCCGGGGTAGCCCGATGCGAACGATGCATGGCCTGCCGGGTGCCAGTCCTGCGTTGCGACCACGAGCTCGAACCGTGGCATGAGCGCGTTGGCCACCTCGACCGTATCACCAGCGTTGGACACGGCAAGTGAACCTCCGGGCATGAAGTCGTTCTGGAGGTCGATCAGCAACAACGCCCGCATGTGTTCTCCTTTGACGAGTTGTTCAGGAGCTGAACCCGCGCGCTGCGCGAACGAGCCGGGTCCTCAAGTCGTTGAGCCCCCGCTCGAGCCCGACCGGATAGGTGTGCGGATTCAGGAACCGCGTGATGGACGGGTCGAGTCCGCCCACCGACGCCAGCGCGCGGGCACGCGACTCCTGTATCGGGGGGTCGCGGTAGATGCGTTCTCCGCCGCGCATGACCGGCACCAGCAGTTCGTCGAACGGCTCGCCCGCCGAGAACGACTTGTGCCGCGTCTCATCGCAAGGGTCGACCATCGTCACCGAGCCGCTCAGCAGCGCAGACTCGTCGTAGATCATGTCACCCGCGAGCTTCCCTGTGGCGTCGCGATACCGGCGGACGCCCAGTACTCCCGGAGTCGTCACCTTCGCGGTCTGCTCGGAGAGCTTGATACGCGGTTCCCAGTCTCCACCCACGCGCCTCAGGGCCGACAGTTTATAGACTCCTCCCAACGCAGGCTGATCCCACGAGGTCGCGAGCTTGGTCCCGACGCCCCACACGTCAATCGCGGCCCCCTGGTCTTTGAGCGAGGCGATGAGATGCTCGTCTAGTTCGTTGCTGGCAACGATCACAGCCTTGGGGAAGCCGCCGTCGTCGAGAATCGAGCGAACTCGTTTCGAAAGCCATGCCAGGTCGCCTGAGTCGATGCGAACGCCCACGAGTTCGTGATTGCGCTCGCGGAGTTCTCGGCCTACGACGACCGCGTTCTTCGCCCCTTGGATGGTGTCGTAGGTGTCGATGACGAAAACGACGTTGTTCGGCATCGATTCGGCGTATGCGCGAAACGCTTCCAGTTCGGTGTCAAACGCCATTACCCATGAGTGAGCGTGCGTCCCGGACACCGGTATCCCGAAGTGGTTTCCAGCTTGCGTGTTCGAGGTTGCGGCACACCCTCCGATATACGCCGCGCGGCTCGCCGACAGCCCGCCATTGGGACCCTGGGCGCGACGCAGGCCGAACTCGACTACCCGGTCCCCCTTCGCAGCAAGGCAGACCCGCGCGGCCTTGGTCGCGACGAGCGTCTGGAAGTTGATGCAGTTGAGCAGCGCGGTCTCGACTATCTGGCACTGGGCGATCGGACCTCGCACGCGCAGGAGCGGCTCACGGGGAAAGACGACCGTCCCCTCGGGCACCGCATCGACGTCACAGGTGAACTCCAGCTCCGCAAGCCACGCGAGGAACACCGCCGAGAACAGCGGGCGCCCGTCGCTGCCAGGTAGCGTCGACAGGTAGTCGATGTCGGATTCAACAAAGCGCAGGCGGCCGAGATAGTCGAGCGCCTGCTCCAGCCCACAGGCGACTGAGAAGCCTCCGTCAAACGGGTTCTCTCGGAAGAAGAGATGGAAACAGGCATCGTCTCCGGTGATGCCGGCAGAATGATATGCCTGGGCCATCGTGAGTTGATACAGATCGCTCAACAGACCTGCAGAGGGTTCCAGAGAGCGGTTCACGTGGGTTTCGCCTCCTTGAGTCCAGCCTAGCACTCTGTGTCCAAACCACCGCCAGGCAAAATATTTGTAACAGGAAGTGAAATCCGATGAACGGCTAATGCCTTCTCATCGATGTGGGTATAGTGCTCTCCGCGTCCGCTTTCACATGGGGGTTGCGAACGCACTTTCTTTGGAGGATACGATGAGCACGAGCGTTGATCGTTCCCGCTTGCTGGCCGGAGGTCCGGGCGTTGTGTCGATGACTGCGCTGGCCTCCACGGTCGATGTGCCGGGGATGCTGGCCGAGCGAATCGGGGATCTCTACGCGTCGGAAGAGCGCCGCCGTCGCCACCTTCGGACTGAGCGTATGATTCTGAAAGCCCAGTCCATCAAGTAGCTGATCACCCGGAGTCATCCAATGTGCCAGTTCTGCGTGGAGCACGGCGAGGGGAAGCGCTGGTATCTGGAGGCTCAGAACTACGCGCTGGACCTCAACAGCGATCTGGCTCGACGCGACTATGTGGTGAACTTCATCTCCGGTTTCGAGAAGATGCGCAGCCGCGCGATCCTCGCCGGAAGCCTCGCTTCGAAGCTACCGGCTCCCCTGACACGCGCGGGCAAGCAAGCTATCACGCGGCATCAGCAGGAGAACCACTTCGGCCAGCCACTGTCCATCGAAGACTGTGAGAAGGTTCTCGACATCGCTTCGAGCATCACCGTGATCCCCTGCATCTGCCGGATGCACGAGCCGGGTCAAGCCGCCGACGAGGTCTGCGTGCTCGTGACGTCCACCCCCGTCGACAGCGTGCTTGAGTCTGGCTTCTCGGACTACGACTCCGGACCCGATCTCGACGACTTCCATACGATGACCAAGCCCGAGGCGATGGAACTGCTTCGCGCGTGCGAGGACCGCGGACTCCTTCACTCGATCTGGACGTTCAAGACGCCGTTCACCGCCGCAATCTGCAACTGCAACCTGGCGAGTGGTTGTATGGCGATGAGGCTGACCGCCGGCTACGACATCAAGGTCATGTGGCGTGGTGAGGACGTCGCGCTTCTCGACGCCGAACTATGCACGAGTTGCGGCCGATGCGCGAGGATGTGCCCGTTCGGCGCGATCACGGCAGCACCGAGGCGAGTGACCATTCCCGCCGAGAAGTGCTGGGGCTGTGGCATCTGCCGTTCGGCCTGCTCCAAGCAGGCGATACGGCTCGTAGACCGGCGAACGGTTCCGACCGTCGCTGCTCTCTGGTAGCACACCTGCTCGGCCTCGTACCCTGCCATTACCTTCGGGTCATCCAGCGCTTCAATGAGACGTTTCGTTGGGACCGACCGCGCCAATCGGTCCTGCCTGAGGCTCCGGCCTCGTGTCACAAACGAACGAAAGGGAACACTAGGAATGGAAACTACGCCAATGGGAGGGGTGCGCGATGGGTGACGACACGACCGTCCACGTGATCATCGGTCAGTACGGCTCGATCGAAGAGGCATCACAGGACCTCGACTACATCCTCCAAGAGCGCGGGGAGCACCTCATAGCAACGTTCGACGGCGCGGTCGTCGCAAAGGATGATGACGGCCAGGTGCGCATTGTCCGCAAGCACGAAACCCCTGTCCGCTTCGGCGCGTGGAGTGGCGCGGTGGTAGGAGGAGTCATCGGTCTCGCGTTCCCGCCGCTGTTACTGGAGATGGGTGCGGCCGGCGCGGTCATCGGTGCGGTCGTCGGCCACCTCTGGAAGGGTATGTCACGAAGCGATATCCACGACGTCGGCGAGGCACTTGAGAGGGACTCGGTCGCGCTGATCGTCGCTGTGGACTCGGCGTCCGCGGATGCTGCCCGAAGCTGCATGGGCCGAGCCCGCTCGCTCACAGAGTGTGAGGTCGCCGCTCGAGCGAGCGACATCGACCAGGCCATTGCCGACGCGGCGTTGGAGTAGACCATGTCCCACACCCCTGATCAGCGGTGACGTCCATCGCGCCGGTTGCGTGACGGGCGGGACGACCGGCGTACTTTCCGTTTCGCGACGATGAACGCGGCTGCAGTCGACGGCTCAAACCGGTCGCCCGAGGGCCCGGTACTCGCGAGTACTGCCTGACCAAGCGCGATCTTCTTGGCGTGCTCGTTGTCCTCTTGGCAGGTCGCGCACAAGTACGTGCCGACGAGCATGCCGTCCTCGCGCCACACCTCGACCGCGTACTCCCACTCCCAACCCAGATCCGCGCCCGCTTCCAGGAGCTCGTGGCACTCCGATAGTCGTGGGACAGTGTCGAACGCTGGATCCTCCCGCTGCGGCCAGGGAGTCGGTGCAACCTCAAGCGTCCACGAGATGACACTGTCGGCCGCTTGACGAACGGAGACATCGGCGTCCTCGCGAGCTGCGCGCAGCCACTCCGCGCGACTCTCAAAGGTGACATTCTCCAGCATGCAGACGGCGCGAAGCCGCACAACTCTACTTGTGGAGCGAAGCGCCCGACCGAGGACGTCGATGACTTTCGGATCGGATTCTGAGTACATAGGTGGCACCTCCCGCCAATAATCTAGCGCGCGGGTACGACATGGGCCGAGCGCCGAGTCCTCGCGAGTAGAGTGCCTAGGGGTTCAGTTGGACCTGGATGAAGCCCTCGCCGCCAACGGGCAGTGAGTCGCCGGCACGGGGCCATTGGCTGATGACTTCGCCGCTGGGGACTCCGGAGTTACCGTAGGTTATGTAGGGAACCAGACCTGCGTCCTTCACCTTCGCTTCGGCTGCCGACTGGGTGAGCCCGACAATCTGAGGCATCTTGACCAGATCCGTTGCCCGGCTACTCGACACGACAATGGCCACAGACTCCCCAGGATCCAGCGCCGACCCGCCTCCCGGTCTCTGGCCGATGACGATGCCGGACGCCTTGGAAGCCGAGAATACTTCGGACACGCTGACGGAGTATCCCGCCCCCTTGAGTGTACCCACGGCCGTCGCTCTCGGATCCCCCAGGACGTTGGGAACGAGTCGGCCCGAAGTCGATTGGGATGGGCCGTCGGTGTAATCCTGGGTGGGCCCGGGTCTCGGCCCAGGGGCGACCACGGGGGTCTGCGTCGTCTCGGTCGGTAGCTCCATCGAGGACTGCCGTGGCTGGCGCCAGAAGAACCAGAAACACAGAAGGACGATCATGATCACGAGAACCAACGCAATCCACGGCCAGATGCGCGAACGCCATACGGAAGCCGGGTCCTGCACTTCGTTGCGTTCGTTGCCCTGCTGGCCTTCGCCCTGCGCCATTCTGCTCCCTCGTAGGTTGACCACAACGCCAAGGCACATCAGCAACATTCTACTTCGCATGCGCGCACACCGCTCAGGTGGCGGCGCTCGCTCGATGCGACTCGCTGAATCGGGGTGTCTCGCCGACAGCGGCCGGACTCGCAGCAAGTCATTGGCTCGGGGTACAGTCTGAGCTGCAGTGAGAACGTGAAAGGGAGCCGTATGGCCAAGGGCAAGTCCACCCGCCGGGAGTTCGACTGGCGGAGCTACACCAAGCCGCCGCGCATCCTGTCGGATGAGCAGGCGGAGTCGCTCCTCGGGGGAGTTCTTGCTCCTCTGCTGGACTGGGCGAAGCGCCACGCCTCGGTTCGATTCGAGATCAGATCCCGCCAGGCGGCCATCTACTTCGATGGGATGATGCTGTTGCGAATACGCGGTGCCGAGCACCCGTTCGTTGGCGAGGTGGACTCGAACGTGCGGCTGCCCCGGAGTGATCGCACCGGCGCCGAGCAACTTGAGTATTGGCCGCTCTCCTCGGCCAGCGAAGTTGCGGCGGCCGTTGCCGAACTCGACGAACTCCGTGAGCTGAGCGAGCGGTTGTCGGCGGGTGAACCGCCCTCGGAGCGAAGCGTGCTTCACGCGTTCGCGACCGCCAATGACGGCCGCTCGGGTTCGGACAGCCGCTACATCGTCGCTGACACTGAGTTCCAGTATGGCAAGCGGCGTTACGACTTCGTAGCGATGAGGCGCGCCGACGCGGTGGGGGGTCTGGGCGCCTACACGAGCCCTCGCATGGTGTTCGGTCAACTCAAGTCCAACGGGAGACCGCTGTCGGGCACATCGGGCATCGTGGCGCACGCCGCCGACTACGCCGAGTTCGCCCAGGCGCTGGGTGGGCTACACATCGCCTCCGCGCGAAGAGAACTCGATGCGCTGGTTCAGCAGAAGCTGCGTTTGGGCCTCTTCAGCGAGGACTTGCCGTTCAGGCACTTTCCCGAGGATGACCCGGAGTACCTATTGGTGTTCTCGGGATACGACCTGGCGTCTGAGACTCTCGACGCGCCCCTCGTCCAGATGCACGACAAGCTCGTGGCACGTCACTGTCGGCCAGAGCTTCTCAGGTTCGCCGAGGTGGACGCCGAGAGATCGACGCACGGCGCGTCCCCGCTCTGGCTCGGCGCCGACGAGGCGCTGAGTTACCGGGAGTTCAAGCGCTACCGAAAGGAACTGCGCTCTGCGGACTCGACCGCCCCACATACGACGGAAGGCTGACCGATGGCACTCATACTCGCTCTTGACCAGGGAACGACCTCTACCCGCTCGATCGTGTTCGATGAATCAGGACATCGACTGGGGATGTCGCAGATCGCACTGGAGCAGATCTTCCCTCAGGCTGGATGGGTCGAGCACGACGCCTCCTTGATCTGGCACGACCAGCTGGCCACCGCAAGAGCCGCGCTGGCCGAGGCGGGCGTCTCGGCGGCGGACCTGTCGGCCATCGGTGTCACGAACCAGCGCGAGACCGTCGTGCTCTGGGACCGCGCCACGGGAGTGCCCTTGCATAACGCGATCGTGTGGCAGGACCGCCGTACCGCCGATGCGTGCGCCGCGATCGCCGCGAGGCCCGGCGTGGACAGCATGGTCCGGGAGAGGACCGGACTCGGGGTGGATCCGTACTTCTCGGCGAGCAAGATCGCCTGGCTTCTCGACAACGTGGACGGCGCCCGAGCGCGGGCCGAGGCCGGCGAGCTGGCGGTCGGGACGATCGACTCCTGGCTGGTCTACAACCTGACCGCCGGAGCGAGCCACGTCACCGATGCCACCAACGCATCTCGTACACTCCTGTTCGACACGCGTGTCGGGCGCTGGGACACCGAGCTGTGCACGCTCTTCAGCGTGCCCGAGCTACTGCTTCCGCGGGTCGTGCGTTCGTCGGGCGTGGTCGGGATGAGCGCGGCCGATGTCTTGGGCGCGGCAGTACCGATCGCCGGGATCTGCGGAGACCAGCAAGCGTCACTCGTGGGCAACGGGGGCTTCTCGGCGGGGGACGCGAAAGTCACCTTCGGAACCGGCATCTTCGCGCTCATGCACACGGGCACGCAGCGCCCGGCTTCGGACACGCTTGCACTCACCGTGGCCGCGCAGGTCGGCGATGAGCTCGAGTACGCGCTCGAGGGGTCCATCTTCATGGGCGGCGCCATCGTGCAGTGGATCGTCGAGCAGATGCATCTCGCCGAGACCCCGCAGGCGGCTCAGAAACTCGCCGAGAGCGTGCCCGACAGTAATGGTGTGGTGCTGGTCCCCGCGCTCACCGGTCTGGGAGCGCCGGAGTGGGACCCTTACGCCCGCGGCGCCATCTTCGGGCTGACTCGCGGCGCCAACTCGGCGCACGTTGCCCGAGCCGCGATGGAGTCCATACCACTGCAGGTCGGAGACCTGATCGGCGCCATGACAGCCGACTCGGGCCATTCGTTGCACTCGCTGCGCGCAGACGGCGGGGTCACCGTCAACGCGCTTGTGATGCAAACGCTCGCCGACGTACTGGGGATCCGCGTCGAGACGGCGGCGCTCGCGGAATCGACAGCGTTGGGAGCCGCCTACCTTGCCGGGCTGGCCGTCGGAGTCTGGTCTGACCCCGAGGACCTCGCGATGCTTCACGAGGTCGGTAGCACCTACGAGCCGCATGCCGATTCCAGCGAGCGCATCGCCCGCCTGCGCCTACTGTGGGCCGAAGCGGTCAAGCGCTCTATGAAGTGGGAGCGCGACTGAGAAACGGCTCGCGACTGCCGCGGACGAGTATCCGCCCTCAGATGTCGGGGAGCACCGCCACGCCCCAGCCGGTCCCGGTGTGCGTGGCGATGGCAGTGCCGGCCTCGTAGACGACCATCTCGGTGATCGCGAACCGCTTTGCGATCTCGTCCTTCAGCCAGTGCGCCCGTTCCGCTGACAGCGCGTGACCGACTGCGAACCGCCCCGACGTCGCACCTCCCATCTGCTCGCTCACCCAGTCGAGGGTGTGCTGCAGGGCGGCCTTCTCGCCGCGGCTCCTCGCCACAGGCACGAAGGCTCCATCCGGAGCGACGGTCAAAGTGACCTTGAGGTTCAGCACAGAGCCGAGAAAAGCGCCGACGCGTCCGATCCGGCCGCCCTTTGCGAGGTTTCCGAGCCCGTCGAGCCCCACGATGAGCCGAACACGGTCGCGGACGTCGGTGATGCGGGCGATGGCCGCATCGGGCGCCATACCCTCGGCGGCGCAACGCGCGGCCTCAACGACCTGCCACGCGCAGCCCCACGAAAGGTTGAGAGAGTCGAAGACGTGCACCCTTCCCGCGAACTGCTCGGCGGCGGTGTGCGCGGACTCTATGGTTCCGGACAGCTTGGAGGAGATGTGCACCGAGATGACGTGGTCGACGGTCTCAAGTGCGAGTGCGTAGGCCTCCGCGAAAGCCCCCGCAGCCGGCTGTGAGGTGGTGGGGAGCTTCTCGGCGGCGTTCATGCGATCGAAGAATTCCTGCTGGCTGAGCTCGCCGTCCACGAACGATTCATCGCCGATGGTGACGGTGAGGGGCACGACGACGATGCCCTCACGGCTGGCCATGTGTGGCTCGATGTCAGAAGTGGAGTCCGTCACGACCGCGAATGTCGGTCGGCCTGTTTCGGCAGCTGGCGTCATCGTTGTTCCCCCTCGTCGCGCGCGGCAGGTACGTTCATCCCACGTCGCACCGCGCGCGCAGGTAGCTCGCGAGCGTCTCGGCGACCTGAAGATCGTCGTAGTCGGGCACCTTCAGGATGGTGACGGTGCCGTACTCCTTGAGCAGCTTCTCGACCTTGTCGACGTCGCGCTCGTTGTGGCCGAGCTCCGCCAGATAGCGGTCCCGGAATCCTGAGTTCTTGCGAGGGTTGCGCGCGAGCCAACCCTTGAGATTGGGGCTCGGTCCCATCGACCGCATCCAGTCGCAGCCGGCCTGCTTTCCTTTAGGCGCCCCACGAGGCCACTCCGATTCGATGAGTATCCGATAGCCGTCGCTCGGGCTGCGCGCCTCATATACGGACTTGACCTGTATCACGAGCCCCCGCCTTCGAGCTTGCGTTTGAGCACTTCGTTGACGACGGCCGGATTGGCCTGACCGCCGGTTTCGCGCATCACCTGTCCAACGAAGAAGCCGAGGAGCCCGGCCTTGCCGCCACGGTACTCGGCCACCTGCGCCGGATTCGCGGCAACGATCCGGTCGACGATCGCCTCGATCTCGCCGGAGTCGCTGACCTGCCGCAGCCCCTTGATCTCGACGATGGCGCCCGGGGCATCTCCACTCGCGGCCATCTCGGCGAAGACCTCCTTGGCCTGCTTGCTCGAGATGGTGCCTTCCTCGACCAACGCCACGAGCTCGGCGACCATCCCCGGCACGATGCGAGACTCTGTGACAGCGATCCCCTCGGCATTGAGGTAGGCGCTCAGGTCGTTCAGCATCACGTTGCTGATCGCCTTGGCGCGTGAGGTCCCTGCGATGGTGACCGCGGACTCGAAGAACTCGGCGAGCTCCAGGTCGCTCGAAAGCACCATCGCGTCGTGCGCCCTGAGTCCGAACTCGGCCATGAACCGAGTGCGCTTGGCGTCGGGGAGCTCCGGGAGCCGCCCGCGAATGTCGTCGATGAACTCGTCGGTGAACTCGAACGGCACCATGTCGGGCTCGGGGAAGTAGCGGTAGTCGTGCGCCTCCTCCTTGCCACGAAGCGAACTCGTCACTTTGGCGGCCACATCGAAGTGGCGTGTCTCCTGGACGACACTGCCGCCACCTTCGATGAGCTCGACCTGGCGAACGATCTCGTACGCCAGCCCGTCGTGCATCGCCTTGAAGCTGTTCATATTCTTGATCTCGGCCTTGGTTCCGAGTTCGGTCTCACCGCGCCGGCGCACGCTGACGTTGGCGTCGACGCGCATCGAGCCCTCCTCCATCGAGCAGTCGCTGATGCCCAGCGAGAGCCAGATGAGCCGCAGCTTCTGCGCGAAGCGGCGGGCCTCCTCGGGTGTGCGTATGTCAGGCTCGCTGACCAGCTCGATCAAGGGCGTCCCGGCACGGTTGAAGTCGACCAGCGATTTGGTTGCTCCCGAGATGCGGCCCTCGCTCCCGCGCACGTGGATCATCTTGCCGGTGTCTTCCTCCAGGTGGATACGGGTGATGCCGACTCGCGTCACGTACCCGTCGCCGTCCGGCATCGCCGAGACGCCCTATGGCGCCGAGTCCAGATCGATTCGCTCGGCGGCCATCGGTCCGTCG
>CAZIPT010000034.1:0-20346 GCA_964541375.1 uncultured Eubacteriales bacterium
GGTTGGGGTCCCCTCCTGGGGTCGGCTCGTCGAGGAAGATCAGCTTCGGCTCGTGGATGGTTGCGCACCCCAGCGCAAGCCGCTGTTTCCAGCCGACAGACAGGTTGCCGGTCAGCTCGTCTTCGCGGCCTTTGAGGTCGGCCATCTCGAGGATGTAGGCGCGGCGCTCCGCGTACTTCTCGTCGGAAAGACCGTAGATGCCCGAGTAGAACCGCAGATTCTCGTCGACGGTCAGATCCTGGAACAGCGAGAACTTCTGCGACATGTAGCCGATGCTTTGGCGGACCATCTCAGGCTCGTCGCAGATGTCGTAGCCCATGACACGCGCCGAGCCGGCGGTCGACCCGATCGTGCCGCAGAGCATGCGGATCGTCGTGGTCTTGCCCGAGCCGTTGGGCCCCAGGAAGCCGAAGATCTCGCCCTGCTTCACATCGAGGTCGATCGAGTTGACCGCCACGAAGTCGCCGAACTCCTTTCGCAGCCCACGCACCTTGATGGCGTCGCCGTCCTCCATGTGCGCCACGCTCGGCGCTTTCGTCTCTGTCCAGGGGAATCGCATGCAGGTTTCGCTCTCTCTTTAGTCGGCCAGGCGCTTCTGGAAACGCGACAGCCCGAAGAAGAACAACGCCAACGAGAAGATCGCCATTGCGAGGAACTGCGGCCACAGTGCAAGGAACCCGGAGCCCTTGAGGAAGTTCGAGCGCACGATTACCAGCATGTAGCGCAGCGGAATCAGGAACGTGAAGATGTAGAGCCAGCGAGGGAACGCGGCTATGGGGAACATGAAGCCGGACAGCATCATCTGCGGCATCTGGAGGAACAGCGATGTCTGTTGCGCCTGCTGCCGAGTCGACGACATCAGCGACACGATCATTCCAATTCCCAGGCACGAAAGCAGGAACAGCATCAAGCCGATGCCGAGCACCCAGAACGAGCCCCTGAACGGCACCCGGAACCACAGGACACCCACGGCGAAGGTCACGATCACCTGCACGATGGCGATACCGATGTAGGGCACCAGCTTGCCGAGGAGATAGTCTGAGCGGCCGATCGGCGTAACGAAGAGCTGCTCGAGTGTCCCGCGTTCTCGCTCCTTCACGATCGCCTGGCTCATGATGTTGGTCGTCGACATGAGCAGGACGAAGGCAAGCAGCGCCGGAACCATCGTGTTCACCGCGCGCATCGTCGGGTTGTAGAGGACGCGTACCTGCGCGTTGACGCCCATCGGCGCGGTCTTGCCCGGCTTCGCCGTCGGCAGGGCGTAGAACTGGCTGCTGAGCGAGGCGATGATCCCTGAAGCGTAGCCGGCTGCAACTTGGCTCGTTCGGCTGTCGGAGCCGTCTACGACGATGCCGATCTGAGCCGGACGGCGCGCACGAATCGAGTCACCAAGCCCCTTGGGGATCTCGATCGCAATGACGGCCGTTCCTCCGTCGAGCAGATCCTTGACGCCGGCCTCGTTCGTCGGCCGGGCCACGAGCTTGAAGTACCCCGAACTCGTGAATGCATCCGCGACCTGTTGCGACTGAACGGTGTTGTCGTAGTCGAGCACTGCGAGCTGGAGGTTCTTCACGTCCGAACCCACTACATAGCCGAACAGCACAAGCTGCAGCACCGGCATGAGCATCAGCATCGGCAGCATCGACTTGTCGCGCCGCAGCTGGATGAACTCTTTCCAAATGAGGGTGCGAATTCTTCGCCAGGACATCCTGATGTCACGCCCTCTCTCTGTAGAGGAGGGCCGCGAGCGCCGTCATGACCACTGCGAAGATGGCCAGCGCGGCCAATTGCGGCCAGAGCACAGACAGACCGCCACCCTTGAGGAAGATCGTCCGCGTGACCACCATGAAGTAGCGCGCAGGGTAGAGGTACGAGAGGAACTGCAGCACCCAGGGCAGGCTCGAGAGCGGGAAGATGTAGCCGGAGAGCATGAACGTCGGCAGGAAGCTCACGAGCGCTCCCAGCTGGTTGGCGGCATCGACGGACGTTGCCCTCGCCGAGACGATGAGCCCCAGCGCGAGCGTGCAGATGACGTAGAGCAGGCTTCCCACGGCTAGTAGCCAGACCGACCCACGGAACGGGATCCTGAAGACGATGATTCCGATGAGCGAGATGATCAGAATCTCGATCGCGCCGATGAGCGCCCAGGGCGCGATCTTCCCCACCATGAGCTCGATGCGGTTGATCGGAGACACGATCAGCTGCTCGTAGGTGCCGGCCTCCTTCTCCTTGACCAGCGTGTTCGCCGTCTGGAGCACGGTGACCATAGTCACCAGCACAACTATTAGTCCCGGAATGAAGTACGAGGCAGATCGTCCTTCGGGGTTGTACCAGATGCGCGTGTTGGCGGTGAGCGCCCCCACACTTGAGACGCTCACGCCCTTGGCCTCGTACTGCTCAACCACGATCTTGCCGCCGTAGACCCGGGAGAGCGCTCCCGAATATGTCTGTCCGAGCTGCGCGGAGTTGGCATCGGACCCGTCCACGAGCACTTGGACCGCACCCGCTCGACCCGCCGCGGCATCTCGTCCGAATCCGTTGCCGACGACCACGACCACCTGATCCTGGTTGGACTCGAAGACGTGGTCGACCTGCTCGTAGGTGTCCAGGACGCGGTTCACCGTGAAGTAGTTCGACTGCTGGAGCGCCGAGATGTAGTTGCGGCTGGACTCGGTGTGGTCGAGATCGAGCGCGGCCGTTGGAATGTGCTTGATATCGAACGACAGCGCGTAGGCGTAGAGGAACAGCTGAAGCAGCGGCATGATGAGAATGACGCCGAGCATCCGCTTGTCACGCATGATGTGGATGAACTCTTTGCGGGCGATAGCTAGAACGCGTCTCATTCGGCGACCGCCAGTATCTTCTCGTCTGGCGTACCGAGCAGTTCGCCTGCAGCTGGAATGAGCGTCGCGAACGCCATCTCGAGATCGGTTGCTGCCGGGTGCATCGTGCTCACCGAGAAGCCCGCGCCCTCAAGCGTTGAGCGCAGTGATGCCTCGCAGTCTTCCTCGCACGCATCCGGGTCGACAAGCACCCGCAGCAGCTCGCCTGAGACTTCCACGCTCCTGATGAACGGGAGCGCGCGCGCAAAGGTCATCGCCTCGCGGTAGCGGTCGACGGAGACCTCGATCACTCTTCCCGGCACGCGGCGCCGCATTCCCGCGGGAGTGTCGCGCAGGATGATGCGCCCCTGCGTCATGAACGCGATTTCGTCGCAGCGGTCCGCCTCATCCATGTAGGGTGTGGCCACGAAGACGGTGATTCCCTGCCGGTGCAGGTCACTGATGATGCGCCAGAACTCTCGGCGGGACACAGGATCGACACCCGTGGTCGGCTCGTCGAGAAAGAGCAGGTCGGGCTCTGAGATGAGCGTGGCCGCCAGCGCGAGCTTCTGCTTCATCCCTCCCGAGAGGAACTGCGCCTGACGAGACGCGAACTCGGTCAGCCCCGAGAACTCGAGCAGCCGAGCAGAGCGTGCGGCCATCTCGCCCTTGGGCACGCCGCGGAGCTCGGCGAAGAAGTTGAGGTTCTCGGCAACGGTGAGGTCACCGTAGAGCGAGAATGCCTGCGACATGTAGCCGATACGGGGTTTGACCGCATGGGGGTCGCTCACCACTGAGTTGCCGAACACGAAGGCGTCACCGGAGGTGGGTTCGAGCACCGTGCACAGCATCCGTATCAGCGTGGACTTGCCCGCTCCGTCCGGCCCGATGAGTCCGAAGACACGGCCACGCGGGACCTCGAGAGAGAGGTCATCGACGGCCAAGACCGAGCGGAACTCCTTGGAGAGTCCGCGCGCGTCGATTGCCAGTTCGATGTCTGAGGAGACGTTGGTCACCGGAGCACCACGTCGGCGGGCATGCCCGCCTTGAGCGACGAGTCGGGGTTCATGATGCGGCACTTGACCTGGTAGACCAGCTTGACGCGCTGGTCCTTCGTCTCGATGGACGCAGGCGTGAACTCGGCCTGCGAGCCCACGAAAGCGACCTCGACCTTGTAGCTGTTGGTCGAGTCAGTGGTGAGGGTTCCCGGCTGCCCGACCTTGACCTCGCCGATCCGGTTCTCGGGCACGTAGATGTTGACGGTAAGCTGGGTGGGGTCGCTCACGACCGCCATCGTGTTGCCTGGAACGGCGTTCTCTCCAACCTTGGCGACGACGTTGGTGATCGTCCCCACAAGCGGTGAAGTGATGACGGTGTAGCCCAGCTGGACCTGTGCCATCTTGACTGCGATGTTGGCCTGGTCCAGCTGTGCCTTTGCCGCCGCTTTCTCGGCGCTGTTGGAGCCGCTGTCGCTCTTCACATGGCCGTAGTTGGCCGCTGCGGCCTTCTGCCCGGCCTTCGCCTGGTCGACCTGGAACTGCGCCGTGGCCGCATCGAGGCGGTAGAGGATGTCGCCCTTCTTGACGGGCACGCCCTCGTTGGGCGGAGCCTCGATGATGCGTCCGGCGGTCTGCGGAGTAATGGCGATCTGAGTAGTCTCAATCGTTCCACTACCGCCGAGCTCCCCGCTCGCCCCTGCAGCGTTCGCGAAGTACTTCTGGTAGGCGAAGTAGCCCCCAACGGCCACTGCGACTACCACGATGATCGCGATGATGCGCTTGTTCATGTCGTCTGCGCTCCTGTTCTCGTGCGGTGGGAAGTGCGGTTGGTCAGTCTTTCGAGGTCGTCGTGTCGATGAGTACATCTACGGGCGTTCCCGGCGGCGCCCATGCCCCGTCGTCGAGCGTGATCGTGACCCGGACGGTCTTCGTCATGTGAACGATGTCCGTGGGGAAGCTCGTCGGCGGGTACGCGGCGGAATCGGCGATACGGGTCACTGTGCCGCCGAGGGCTCCCGCCTTGTTGGAGTCGAAGTCGACTTTCGCGCGTGCACCTAGGCGAACCAAGTCCAACTGAGCGGGGGTCAGGTACGTGTCGATTTCTGTGGCTCCGACCGGACGCACGCGAACGATCGGCGCCCCGACCATGGCTACGGATCCGGACTCGCGGGCCGCCGTCACCGTGCCGCTCACCGGAGACAGGATGGTCGCCTGACTCTTCCGGTACTCGGCGACGTCGACCAGGATGTCTTGCCCCTCGGCGACGAGGCCGAGAAGCTCGCGCGCGTTTCGGGCCTTGACCTTTGCGTCCCGCAGCGCCGAAGCCCCTGTGGCGAGCTTTGACTTGCCGGTTGCGAGCTGACCCTCTGCCGCGTTGAGCTTCTTCTCGCCGGCCTCAAGCTTTGCCAGCGTGGCCTTCAGTTGAGCGAGCTTCTGTGCGAGAGGGGGCGGTGGCCACGGTCCGGGCGGGTGCGGACCGTCGATCATCGCCTCGATCTTCGCGATTCCGGCCTTCAGCTGGCTCTTGCCGGTCTTGATCTTCGCTTTCGCATCGGCGAGCTTCTTCGCTGCGGTCGCCAGTTGAGCCCGCGCGTCGGACAGCTTCGCCTGGTTGTCGGCGATGGTCTGCAGTCCCTTGCCGAGGACCGATACCTGGGCATGGGCGCCCTTGGAGGCCGCCTTGGCCTGTGCGACGCCGAGATCGAGCATCGCCGTGTTCAGCTGCGCGATCGGTTGGCCCGTTGCGACGCTGTCACCTTGGCGGACGTAGACGACATCGAGCGCGCCCGAGACCGTCGGCGTCCGCGATGCCATCGACTGGGATCCGCTTCGCTTCGGAGCGCTCATAGACGTCGAGGGTTCCTTGGGAATGCCGACCGTGACGTCCAGCACGGGGTAGGCGATGGCCGGCGCCTGCACCGTTGAGATCGTGTTGTGCACGTTCCCGGACACAGCAAGCTTGCCGGGGATCGGCCGCTGCGAATAGTTGACCCACAGCAGCCCCGCGGCTGACGAGATGATCAGAACAATCAGGATTGTTGTCCAGGAGCGCTGGCTCAAGTAGCTCGATCCTCTCGGCGACGGGGAGTCGCACACGAACGCCGGGGCAGATACCGTAGTTATCGCTCACTAACATACTCCCTCGATTGCAGCGCCGCAAGTTCGCGTCTTTGCGGTGGCGGTGAGGTGGCAATCGGCGGCGGCGTCGGGCATACTACGCGCGCACGCTTCATCTAGGTGGAGCGGCTCGCGCGCCTTCAGGGACGTCGGCGCGCACGGTCCGGGAGCGGCAAAGATGAGTCCGCGGGACCGAGCACTAACGGGAGTAACCACACATGGCCGCTAGCGTGCTGGTCGGCGCCCAATGGGGCGACGCAGGCAAGGGCAAGATCACCGACCTGCTCGCTGACGACATGGACTACGTCGTTCGCTACCAGGGCGGCAACAACGCAGGTCACACCATCATCCACGGCGGACGCACGCTCAAGCTGCACCTGATTCCGTCCGGGATCATGTATCCGCACATCACGCCGGTCATAGCCAACGGTGTCGTTATCGACCCCAAGGTAATGCTCGACGAGATGGACGTGCTCGAGGCCGACGGCCTGTCGACACACAAGCTCCTCATCTCGACCAACGCGCACCTGATCATGCCGTACCACCGCGACCTGGACGGCGCGAGCGAGCACCGGCTCGGCGGCAACGAGATCGGCACCACGCGCCGCGGCATCGGCCCGGCCTACATGGACAAGGCCTCGCGCATGGGCCTACGCATCCAGGACCTCACGGACGCGCACATCTTCCGCAAGAAGGTCGAGGCGGCGCTGCTCGAGAAGAACGACATCCTCTCGAAGGTCTACGGCATGTCCACCTACACGGTCGACGAGATCGTCGACGAGTACATGGGCTACGCCGAGAGGATTCGGCCCCATATCGCCGACACCTCGCAGGTCATCAACAAGGCGCTCGAGTCCGACCAGTGGGTGTTCTTTGAGGGCGCGCAGGGCACTTTGCTCGACATTGACCACGGCACATACCCGTTCGTGACCTCGTCGCCCTGTACCGCAGGAGGTGCCTGCACTGGCGCCGGAGTGGGCCCACGGCACATCGACCGGGTTCTCGGCATTGCCAAGGCCTATATCACCCGCGTCGGCTCCGGGCCGTTTCCGACCGAGCTGCATGATGAGACAGGCGAATTGCTCCAGAAAGTCGGCGGCGAGTGGGGGACGACCACGGGTCGGCAGCGCCGTTGCGGCTGGTACGACGCGGTGATCGTCCGTTACGCAGTACAGGTCAACGGCCTGACCGACCTGGTCATCACCAAACTCGACGTTCTCTCAGCTGTAGACACCATTAAGGTGTGCGTGGCCTACGAGTACGAGGGTAAGCGCTATAACCATCTTCCCTCGCATCAGACGGCGTTCCATCACGCGAAGCCCATTTATGAGGAGCTGCCGGGCTGGGGCACGGACATCTCAGGATGCCGCAGCTTCGATGAGCTGCCCAAACATGCCCGCGAGTACATCAACTTCATCGAGGATCTCGCCGACGTCCCCGTCTCCATGATTGCCGTAGGACCTAGTCGGGAACAGACAATCATGCGGCGTTGGGAATCGCGCCCCTAGCAATCATTCGACAGCCGAGCGTTACCTGATTCGCCGTGCGAGCGGGTACACTGTCTACTGAGATTCAACGTACTGATGCCGGTCGTACAGGGAGAACTCGTGTCGCAGGTAGCTCAAGATGTGGTTGGACCGCGCCGTAATCCAGGTCATGCGCTGACTGGCGCGATTTCGTGGATATCCATCGCTCTGGCCGTGCTCGGATGCCTCTTCTTCCCTCGCGTATGGATGATCATCGCGACGTTCTTCCTGGTCTACTTCATCGCGCGGATGTGCGTTACGACCGTGTTCGCCCTGATGGGCCAGCGAAAGATTCAGCAGTGGGTTCATCGTGACTGGACGGTTGGCGAGGACATCGTCGGCTCGTTTGGGTTCGCGCCTTCCGATGTGCGCCACATCGTCATCGTCCCCACCTACAAGGAACCCGCCGAGATCATCAATCGCACCCTGGACGCGCTCGCCGCGCAGCATCGCGCCGACGAACGCCTGATCGTCGTTCTGGGTATGGAGGAGCGCGAGCCTGATGCCCGCGCCAAGTCGCAGGCCATCATCGAGAGTTACTCGGGACGGTTCCGTCACATGATGGCCACGATCCACCCGGGCAACCTACCCGGTGAAGAGGCCGGTAAGTCCTCGAACGAAGCTTGGGCCGGCCGCAAGGCGCGCGCCGAGATCGACCTGCTTGGCATCGATCCGGCCCTGACGACCATCACGTCCTGTGACGCCGACTCGGTGCTCCACCCCTCGTACTTCTCCGCGGTCGCGGCTTCGTTCGCCCAGGATGAGCGTCGCCACTTGTCCTTCTGGCAGGCGCCGATCTTCTTCTACAACAACATATGGCAGGTTCCGGCGCCGGTTCGGTTCACCACGTGGATGCAGCACGCCGCGCAGCTGTCAGAACTGGCGATGCCGTGGTTCGACTCGCTGCCCATCTCTACATACACGCTCTCGCTCCAGCTTTGTGAACGTTGCGGCTACTGGGATCCTGCGGTCATCCCTGAGGATTGGCACGCGTACCTGAACTGTCTGTTCGAGACCGGCGACGAGATATCGGTGCACGCGGTGTTTCTGCCGACCTTTGGCGACGCCACAGATGGCGATGGCGTGGCCGACGCGGTCAAGAACCGTTTCGAGCAGCTGAAGCGGCACTCGTGGGGTGCCGAGGACGTCGGCTACATCTGGGGTCAACTCACCGAGCGCAAGCACTCGTGGCGCTCTTCCACGGTATTCCGGTTCACGCAGGTGCTGCACGATCACAGCATGCGCGTGATCAACTGGGCGGTTCTGACCAGCATCTATGTCTACACGGCATACTTCTCGCGCCTTCATTGGTACGACCTTGGGTGGCGTTCGTCGATTGCGCACAACGTGGTGATCCTCAACGTGCTGTTCGTCATGGGCACGTTGATCATGCTGACCTCGATTCTTCTCGAGCTGTGGCGCTGTCCGCCGCCGGACAGCAAGTCCAGGCTCGGCACCGCCGTTGAGATCATGGCGCTTTGGCTGTTGCTGCCGGTCTTGGGGCTCGTTCTGGGCATGCTGCCAGCCCTCTCGGCGCAGACCCGACTCATGATCGGGATTCCGCTCGGTTACAAGGTGACGCCCAAGCGGTTCACTGAGCCTACCGCGCAGAAGGCTGCCTAGCCCGTAGTCGTTCTCCCGCTGCCCCGTGGTCCACGTCGGTCGAGCGAGCTTCGGATACAATGCGGCGGGGCACTCGGTATCGAGTAGTGAGCCGGCGCCGATCGATACTCTTCGATGAGCGGGGGATTTCATGCGCATTCTCGTCCTGGGTTCGGGCGGCCGTGAGCACGCCATCGTTCACGCCCTGGCGGCCTCGCCCCAAGCCGACGCGATCTTCGCTGCGCCGGGCAACGGCGGAACTGCAGCCGAGCGCATCACCGTCAACGTCGCGCTCGATCCAGGCGACTCGTCGGCCGTGGTTGCGTTCGCGCAAGACAACGCCATCGACTTGGCGGTCATCGGCCCCGAGGGCCCACTCTGCGAAGGGCTTGCCGACCACCTGCGCGCCGCTGGCGTCCCGACCGTTGGGCCGGGCGCCGACGGGGCGAAGCTTGAAGGCAGTAAGTCGTTCGCGAAGGACTTGATGGAACGCGCACAGATCCCGACCGCCGCCTCTCGCTCCTTTACCGATCGGGAATCCGCCACCGCCTACATCCAGACAGTCTCGGCCCCGCTGGTCGTCAAGGCAGACGGGCTGGCGGCAGGCAAGGGCGTCACCGTGGCCGAGACAACCGCGCAGGCGCTGGATGCCGTGGGCGAGTGCTTCGACGGCCGGTTCGGCGAGGCCGGAAGCATCGTGGTCGTAGAGGAGTTCCTCGAGGGCCCCGAGGTCTCGCTCCTGGCGTTCGTCGACGGGACCACCGTTCTGCCGATGGCGCCCGCGCAGGATCACAAGCGCGTGGGCGACGGCGACACCGGGCCCAACACCGGGGGTATGGGCGTGTACTCGCCGGTTCCTGGGGTCTCGGCCAGGGAGTATGCGCGGATGCTCGAGATCCTCGAGCGAACGGCGTTTGAGCTCGCCGAGAGCAAGATCAGCTTCCGCGGAATCCTCTACGGCGGCTTCGTACTCACCTCCGAAGGCCCCAAAGTCCTCGAGTACAACACTCGTTTCGGTGATCCCGAAACGCAGGTCTTGCTGCCGCGTCTAGAGAATGACCTGGCTGAGCTGCTGCTTGCATTGGCCAAGGGGGAGCTTGACTCGTACGGGGGGCTATCGTGGAGCCGTGACGTCGCGGTCTCCGTCGTGATCGCCAGCGGTGGCTATCCCGGCGACTACTCCGTCAACATGCCGATCAGCGGACTCGCGCAGGCGGCCGAAGTCCCGGGCGTCACGGTCTACCACGCTGGCACCGCGGTAGCCGAAGACGGCGCCGTGGTCAGCGCCGGGGGACGCGTACTGAACGTGACCGCCACGGGGACCGAGTTCGAAGAGGCGGTCGCCAAGGCCTACGAGGCGGTGCGACTGATATCCTTTGACGGCTCGTTCTATCGGCATGATATCGCGCACAGAGCCCTCTCCAGTCGGCAGCCCGGAGCCTAGGGAACCATCCAAGGGAGCCACAGCACAGAATGTTCTCCGAACGACTACTCACGGCGGTCATGCGCCGAACCAATGACCGGTACCTGACTCTCGGTCCGTCCGGGATCGATCAACTTCCGGCGCCGGTTCCCGGCCGAGAATACCTGCTCTACGTTCATGTCCCGTTCTGCGAGCGGCTGTGTCCGTACTGTTCCTTCAATCGGTTCCCCTTCGACGCCGACCGGGCGACCACGTACTTCGGTCACCTCCGCGACGAAATGAGGATGGTCGCGGAACTCGGGTACGACTTCCACTCGATGTACGTGGGCGGCGGGACGCCGACGATTGACATTGACGAGCTGGTCGCGACCATCGATCTCGCCAAGTCGCTCTTCTCAATCAAGGAGGTCTCCTCGGAGACCAATCCCAACCATCTCTATCCGCAGTGGGTCGATCCACTCGTCGACCGGGTGGATCGCCTCAGCGTGGGAGTGCAGTCGCTCGACGATGAGCTGCTGCGACAGATGGACCGCTACGAGAAGTACGGCTCGGCGGGGGAGATCCAGGAGCGGTTGCGCTCCATCGAGGGGCGCTTCCATTCGTTGAATGTCGACATGATCTTCAACTTCCCCAGCCAGAGCCCCGACAAGCTCCACACCGATATAGAACTGGTCAAACGTGCCGGCAGCAACCAGGTCACCTTCTACCCGTTGATGGCGTCGCCTGCGGTTCGAGAGTCGCTCAAGCGCACCGTGGGCAAGGTCGACTACGCTCGCGAGTCTCGCTACTACCGCCAGATCTCCGAGCAGATGAGCGACTCGTTCGAGCCGGCGAGCGCGTGGACGTTCTCGCGCACGGGCGGAGGCATGATAGACGAGTACATCGTCGACTACGAAGACTACGTCGGGCTCGGCAGCGGGGCGTTCTCGTTCCTGGAAGGCGCACTGTACGTCAACACGTTCTCGCTCCAGGCCTACAACGATCGCATCGCCGAGGGCAAGACGGCGGCCCTCCAGATGCGCGCCTTCACGCATCCTGACAGGATGCGCTACCGCTTCCTGATGGCACTCTTTGGGATGCGATTGGACAAACGCCGATTCGCGGCCGACTTTGGGGTCTCTATCGACCAGGGGCTCGCGGTTGAGATCACCTTCATGCGTTCGGCGGGCGCGTTTGCGATCGACAACACCGACGAGCTAGTCCTCTCGGCAAAGGGTCGGTACCTGCTGGTTGCGATGATGCGGGAGTTCTTTGTCGGCGTGAACAATCTGCGTGCCCGGGGGGGCGAGGCCCTCTCGACGCGAGAGCGAGAGCTGTTGTTCGGGGATGGGGATGGCGGCCGGTCGTGCGAGGGCGACTCGTCCCTGCACTCTCTGGCTGCCGCGACGGCAGACACGGAGACGGCCGAGGGGTCGCCAGTTCCGCGCTAGCCCCGACTCCGCGATTGGATTCTGGTACGCTCGTCCTGTGGGGGTTATGGCCGTTTGGATGGAGCGCTGCGGTTCGTGCCGCGCCTTGCGCAGGGGAGGTTTCGATGACACAGTCCCCGCTGGTGGGGGTAATAATGGGGTCGAGCTCAGACTCTGGAGTGATGAACGCGTGCGCCGAGCAGCTCGAGGCATTCGGCGTGCCCTTCGAGATGATCGTTGCAAGCGCGCATCGCAGTCCTGACCGGGTTCACGAGTGGGCTTCGACCGCCGCCGACCGCGGAATCATGGTAATCATCGCCGCCGCTGGCAAGGCCTCGCACCTGGGCGGCGTCGTTGCAGCGTTCACGCCCCTACCCGTCATAACAGTCCCCATGAAGACGAGCGACCTGGGCGGGCTCGACTCTCTACTCTCTATGGTTCAGATGCCCAGCGGCGTTCCCGTGGCGTGCGTGGCGATCAACGGTGCGAAGAACGCAGCGATACTCGCGACGCAGATTCTCGGATCCGCCATGCCTGTGTACCGAGAGCGAATACTTGAGTTCAAGCGCTCTCTGGCCGATGTATAGAGACGTGGAGTGTAATTTGGCCTAGCGACGCTTTGAAGGCGAGGTGGGTCGAGTGAGAGGCATGTCGCTCGAAGGAGTGGGGAGAGCACGGCCACCATCGGAAAGCGAAGCAGGGTTCACGCTGGTGGAATTGATGGTTGTGGTACTTATTATCGGAATTCTTGTTGCCATCGCGATCCCCGTTTTTAGCGCGGCGAAGTACCGGGCCCAGCTGCGAACGTGCTTCGCCAACCAGCGGAGTATTGAGTCAGCCGCTGCGATGTGGCTGGTCGATTCCACGCAGCCAATCTCGGTCTTGGCCGGCCAAGTCAACGCAACGCACCGTCTGATCAACCCGACGTTTCTACTGAAACCGCCGAGTTGCCCGACCGCCCCAAATGCGGCCGCGGGCCTCTACTCGGTGGATTCGAGCGGAAACGTGCTTGCGTGCACCTTTGGAACGCCGACGCACGGCAGCTTCGCCGGTCGGTAGCCGAGAGGCGGACCGTCAGGGGTCCCGGGTGTTGCTCTCGACGAGTGAGTGGGTGGGGGGTTTCCGCGAATCCTCGCCTCGTAGATACTGCGGTATGCAATCGCCTCGGCATAGCTCGAGGCTGTTGCATACCGCAGTACTCGTCGATGAGGAGGATTCATGCAGCGTGCCGTCTTCGAGGATGTTCGCATCGAGGGACATCTGATCGACTCGGGAATGATGTCCGCGGTCATGGACAGCATCATCTCGATGGGCGGCGAGTTTGAGTCGCTCTCGTTCGAGGTCGGCCGAACGAACGAGGATCCTTCCGTTGCCGTTCTTCGCGTCAGCGCGGACGATCAGGACCAGCTCGAGGCGATTCTCGCCGAGATCCAGTATCACGGGGCGGTAGCCTGCGACCCCTCAGATGCGGCATTCGTTCCCGCTGCGATGAGCGGCGTGTTCCCCGATGGGTTCTATGCCACCACGAACATGGAGACCGAGGTCCGCATCGCGGGCGGCTGGGTCCGTGTCGAGAACCCAGAGATGGATCTCGGCGTCCGGATCGATCCGATGACCTGTCTCGCCGACACGGTGCCGATGGCTGACGTGCGGGAGGGCGAACTGTTCGTGGTCGGCCACAAAGGCATCCGCGTGCATCCGCACGAGCGCCCGCGCGACCGCCAGGCATTCGAGTTCATGTCCTCCTCTGTATCGAGCGAAAAGCCCAAAGCGCAGGTTGTCGCGGAGGTCGCGCGTATGCTGCGGGACACCCGGGCTGACGGTCGCGATGTGATCGCGGTCGTGGGGCCCGCTGTCGTTCATACGGGCGCGGCTCAGCACCTCGCGCGCTTGGTCGAGCTTGGTTACATCAGCGTTCTATTCGGCGGCAACGCCGTTGCCACGCACGATATCGAGAGTGCCCTCTACGGGACGTCACTAGGCGTCGGCCTTGAAGACGGCGTGCCGTGGTTCGGAGGCCACGAGCACCATCTCCGGGCGATCAATACCATCCGCAGTTGCGGTTCCATCGCTGGAGCGGTCGAGCAGGGCGTTCTCACCAAGGGACTCATGTACACACTCGTGAAGGGCGGGGTGCCGTTCGTGCTTGCGGGATCGATTCGCGACGACGGACCGCTGCCCGACGTCATCACGGACTGCGTGGTTGCCCAGAACGAGATGCGTGCCTACGCGCAGAACGCCGGCGCGTGCCTGATGCTCTCGACGATGCTGCACTCGATCGCGACCGGCAACATGCTGCCGGCCTCGACGACCACCGTCTGTGTCGACATCAACCCCGCCGTGGTCACCAAGCTTGCCGACCGGGGCTCGTGGCAGACCGTGGGAATCGTCACGGACGTCGGGCTCTTCCTCGAGCACTTGGCCGACGAGCTCGAGCCCGCCTAGGGCAGATCGCCGCGGGCTCGCGTCGTGCGAGTGGATCCAAGACCTTGTTCTCAGATGAGCCCGAATCCCGAAAGAGCTTTGAAGAGGAACCAGGTGCCAAACACCGCGCCCAAGATGATCGTGATCACTCGATTTTTGTCCGAGATCCAGTCGGCGAAGCGTCCCAGGACGTCCGCCGAGCCACTGGGCGAAACGGCCGCAAAGCAGACAATGGCCAGATTGATCGAGAGGGCCAGCGTCACGAACACAACGAATGTCAGTACTGACGACCGGGTCGTCATGTTGGCTTCCTCGATCGCTCCGATTGCGCCCAGGGTGAACACCCAGAACTTGGGAGAGATGGCGACGTAGCCCGCGCCGAACCCAAATGCTGCGAGCGGGGTCATCGAGCCGACTCTCTTCATCCACCTTGGCGGAGGCGCGTCTATGTCCTCCTCGGCGAATGCCTGCTTGGCGGCGGTGGCGTAGAGGAGAACGGCGATTACGAGCAGCAAGACCGATGCGGCGATTCCAGGGCCGGAATCTGCGGAGCCGGCGGCGACGCCGGAGAACACCCAGCCGAATAGGACGCCCTGGAGCAATCGGATCGCCGCCATACCTGCCACCCACGAGGCCGCCGCGCGCAGTGATGAGCGAAGTAGCGCGATGGTGATGACGATCTGAACCGGAACGACTGCGCTTCCGATCGTAAGCGGTATGAGGGTCGTCCAGAGGCTGGTCAAGCTAGTACTTCCTCGGCATAGAGGTCCAGGAGGCCCGGCAGGGTCATCGTCCACAGCATAGTGGATGTCTACCCGTGTCATCCCGGTACCGCCGCGCGTCTCGTGTGCCCGATTCTCGAACGGCCGTGCTCCAGGGGAGTGCTCCATCGGGGTACCTACTGAGAGGAAGGCCTCGTCAGGGAGGCCTGGATTCGAGAGGACCAGCCAATGCGCGACCGGCTCACACGCACCGACGACGAATGGCGTGTTCTCCTGACCGCCGAGCAGTTCCGGGTCCTGCGCCGTGCCGGCACCGAGCCGGCGTTCTCGGGTGCCCTCACCGATATGGCCGAGGAGGGCACCTACGTCTGTGCGGGCTGTGGCTCTACGCTGTTCTCATCTGCGGCGAAGTTTCACTCGGGTTGCGGCTGGCCGAGCTTCTGGGAGCCGATCGAACCGGAGGCGGTGACTCAGCACGTCGACAATCAATTCGGGATGCGGCGGGTCGAGGTGAGGTGCGCGGTCTGTGATGGACATCTCGGGCATGTCTTTACGGACGGACCTAAGCCGACCGGACTCAGATACTGCATCAACTCGGTGTCGATCGCATTCGAGCCTTCGGCATGAAGTTTGCGTTGGCAAGCACCGTAGTCTGTGTTCTGAAGGGACACGATGTTTGCTGGTGCCAACAATCGCAGGGTAGCCATGGCGCTGGTCGTCATGATGGCGGTCGTCGCGATCGCCATACCGACCTGCACCATGATCGGCTGTGACATGGGCATGAGCGGCGGAATGCCGTACATGCCCTCCGGAACCGGCATCTTCAACGCGTGTTCCGGCGAGTGGGTCACGAGCACCGGGCCTGCTGGAATCCTTCCCAGCGGCTTGGAGAACATCGTGCTCGCCCTGGGCGCGTTCGTTGTGGCCGTCGCCGTCACCCTGGCGCCTCGCGAGGCGACATCGTTGGTGCACGTTCTGGCCGCCGAACCGCCCCCGCCACCCGAGGATCCCCTGGGGCAGCGCACCCGCATCTGATCAGCTCCTCGTGACCGCCGAAACCGCGCATTCGCGTGTCGGCGGCGATGACGCGTACCCTGTGTTCGGGGTATGCACCGCCCCTTCTCACGAGGAGACTCAACCGTGTCTGCACTGTTCCTATCAATGTTCGTTCTAGGGCTCGCCACGAGTCTGCACTGCATCGGCATGTGCGGACCGATGGTCGTGACCTATGCGGTCAAGGGCGAGGAAGACGGCCCCTGGCACAAGAAGCTCGTGCCGAATCTGGCCTACCAGGGCGCCAAGATCACCAGCTATGTGATCGTGGGACTCGCTCTGGGTGCGATCGGCTCGGCATTCAACCTCAATGGCATACGGCCTTGGATCATGTTTGCGGCCGGAGCCTTCATGATCATTCTCGGACTCGGCATGACCGGGAAGGTCCCATGGGCTGCTCGCCTGACGCCCCGCCCGCCCAAGTTCCTGATCACTTCGCTGTCGAACCTGCGCCGCAAGGCCAAGACCGATGCCGACCAGGGTGAGAGCACGCTTGCCACGCCCGTGGCCTTCGGGCTGCTGACCGGGCTGATGCCGTGTGCTCCACTCCAAGGCGCCGAGATTGCCGCGGCGGCTACTGGAAGCGTCCTGCTGGGTGGAACCGCGATGCTCGCTTTTGGCCTTGGAACGATGCCGCTGATGCTTGCGTTCGGTACGGCGTCGAGCTTTATCCCCAAGGACTGGAAGCACCGCCTGAGCATCATGCTGGCGGTCGTGGTCATGATCTTCGGACTCGTGTTCATCAACCGCGCGGCCATGCTTGTGGGCTCGCCCGTCACCTTCAATACCGTCCAGAACGCGGTTGTGGGCGGCAGCAGCACGAGTTCGGCAACCCCCGCGGCGGCGTACAAGACCGGCGCCGACGGCGTGGTCGAGGTGCCGTTCTCGATCATCAACACCAAGTACGTCCCCGACACGGTGAACATCCCTGCCGACAAGCCCGTCCGGCTGCTGCTCGATCGGCAGGAGGACGTTGCCTGTTCAGACCGGCTGGTGATCAAACAGCTGGGTATCGACGTTGCGCTCGCCCCCAACGCGGTGACCACCATCAATCTGCCGGCTACCCCAGCGGGTACCTACTCAATGACGTGCGGGATGGGCATGATGTCCGGACAGCTCGTTGTCGGCGGAGCGTCCGCTGGCGGCAGCACTTCAGGTTCGCCGCTGCTGTGGCTCCTGATAGCGGTTGTCGCCGGAGCCGGAGCCGTATACCTTGCTCGGCGCAAGCCGGAACCGAAGAACAGCGCGAGGCCAGCCGCGAAATCGGGCGGTAAGGCGTCAGCGAAGAAGCGCAAGTCCTGACCTACGAACCGCCTAGATTCCCGGCGAAGAAGGGCGATGGAGTTCTGATGACTGACACAAAGGAGCTAGACAACATGACAGACACGACGAGTACCAAGAGCAGCGACGCACTGAGGTGGGCCCTGATCATAGGTCTTGTCCTCGTGGCATTCTTTGGCGCGTACCGGTTCGCCTCGGCACGCACCGGGCAAACGGGGAAGGGAGCGGCAGGGCTCGCCGGAGCCGTTGGATCGACGGCCTCCTCGACCGGAGGGCAGTCGGCCGCCGGCTCGCCAGGAGCTGCGGGGGCCGCAGGTGCTGCAGGCTCCGGCGCCGGCTGCGCGTGCTGCGGAGGCGGCGGAGCTCCGACTGCGAACGGCGTGACCGGACCGCCGACCAGCGGCACGGCGGCGGTAGCGGGCGGCGTCCAGAAGATCTCAGTCGACGTGACGACCGTCTACAACCCCAACACCATCAAGCTCAAGGCGGGAATCCCCGCTGAGATCACTTTCAGCCAGGCGCAGGGTTGCACGCAGGTCGTGCAGTCCGCCGATCTTGGTTTCTCAGAGGACCTCTCGGCGGGTCCCAAGACCGTCAAGATCAAGGGATTGCAGCCCGGAACCTACGCGTTCTCGTGCGGCATGAACATGGTTCACGGCCAGATAGTCGTCGAGTAAGGGCGGGCGAGGATACCGATGCCTGACAACACGCCCAATGTGGTGATTCGGCTTCGCGTCGAAGGGATGCGTTGCCACACTTGCGAGCAGAAGCTCACAGCGTGGCTCGGCGACATCGACGGCGTCCACAGCGTGGACGCGAGTCACGCCGAGAATATGGTCATCATCACGGCAGACGATGACGTCGCGATCGAGGATATGCTGAAGGCGATCGTGCACGCGGGGTTCATTCCCGGCGCGCCCGTGGTCGCGGACGGCGAGCACGATCTGGCTATCGTCGACATGCCCATCGAGGCCGAGCGGTCCGACGAAGCCATTGCCAAGGCGCTTGCCGAAGCGGTAGCGATCGTTACCGGCGCAGGTGCGCGGCAGCTTGAGATGGACGTCGGCGAAACCCCCAAGTTCGCGACAGCACCACAGCCGAATGTCGCTGCACCCGAGCCTGAGGCCGCGCCGCCTGTGCCCAGTGTCGTTCCGGTCGCGCCCGTGCCGCCAAGCGCGGTGGTCGCACCGACGGCCGAGTCCGCCGAGCCGGTCAGCGCATCCGCTCCCGGTCCTGAGCCTATGGCTCCAAAGCGGTACCGCCGTCTCACGCTGCGGTCCATGGGCATGCACTGCCAAGCGTGCGAGAAGCTCGTGACGATGCAGGCGCTCCAGGTTGAAGGCGTCGCGGCTGCTACAGGCGACGCGGCGGCGGAGACCGTTACCGTCTACCTGGACAGGGAAGTCCCCTTGGACGAGCTATCGGCGGCGGTCCTGGCCGCAGGTTTCACTCCCGGGACGCCCTTCGTTCTGGGTGTCGGGTTTGCCAGCGAGCTCCCGGGTTCCACGCCGGTGGCTGCCGCCGTGGTGCCCGCTGCGGCTGCGGAAGCGACCCCGGTAGCAGATGCCCCGGCTCGGTCGGCGGAGTCCGCCTCAGTTGTGGCAGCGCCAATCGCAGTCGCCGGCGCCGTGGTTGCTGACACGGCCGCTTCGGCAGCCATCGTCGAGGAAACCGCGTGCCCGGTACTGCCGCCCGGTTTCGACGACGTCGATGCCGAGAAGGCCGAACCGGCTGCGGCGTCCGGCCCCGTACGAGACGCCACCTTTGCCATCGGCGGCATGACCTGTGCGTCGTGCTCGGCGATCATAGAGAAGGTGCTGGGCAAGACGGCCGGCATCCACTCGGCAGTCGTGAACCTGGCTACCGAGAAGCTCAACGTCACCTACGATCCCGCCGTCATCGACACAGACGGCATCATCTCGACCGTGAGCGGCATCGGCTACACGGCGATGCTGCTCGGCGCTCCTGCTACCGCCGCCGAGGCGCCGGGCAAGGTCACGCTCGCGCTGCTCGGAATGACGTGTTCGTCGTGCGCGACGGTCATTGAGAAGACGCTCGGCAAGGTTGCGGGCGTCAAGTCGGCTACGGTTAACCTAGCCGCCAACACCGGCACCGTCGAGTTCGACCCCAACGTGGTCGGCATCGACGAGCTCATCGGCGCCGTTCGCGGCGCTGGCTACGACGCGCTGGTCAAGGTCGAGCAGATTCCGGGCACCGCCGAGACGGTCGACGTGCAGGCCGAGGCGCAGGCCAAGGCGTACAAGCACGAGGTGTTCATGTTCTGGTTCGCGGTGGCCTTCTCGGTACCGCTGCTCATCATCGCGATGGTTCCGCCGTTCATGGAGCTGATTCCGCTCAAGGTCTCCGAGCTGCTCGCCACCACGCTGGGCGGCGCGTGGGATCCCATGATGGTTCAGAAGTACATGATGTTCCTGCTTGCCACGCCGGTTCAGTTCTACGCCGGCGCGCGGTTCTACAAGGGCGCGTGGCATGCCATCAAACGCGGGTCGGGGAACATGGACCTGCTCGTGGCGATCGGCACCTCAGCAGCCTACTTCTATTCACTCGCGGCCACCTTCGTGCCCGCTGTCGAGATGGAGCCGGCGTTCTACGAGACGTCGGCGCTGCTGATCATGTTCGTGCTGCTCGGCAAGTTGCTTGAGGCGCGCGCCAAGGGCCGCACCTCAGATGCGATCAAGAAGCTGATGGGCCTTGCGGCCAAGACCGCGCGTGTCGTGCGCGGGGGAGATGAGATCGACATCCCCGTCGAGCAGGTAGTCGTCGGCGATCTGGTGGTCGTGCGACCGGGCGAGAAGGTGCCGGTCGACGGCGTGCTGACCGAGGGCTCCTCGGCGGTCGACGAATCGATGCTCACTGGCGAGTCGCTGCCGGTCGAGAAGAACGTCGGCGACGCCGTTATCGGCGCCACGATGAACAAGCTTGGCAGCTTCCGCTTCCGGGCGACCAA
>CAZIPT010000035.1:0-19452 GCA_964541375.1 uncultured Eubacteriales bacterium
CACGTCGTACTCGTTGGCAGCGAACGCCTCCATGATCGCTTCGAGCTCGCGCTCGGACATCTGTCCGTGCGCCACCCCTACCCGGGCCTCCGGAGCCGCCCTCTTCACTCGGCGTACAGCATCGTCGATCGTCTTGACCCGGTTGCTCACGTAGTAGACCTGACCACCGCGCTCGAGTTCGCGTCGGACCGCCCCCGAGACGACATCCTCGTCCCACTCGCCCACGTGCACCTGCACGGGGAAGCGGTTGGGAGGCGGCGTGTCGATGACGCTCATGTCACGCACGCCCGACAGCGACATCTGCAGCGTTCGCGGAATCGGTGTCGCCGAGAGGGCGAGCACGTCGATCTGCTCACGGAGGTTCTTGATGTGTTCTTTGTGCTCGACGCCGAACCGCTGCTCCTCGTCGATGATCACGAGCCCGAGGCTTGCCGGCGTCACATCACGCGACAGCAGCCGATGCGTCCCGACAAGCACGTCGACCTCACCTCGGGCAAAGCCCTCCAGCGCCGCCCTCTGCTGCAGCTCGGTGCGAAAGCGGGATAGCACCTCGACACGCACCGGGAACGGCTCGAAGCGCTCCGAGAAGGTCGTGTAGTGCTGCTGCGCCAGAATCGTCGTCGGGCACAGCACCATGACCTGCTTGCCATCCTGCGTTGCCTTGAATGCCGAGCGAATGGCGACCTCGGTCTTGCCGTAGCCGACGTCGCCGCATATCAGACGGTCCATCGGCTTGTCGGACTCCATGTCAGCCTTGACGTCGGCGATCGCCGCGAGCTGGTCGGGGGTCTCCTCGAACGGGAACGCTGCTTCCATCTCGAGCTGCCACGGCGTGTCTTCTCGGTAGGCGTAGCCCTCGACGGTGGAGCGGCGCGAGTAGAGGTCGACCAGGTCGAATGCAAGCGCGCGGGCCGCTTTGCGTGCCTTGCCGGTCGACTTGGACCAGTCGGCGGTATTGAGGCGCGTGATGCGCGGAGACGACGAGTCCGGGCCGACGAACTTGGTGATGCGGTCGATCTGCTCGACCGGCACATAGAGCTTGTCGCCCTTGGCGTACTCGAGGAGCAGGTAGTCGTGCTCCTGGCCGAGAACCTCCTGCCGCACGATCTCCTTGAAGAGCGCGATCCCGTGAGTCGCGTGGACGACGTAGTCACCGGGCACGAAGGCGAAGGTGACCTTGGTCGGGTCGATCTGGCGGCGAGCCCGGCGAACCGCTGAGCGCGGATAGACATCGTCGATCGAGACGACGGCGACCTTGGCATCGGTGATGACGAAACCAGCCGGAATATCGGTGTCGGCGACCTCGACCGCGCCCTTGGTGAGCGCGCAGGCCTCGAGAGCAGCCGCATCCGCGGGCTGCGCGGCGTGATCGCGCTCGGTCTCCATCCGCACGCCCGTCTCGGCGAGCAGGTCGGCGACCTTGCGTCGCGCTCGGCGGTCGGGCACCGCAAGCGCGACGGCGTAGCCGGTCGACAGCAGCGAACGGACACCACCGACGAAGCGCTCCTCGCCGCCGGCGACCTCGGGGCGGCGGGCGGGCAACTCTGCGTCGACGGTTGCGCCGGTGCGGAAGATCGAGAGCAGCGTGAGCCGCTGGCGCGCGCCGAAGTCGAGCTCGGCCGGCGTGAGGTAGAGCCCGTCGAGCTTCACGCGGACAGCTTGGGCGAGTGCGGTCAGCTCTTCTCGGCGGCGAACGGCGTCGTCAAAGAGCGAGCGCGGCTCGGCCACGACGGTCAGGACGTCGGGGCCGAGGTACTCGGTGGGCATGCCGGGGCGCTTGTAGAGCAGCGGCAGGAAGAGCTCGATGCCGTTGAAGAAGACGCCCTGCTCGAGCAGTTCGAGCTGGTGGGCGAGGAACGGGTCCTTCAGCGCCTTGTCGCGCAGCGTCTTCTGCGCGAACTCGACACCGCGCGAGCCGATGCTGAGCTCTCGGCAGGGGAAGACCTCGATGGGCTCGGCGTCGCCGATGGACTGCCCGGTGGAGGGCACGTAGCGCTGGAGCGTCTCGATCTCGTCGCCGAAGAGCTCGGCGCGCACCGGGGAGAGCGTGCCTGCCGGGAAGACATCGAGGATGCCGCCGCGCACCGCGAACTGCCCGGGTGCCTCGGCGAGCTCAACGCGCTCATAGCCCATGCGCGACAGCCTCGCCGCCTGCTCGTCGAGATCGATGGTGAGCCCGACGCCGAGCACGAGCGGCTCGAAGACGCTGCTGCCTTGCGGCGGCACCATCCGCAGGAGCGCCCTCGCAGATGCGACGACGATGACGGGGCGGTTCTTCTCAAGTGAGTACAACGCGCGCGCACGAGCGCCGATCTGCTCCAGGTCGGGTGCGGTGCCGCTCCACGGGAAGTCCGAGCGCTCGGGATAGTGCAGCACGTGCCGCTGGCCGAGGAACGCAGCCGTCTGACGCCAGAAGCGCTCGGCGTTCTCCTCGCCCGAGACGATGACGAGCGTCGGGCGCGGCTCTTGGCGATGGAGCGCGGCGACGACCGCAGGCCGGATGAGGCCCGGCGCGGCCAGCGTGGCGTCGGAGCCCTCTGCCAGGAGCGAGGTGACGGTCGCGTAGGGCTTGGCCGCGGCGAGCGACGCTGCGAGGCGATCGATGAGCATGACGAACTCCCGACGAACACGTAGGCGAACAGCACGAAAGCCCGCAACCGGACTCGCCAGGCGGGGACAGTGCAGACTATCCCCGTGCTGCGGGGCGGTCAAGCGGATGAGGCGAGGGGTAGACTGATAGACGAACCTACCGACCCGGTTCCGGACTGTGTCGTTGACCGTCCAGCACAGGGTGAACAGCAGCGATTCCGCCTTCCCTCGAGAGGAACCTCGGCATGCCGGAGGACGAGCGCCAAGACTTCACCGAGCGCCGTCCGCCGACGCGCGAGGGAGACCTCCCTTCGGCCTTGCAAGGTGATGCCGCGGCGCCATCCCAAGTCGCCGAGAACCCCGATGACGTCGCCGCCCAGGATCCGATGACGATCGAGGCCGACACCGAGGTACCGCCCGCGGCGCTCGTGCGTGCGGGCTGGTTCGCCAACACGTTCGCCTCGTTCCGCCACCGCGACTTCTCGCTGTTCTGGTCGGGCGCGCTGGTCAGCAATATCGGCTCGTGGATGCAGAATGCGGCGCTCGTCATCGTGGTCTACGGGCTGGCCCCGAAGCAGGCGTCGCTCTACGCAGGCCTTGTCACCTTCATCTCGGGCGCGCCGGTCTTCTTTCTCGCAATCCCGGCCGGCGACATCGCCGACCGGTTCGACCGCCGCAAGCTGCTGATCATCATCCAGTTCGTGCTCCTCGCTCAGGCCTTCGCGCTGGGACTGCTCTACGACTCGCACGTGCTCACGCCATCGCGGCCGATTGCCTCGCTTGCAATGGTTGCCGGGCTCGGACTGATCGCTGGAGTCTTCACCGCCTTCATGATGCCGGCGTTCCAGTCGCTGCTGCCCGACCTCGTCCCCCGCGAGTCGCTGATGAACGCGATCGCCCTCAACGCCGTTCAGTTCCAGTCGTCACGCATGTTCGGACCGATGATCGTCTCGGCGATGGTGCTTGCAGGTGCGGGCATGGGGCTCATCTTCTACGCCAACGCGGCGAGCTTCGTGTTCGTCATCCTGGCTCTCCTTGCGATCCGCCCGCGGGCTGCATTCGATCCGGAGGCGGCTGCGAAACACACGAAGTCGGACGAGACCGTCATGCAGCGCGTGGGCGCGGGTATCAAGTACGCGCGCGAGAACCGCGCAGTCGGCATGCTGATCCTCTCGACCGCGATGCTGACCATCTTCGGCTTCCCCTACATGACGCTGCTCGCCGCGATCGTCGCCGAGAACCTCGGCGGCACCGTGGCGCAGGTGGGCCGCGCGACCGCGGTGATCATGGCGTTCAACGGTCTTGGAGCCCTTCTCGGGGCGCTCGGCGTTGCGAGCCTACCCGCCACTACGCCGAGAAACCGGGTGATTCCCTACACGCTTCTCGCCTTCGCCTCCTTCGTAGTGATGTTCTCGCTCGCACACGTCGAGTGGACGATGGCGCTCTTCTCGGTCCTCGCAGGCGCGGGACTCATGGCCACCAACTCGCTCGCCATGACATCGATCCAGTCGGCGGTACCCGGCTATCTGCGCGGCCGTGTCATGGCGCTCTTCGTGATGGCCTTCGTAGGCATAATGCCGTTCTCGGCGCTGGTCTTCGGACCGGTGGGCCAGGTGATCGGCCCCGACCGCGCGGTCATGATCGCCGGCACCGTATTGGTCGCGTGGGCGCTGTTGCTGGTGGCACGACCGGCGTGGCTGCAGGCCGAGAGCCCCCCCACGCCTCCGGCCGCAGCCGGGAGCCCTGTGGCATGAACACGACCCAGCGACTGAGCGCACTCTGCGACCCGCATCCAGACCGGCACGTCGGCGGTCCCGGCAACCACGCGGCCAACGATCTGTTCGCCGAGGAGCTCGCAGCTTCGGGCTTCGCGGTCGAGCGCATCGGCTTCGAGGCAGCCGAGTGGGTGCCGGGTGAAGCGTGGCTCGACCTGAGCGTCCGTCGCGAACCCCTGCACACCGGACCGTTCTCCTCGGCGTTCAACGCCTGCGCTCCGCTGGTGTGCATCTCGACGGTTGCCGAACTCGAGGCTCTCGATTCGCCCGGCGCGATTCTCCTGTTGCACGGCGAGATCGCCGCCGAGCAGCTCACCCCGCGGCGCTACCCGTTCTACAACACCGACGCGCACAAGCGGATCCTGGGTGCTCTCGACCGGGCGTGGCCTGCCGCGGTCATCGCCGCCACCGACCGCACGCCGATGGCCGCCGCGCTGTGCCCGTTCCCGCTCTTCGAGGACGGCGACCTGGGGCACCCATCGGCATACCTGCACGCGGCCGATGGCAAACGGTTGCTCGCGCACGCGGGCGAGTTCGTTCGGCTGCACATCGACTCGCTCGCGCGAACCGTGCCCGCCGAGCAGCTCGTCGCATGCAAGCGCGGCGCCGCCTCTGGTGGCCGTCGCGTGGTCGTGAGCGCGCACATCGACAGCCGCTACGGGACTCCGGGAGCGCTGGACAACGCTGCGGGCGTCTGCGTGCTGCTGGCGCTCGCCGACCTTCTCGGCGGGATGACGCCGGGAATCGATGTGGAGCTGGTGCCGTTCAACGGCGAGGACGACTTCGCTGCCCCGGGCGAGATGGCGTACCTCGGCAGGGCCGACGCCGCCCTCGACGACATCGCACTCGTCATCAACATCGACGCGGTTGGACGACGAGGCGACGAGACGTCGGTCTCGTTCTACGGCTGCCCGGATGAGATCCGGGAGGCGGCGCTCTCGGCCGCCGCGGCATTGCCGCGCATCGCCGAGGGACCCGAGTGGCCGATGAGCGACCACATGATCTTCGCCATGCGCGGCATCCCGGCGATCGCCATCACTTCGACCGGCCTCACCGACATCGCCGCGACGGTTGCCCACACCACCGCCGACGTCCCGGCGCTGGTCGACCCCGCACTGATCGACGATGCCGCACGGTTCATCGCCGCACTCATCGGCACCGTAGGCGAGAACCTGCGTTAGCCGGCGGGTATCATCGCCAGCAGACACCCCGCCCGAGAGGACACCGCCATGGCCCGCGCATCCGACGAGCCCGTCCCGCAGCTCACCTCGGCCGAGCGTGAAGCGCTCGCTCGCCTCTACCGCGAGCGCCTCGAGGCACACTACGGCGATCCGCATGCGGCGCTACACTTCGCCGACGCCTACCAGCTGCTGATCGCCGTGATCCTCTCGGCGCAGACGACGGACGTGGGGGTGAACAAGGCGACCCCGGCGCTGTTCGAGCGCTACCCAACCCCGGAGGACCTCGCCGGTGCCGACCAGCTCGAGGTCGAGGAGTACGTGCGGACGCTCGGCTTCTACCACCAGAAGGCCAAGAACATCATCAAGACGGCGCAGTGCATCGTGACCGAGTTCGACGGGCAGGTGCCCGACACCATGGAGGGCCTGACCTCACTCGCCGGCGTGGCGCGCAAGACCGCGAACATCGTACTCGGTGAGGCCTTTGGCAAGGTCGAGGGAATCGCGGTCGACACGCACGTGTTTCGGCTCGCGCACCGCTTCGGGCTCACGACCGAGCACGACCAAGACAAGGTCGAGCGCGACCTGATGGCGATCTTCCCGCCCGACCACTGGCACCGCGTTAACTACGACCTCATCACGCACGGCCGCGCGATCTGCACCGCGAAGCGCCCGGCCTGCGGTGCGTGCTTCCTGAACGACGTGTGTCCGAGCGCCTACCTTCCGAGCGGATGGCGCGAAGCACTCTAGTCCGTCTGTAGCAGCTCGCCAGTTGCGACGCTACACTCCGAGGGGAGTCTGGGAGGGCCGCTCCATGGCGGGGTATTGCACATCATGTGGTTCGGCACTGCGCGACAACGCGGCCTTTTGCAGCGTGTGCGGAGCGGCAGCCCGAAAGGCCCCGGTCGCCAATGCCGGACCCGACGCTCCGCCGCCCCGCGGCATCACTCCGGCCTCGGCCTCAATCGCGGGTACGGTGGCAACTATCTCGTCGATGAGTGGCGCCGTCGCGGCGCTACCCTGGCAGACCATCACGACGGGCGAGCCGGTGAACGTCCGCGCGATGCTCTCGGCAGGATCTCCGCTGTTGCAGAGTGCGATCCGATCGTCGATCCGCCGACCTGCGATCGCCCTCCTGCTGACGAGCCTGCTCGACCTGGCGGTGGCACTGCTCTCCGGTCAGCCCGCCGCGCTTCGGATGGTGGGGATTCGCGTCGGTATGGCGGCCGCGACCTCCGTAGTCGGCATCATGGCCGCTGGCCGAGGCGGGGCGCTTCTCAAGGTGACCGGCTGGATGTCTGTGCTATCGGCGGTGGTTGGTTTGGTCTCGCTTCTGGTGACCTTGTGGGTGGGCTTGGCCAACCCAGTCTCGATTCTGCCCCTGCTCCCCAGCCTGGTGTCGCAGGCCGCATCGCTGTTCCTGCTCCTCAAGACCGCCCTGATCGGCCTGCGCTCATGAAGAGGCTGACGATCGTTGCGACGTGGATGGTGTTGGCCGCACTATGCGTACCGGTGCTGGCTTGGGCGGCTTCTCCTTTCGTGACCCTCGACGGATCGGTTCCGGCAGGTTGGGACGTCAAGTGGGGCACGTCGAAGGACCCGCGCTTCCGCCACCTTGTCGTCAAGCTCAACGAGAAGGTGGACGGCATCGATTCGGTGGTCGGCAACGTGGGGGCGATCCACGACCAAGGCGTTCAGTGGAAGACACGCGACGCCTTTGTGGAGGCCTTCGACCCGAGTGCCGAGGCCGCCAGAGACGCTCAGCTGATGGCGTCACCACCAACCTCTGAACCGCCGGCCACACTCACCAAGCTCGAGGGGGCGGTGATCAACGACACGGTCAAGATCGGCGGCGTCGAGTTCTGGCATATTGCCTACCCGGCGTCGGGCTACTACGTGGACTACATCAAGGCGCCGGGCGCGAGTCAGGCATCCGCGCAGTGGGTCAAGGTCGAGGAGACCTGGCAGGAGTTCTACTACGCCCCCCTGCCCGATGGCACCGCAGTACAGCTGATGATCTCGGCGACCACGGACGCGAAGCATCTCGACAGACTCCCGAGCCTTAAAGCCGAGGCGCAGCAGATTCTGGGACAGATGCGCTTCGACTTCACCGGCAACGGCGTCACGGCCGGCAACGGCCCCGAGCAGCCAGCCGCACCCGCCACACTGCCTTGGCGCTCTGTCAGCGGCGGAATCGCGGCGGTCGCGGCGGCTGCCATCGCGCTTGTCGGTGCGGCCTCGAGCAGCGCGTCGAAGGGCTCGAAGCCCGACCCCAGGAAGCCGATCGGCTACGTTCTTCAGCTCTCCGCACGCGAACTCGCGGTCGCCTCGAAGCGATCGGCCTCCTTCGAGGCGACTGCGTGGCGGGTGATGGGGTCGGGTGCTCTCGAGCCCGCGACTGATGTGACGGTTTCGTTGAGTCCGCCATTCGGTATCGACGCCCAACCAGCTTCAGGTGCCGGATCGGTGAAGTCGCTCGTGTGGCAGATCGGCGAGCCGGCGGTCGGTGCTCCGCTGCGCGTCTCGGCGGTAGGCGGCGCCGGAGGAACCTCGGCCGACGTGGTGCTGCAGACCGAAGCCGCGACCTGCCTCCGAGTCACGCTCCTGCCGGCGGGGCGCGGGCCACTTATGCCCGACGGCAAGGACTCGCTGCTGGTGTCGGCCAGCGTGCAGCTTGCGCCGCGTGCCGCCGCCGACCCCACCATCGACGCCGAAGCGGTGCGGCGCTCCATCAGTTTCGTAGCCCCGAACCAGTCTGACTGGCTCAACGTCGGCACCGAGCGCGACGAGCCCGGCGGAAAGTCCTTGCCCGTCAGCGCCTCCAATCCGGACACGCGGCAGACACCCAACCCGCCCGCCTCGGTCTCGCTCACGGTCACGGCGCTCGTCGGCACCGAGCAACTCAGCCAAAGCGTCAACATCCCCGTCGCTCAGCCACCCGTGCTCGACGCGCGCCCCGATGTCCTGCAGTTCTCGGCCGGGAGCAAGCAGGCCGCGAATGTCGCCGTCTCCGTCGAGCCGCCGGGCGAAAGCGAGTGGGAGTTCCGCTGCGAGCGTCGCGAGTGCGACCGCGCGCTCGTCGAGACCGACGTGCGGCGACTATCGCCGTCCTCGGCAACGCTCACCGTCACCGAGGCGGTCGGTGATCAACCACCCAGCGACCGCCCAAGCGAAACCGTGGAGCTCTGGGTCGTCGCCGAATCGAGTACCGCCGAGCCGCTTCGCCGGCGCGTACAGGTGACGATCGCGCGAGAAGGCGTCTACATCGACGGTCTGGGCCGCGACGCCGATGGCACCTTCCACATTGCGGCCGACGGCTCGGGCGAGCCCACCGATATCGACGTCCGCGTGTTCGTACGTGACGAAGCCGGGCGTATCGGCTTCGATCCGCGGCTCTCGCAGTCGCTGACCGTCGAGGCCGAGCACGACGGCAACGGGCCTGGCCCCATCGCCTACGCCGAGGTCGTACGCGAACCGGCGGGCATCCGCCCGTCCAACAGCCCCAGCGCCATCCATCGCTTCCATACCGACAAGGTGCTGCCCACCGAGGGCAAGCCGGTCGCCGCGCGCTACCTGTTCCGCGTCGACCGCCGCGACGAGCCGCAATTCTCGGCGACGGTGCCGGTGTCGCTGATCGGCGTGAACATGGCGCCTTACTCGCCGGCGTGGGACGTGGAGTACGAGCGCTGCAAGCAGATCATCGAGCGCTACGTGCCCACCGCCGACCAGGGCCGCCTGCTCACGATGCTGGCCGAGCGAGGCCACACGATGGGCGCCGAGGGCCTGTTCGAGCTGCGCAAAAAGATCTGGAGCTTCGCCGAGACCCGCATGCGCCAGGAGATCAACGCGCAGCTGGACAAGGCGTGGGAGTACCAGCAGATCGAGGACTTCCTCGACTGGGTGAGCTGGTGCGGAGACATCGCGATCGGCGTAGCCAGCGGTAGCCTGGTAGGCACCAGCGCTTCGATCGCGGTGGGCGCGCTGAAGCCGGTGCTGGTCTCGGCGATGACGGCGTGGGTCAACGGGCGAGGTATCGACGAGTGGGCCGCCGAGCAGGTGGGAATCGTGCTGGGCGCGGTCGAAGGCGCGGCGACCGACATCGACCTGCTCAAGAAGCTGACCGGCGGCAAGGCGGCGCTCGCATGGAGCGCCTACCTGTCGTACTACTTCGTGAAGGAGCTCATCAACGACCCCAACCGCTCAGTGGTCGAGGCGATGAAGAACGTCGCGCGGATGGTTCGCGACGAGGCGCTCATCAGCTTTCTGCGCGGCCACGCGGGCACCAGCATCCACGGCAAGCCACACCCGGATGCCGAGCCCGGCGTCACCAAGCCGCGTCCAGACGGCGCCCCCGAGCAGCCAAAGGTGCGGCCTGAGGTCGATCCAAAGCCGAGAACCCCCAGGCCCGACACCCCGACACCACCGCGCCCGGATGCGCCGCCTTTGCCCGTGGTGCCGCACCCGGACGCGCCCGACGCGCCGGCTCCCAAGCCGCATGACGCACCGCCCGCGGACGCTCCCGAGACTCACGACGCACCGCCCACCGAGCCAGAGCCGAAGCCCGAGCCGCCCGTCGAGAAGCCCCCGGCGGATGCTCCGTCCAGCGACCGGCCGCCCGCAGACAAACCTGCCGAGCCGCCCGTGAAGCCCGACGGCGCCGACAAGCCGCCCGCCGACAAGCCGCCCGCCGACAAGCCCCCCGTCGGCCCGCCGGTGTCCATGCCGCCGCCCAGCCAACCCATGACCGGCCGACAAGCCGCGGCGCTAGTGCGAGCCTCGATGCATAGCGAAGGCGGCGTCAACAAGGTCGACCGCGTCACCGTCGAGCGCATCATGACCGACCCCGACGCCGCTCGCGAGATGCGCAAGACCGACCCCGAGGCGTACAAGGCATACGACAACACGCGCCAGGAGATGAGGGCCGAACACGACAAGAAGCTCGCCGACTACGCGGGCGCGCTGCCCGGCCTGACCGACAAGAACGTACGCGTCGAGACCGTGGGCACCGAGGGCGGCATCGACCGTGACTTCCGTGTGCTGGTCGAAGTCCCCGATCCCCGTGAGCCGGGCAAGTCGATGTGGCTCGAGGTACCCAAGGAGCGCTGGCAGGACCAGTCCAACCGCATCTTCGCCGACCAGACCGGCGGCCCCAAGGACGTGGAAGGTGCCCGCAAGTGGGCGGCGGACCACCAGCAGCTGGGCACCGACAAGTTCCACGGCGAGGCCTCGATCGACATGTCCGACCAGGCCTGGCGCGTCAATCCAGAGACCGGCCAGCGCGAGGCAGTACGGGTACCATCTCGGCTGTCGGAGGTCGAGGCAGGCAAGGGCAAGCTGCTCGATCCTGAGGGCCTGGGCAAGACGTACCAGACCAAAGTGGCCGAGTCGTCGCAGGCCGGAAAGCTCGACGGATACACGCAGGCCAAGAAGGCGTTCGACACGCTCGAGGCGGTGCGCGACGGCTACTCGAGTCAGGACTTCAAGGTGGGAGAGCTCGACCCCAAGCTCAAGTCGAGCATGTCGATCGTGCGGCAGGTGGCCGAGGGCAAACTCACTCCGGCCCAAGGCGACAGCCTGCTCAAGGGCGGCGGCATGGGCGATCTGAGCACGGTGATGGAGAAGGTCTCGTCCCAGTTCGCGTCGTTGAAGTGGGCGAAGTAGCAGCCGAGAGGAACCCGCGATGAGCATCTGCCCCAACTGTGGAGCGCCCGCCTCCGAAAGCGACGCCTTCTGCGGCGTCTGCGGCACCGACCTGCGCGCGTCCGCTGCCGCGCCATCCGCGCCTTCTGCCACACCGGCCGGCGCACCGCAGCCCACACCCGCGAGCCCACCGCCCCCACCGCCCCCACCTATGCCGAGCGCGGCACCCCATCCGCAGCCGGTCCCGCCGCCCGTGCCCGGCGCCATGCCTCCAGCAGCGCCCGTCGCCGAGAAGCCCAAGCGAACCGGGCTCGTGATCGGCATCGTGCTGGGAATTGTGCTCCTGTGCGGAGTGCTGACCGCGGTGGGCGGCGTGCTGGGCTACCTGTTCTACACCAAGTCGAATTCGGCGATGATCGAGAAGGGATCCTCCACCGGCCAGACCGGCCCCGCCACGCCGTCCGCCGGCGCGACCGCGCCGGACCCAGGAACGAGCGCCCTCCCCGACGAGTCGTCGGCCCCTACTGTGTTGGATCGGGCGGCCGCTCAGGCGCTGGTCGAGCGCTTCCTGGCCGCGACCCAGAACAACGAGGTCGAGGTCGCGCGGGCGCTGATCGCACCCGCCGCTCTGGAGCGCCTGGGCGGCGGCGACCTCCTCAAGCAGAAGGGCGTCATCACCGGCTTCAAGGTGGCCAAGGTGGGCGGCGGTGACAACGTCTGGGACGTGGTGATGACGATCCAGTCGATCTCCGGTCCCGAGGACTGGCAGTTCACCGTGGGCATGGACGGCGACACCCCACGCATCGCCGACGTGAAGACGATGGACTTCTAGAGGTTCCTACGCCCCCGCCGTCTCCGCCTTCCTCGCCTCGCCCACCATCGCCCCGTCGGTGCGCGAGTAGTTGTCGCTGTACTCGACCACGTCGATCTTGCAGTCTGTCCCGATGGTCACATTGCGCCCGCGCACGGTCTTGGCCGTGACCCCTTCGAGGTAGACGTCATCGCCCTCGATCGTGTCGGCGGTCAGACGCTGCTCGGCCCAGAAGGTGAAGATCTGCGTGATGCTCTGAAAGCCCTGCGGTGAGCGGATGGTGATCTTCTCGCCGCCGATTTCACGCGCCGAGCACGTCCCGTAGACCTTTACGTCGATGGCGTCGGCCGACAGCAGGCCCGCGATGGTGAACGCGCCTTCGCCCGTGAACGAATCGGCCTGGCAGTCGCCGGCGCCCTTCAGAAAGCCTCTAAGCGTGATGTCGTGCGCAGCGATGCCCCCGCCGACAGTGGCGTTGCCCTTGATCGTGAGCTGGCTGATCCCCACGCCGTCACGAATGCTGGCATCGCCATTGACCGTCATCGAGGTCGCCTGCACTTCGCCGTTGAACGTCCCTTGCCCGTTGACCGTGATGCTCTGGGCCACGACGCGACCGTTGCTGGTCGCGGCGCCGTTGATCGTGTACCTGGCGCAGTCGATGTCGCCCGTGATGGAACCGGCGCCATTGACCGTCACGTCACCGTACGTACCGCCCGACAGGCTGCCGTCGCCGTTGATCTTGACGTCTGTTCTGGTCTCTTCCGTCATGTCGGTCCCTTTCACTACTTGATTCTGGTGCTGAGCGCCTCGGCGCAGTCAGCGAGATTGAGGCGAGCCACGATGCGTGCCGACGGCTCGAATCTGACCTCGGCAGCGCTCGAAACCAGCATCGATGTCGAGAGTCCCATGCGGCGCACAAAGACCAGGTCCGCGGGCCGCCCCTCGAAGGCCGGGTAGTTCTCCTTGAGCGACTGAAGCACCGTGCGTCCCTCGTCGAGGCTCACGTCGCCGGTCTTGAGCAGCGTGTCGAGCGCCGAGAGCGACACGACCTCGCCAAAGACCAGCGGCGTCTCGCAGTCGCATACCTCTTCCGAGAAGAGCTCGATCGTCTCGGCGGAGACGAGTCCACGCTCGCGGATCTCATCGAGCGTCATGCTGATCTCGCCCAAGTCCGGGGAGACCGCATCGGCGATCTCGTCGAGCGACGCGTCCTCGTCCTTCATCGACTTGATCTTCTCGATCCGCACGAGCACCTTGTCGCGCGGGAAGAACGTCTCCTGACCAGTGAAGGTCGACTTGCGCACGAACCAGTCTTCGGGAATCAGTCCCTTGCGCTTCCAACGGTACAGCTGGCCATAGCTGATACCGGCCGATTGCAGCAGATCCTTCTTAGAGATGAGTTCGCTATCCACGGTCGCCTCCTCCCGGGTGGGTTGTGGGTTGAGTGCGACGACGCCTCATCGTCAGACCGCCGATGAAGTCGCTGGCGGCGCCGGGGGCGCAACCGTCGTTGATGCTGCCGAAGGCGCCGGTGGGACCGGTGGCGCGGCGGGCGCTGAGCCCTGGACGCCGTAGTCGAACTGCTCCTCGGGCACGACCGCCATCGCGATCACGTACACAAAGAAGCCCAGCCAGAACCCGGTCAGCAGCGTCAGCAGTACGTATCCCACGCGCGCCAGGCTCGCATCGATCCCAAAGTAGACGGCTGCTCCGCCCAGCACTCCGCCGATCTTGCGATCGGTGCGCGACCTGAAGAGCTTGCCCGTCGTAGTCCATCCACCGTTGCGTCCGCGCATGATCAGGAGCACCCCCAATCCGACCAGCACCAGTGGCCAGCCGACGTTTCCCAGTACGTGCAGAACCTTCGCCAGAGGGAAGAACAGCCACCCGAAGACCCTCTCGGCCAGCATCCAGGCGCCGAGTACCACGAGCGCCACGCCGCCCAGAACCACCCACTCCGACTTTCGCGCTGTGACAGTCATCGCTTCCTCCTACCAGGTCCGGATCGAGGGGACTCCACCGTCCGGCTCGATCGTGATGTTGACGGACTTGCCGTTCGCGCCGACGCCGGGGATCGTGACAACGGCCTCGCTCCGGTTGGTCAATCCGAACGTCGCGCCGGTGACCGATACGTACACGGCTGCGGCAAGCGTCGCCCACACAAGCATCCGGGCAGCGATGCGCAGCCAGGTCATGTCCACGCCCCGGCCGATCACACTGATGCCGAGCGCGATGATCAGGACCGGCCAGAGTGACAGGAAGGTCAGCCACACCGTCCACGGCACGTACCCGGTGGTGTTGCCAAGAAGAACGAAGCCGATCAGAACCGTGCCGAGACCCTCGAACACGCGCGAAACCGTCCACGGCTCGTCGTGACCGGGCAAGACCATGTGCGCAACACCAGAAACCACTACGATCAGCGGCCACAGCATCCACCAGGAGACCGTCGGGACAAACTGCGCGGCAAGAAACGCCGCGCCCAGCACGACAAGCATGACGCCCCAGAAGGTCGCACTTGACCGCTTGTGCCTCTGAAACTGGCTCTCCGCCGATGGCACCGATGGTGGGCTCGGATAGTTGTAGCTCGTGTCAGTCATCGAAGTTCACTCCCCGGTCGATTACACCTGTGAGAGTAGCGTAACAACACATTGTTACGCAGTCAAGGGCCAAGATCGATCTAAGTGGATCGTGGCCCTGTTTCCGCGCCCCGTCAGCGCTTGAGGACAGGCCTCAGGACGAGGTCGAAGTAGACCGCCCACCAGAGAAGGGCGGCCGCGGTCGGGACAGCGATCAGCGCCCATATCCGCTGGCGCCGCAGATACTCCTCGACTGTGACTCGGCCGATGACGCGCCGAAAAGCGACACCGTTTGCGTGCCGGGCGAAGAAGTACTGGAACCCGAGCGTCCCGCACGCGACTACGACGGCGGCGATCCACATCCATCCACCGCGCTGGACGGCGCTCACAATGGCGCTGTCGGCGAAGAGCCATATCGGCAGAAACAGCGCGCCGACCCACTGCCCGTTGCCGGGTCCCCAGAAAAGCGGGATCAGGAACGCCGCAAGGTTGAATCGCGGGAGCACCGGCACGGAATCTTCCGCCGACAGCAGCATCTGGCCGTGAACCGCCTCAGGGAGGTGGCCCTCGGCGCAGCGTCCGTCGGGACCGCGTTCGACCAGCCGCTCACAAATGACGCAGTAGCCCACAGAACGCACGTCGAGACGCGCGTCGTCGATCCCTCCGACGGCGTCGGCGGGTTGTCCGCCGTCTCGCGGCAGCTCGGGCTCGTCAGTGGCGAGATCAGCCAATCAGCGCACCCGCCACGGCCGCGATAATGATGGCTGGCAGCATGTTGCCGACGGGCAGCCGCTTGATGCCGAGAAGGTCAAGGCCGATCGCGAGGATGAGCGCCCCGCCCACGCACGTGATCGAGGCGAGCACCGCCGGCGTCATGAACGGCTGGATCGCACTCGCCGAGAGAGCGATACCTCCTTGGATGATGATGACCGGAATGACCGAGAGCCCGACTCCGACGCCCAGTGTGGTCGCCAAGAAGAGCGCGGCGAACCCGTCGAGAAGCGACTTGAGGTACAGCACCGAGTGGTCGCCCAGCCCGTCCTTGATGGATCCGAGCACGGTCATCGCGCCGACGCAGAACAGCAGCGAGGCGGTCACGAAACCCTCCACGAGCGTGTGGCCCTTCTCGCCGGGTTCGTCGGACGCGGACTTAGGCGTGGGAGCAAGCCACGGGATGCGGTAGCTGATGTCCTGCAACCAGATGCCGAAGCGATCGAGCCAGTGCTCGATGCGGATCCACTCGCCGAGCAACGCCCCGATCACCAGCGAGCCAACCAGGACCAGCGGTGCATAGGAGCCCATATGCGTCCTGCCCATCTCGGCAAGGCCACCGATGCTCATCGACGCACCGATCACGAAGGTCGACATGCCGATAGCGGTGAAGGCGATCGTGCGGAACCGGTCAGGAATCGCCTTGCCAAAGGCAAGACCGATAGCGGTTCCGACAAGAATCGTGATGACGTTCAGTAGAACTCCGCTCACAGGTGCTGTCCCCTCAGTCGTCCTCGGAGAGCCAGAGGCCCTTCAGTTCTTCGGTGATGCCGTTCGCCCCAGGCGGCAGTCCTTCATCCCGCGCGACACGGGACTTGCCTTGCGCCGCCGACGCCGCAGCAAGGGTAGCGGCAAAGACGCTCGAACCGCCACGGTACTCCACGTGCCTGCCGACGTCTTGACTGATTCTCGCCCGCATCCGCAGATCGTCGGTCACCACGACCACCCGTCCGGATGCAGCACGGCTGCGTCTGACAATCTCATCGTCGGCCACTTCCGCATAGACCACCTTGACCGGACCGTTGGTTTCCGACGAGTGCCCGAGGGCGCGGTGGGCATCGAAGACCACGACGACCGTGCCGCCGGGAGCCAGACGACGCGCGTGCACTCTGAGCCGCGTCAACAGCTCATCTCGCTGGGCTTCCTTTGATCGCCCGGACGTCGCCGGGTCCCGCATGGTCACGTTGTAGCCGTCCACAAGTAGAAGCATGCGGTCATCCTACGCCAGCGGAAGTCGACCTCAAAACGCCCTCTGCACCGGCCCCACATCGCTCGACACGCTTCAGCGCGCCACGTGAAGTAGTACAATCCGACCGACCGGTCAGTGCAAAGGAAAGCCAGCTCATGTCGACAAGGTCAGACGCAACCAAGCGCAAGCTCTTCGACGCAGCGATGGAACTGATCGGCGAGCGGGGGTTCACGGACGCTTCGGTTGACGACATCGTCGATCGGGCGGGGGTGGCGAAGGGTACGGTCTACTACCACTTCGCCGGCAAGGCCGAGCTGGTCGAGGCGCTCATCGCAGACAGGATGAAGCCGCTCGCCGAGCGCTTCCGCGAGGCCGCTGCCGACAACCCGGATGATCCCGCCGGAGCCATCGATGCCATCGTTCGCGCGGAGCTTGAGTTCCTGCTGGAACACAAGTCATTCTCCAAACTGCTGCTCACCGAGATGTGGCGCGAGGATCGCGTCTGGCGCAACACACTCGTCATGTTTCGCAGCGAACTCATGACCGTCATCCGGCAGGTCATCGAGCAGGGCGTGGCGAGCGGTGTGTTCCGCAGTGACGTAGACCCCGGCTTCGGCGCATCCGCACTCTTCGGGATGACGGCCACGGTCGCTCTGGACTGGCTTGCCTTCGAGCCGGAGAAGCCCCTCGAAGACGTTCACGACCAGATCACGAAGGTCGCCTTCAACGCCCTAAGGCCGACAAGCTCCTAGCGCCGGCGGCTGGCATGCATCGCGCCAGCTGACGTCACTCGTTCGCAATCCCCTCGGGGAGGTACATACCTCCTAGACATCTACGTCATCGAAGGGAGCCCGATCGTGACTCAGCCCGCGCAACTCGAGGTGGATCAACCGGCTCCGATGTTCGTCGCGGCAACGGCCACCGGCGAGTCATTCGACCTTTCGAAACACCGCGGCGAGTTCGTCGTCGTGTACTTCTACCCTCGCGCGAACACGCCCGGTTGAACCCACGAGGCGAAGGACTTCCAGGAGCGGAAGTCGCAGTTCGAAGGGGTCTCGGCGATAGTCGTGGGGGTAAGCGCAGACAAGCCCGAGACACAGCTGAAGTTCGTCGAGAAGTTCGACCTCACCTTTCCCGTGATTCCGGACCGGGACAAGGAGATCATCGACGCCTACGGCGCGCGCGAGGTGCTCGGCGTCACGGCAAAGCGTCGCACCTTTCTGATCGGCCCGGACGGAAGAATCCTGCGGATATGGCCCAACGTCAAGGTCGAGGGCCATGCCGAGGAAGTACTCCAGGCCATCAAGTCGATGCGCGCAGAGATGGGGCCGGCAGGGTGATCTCACGTGCCCTAGCATGGCGCGCGTGTGCGAGCGCGGTTCTGCTTGTAGTGCTCGCAGGGGCTGCGGCGTGCTCGAAACCTTCTCCCGTGCCTCCTGTGGAACCGTCCCCGGCCACCTCGACTCCCTCCAATTCGGCGCCGGAGACTGCCCCGGCCGGGCCGGTCGAACTCTCCAGGTTGCTGCTTCGACTTGAGCCCAAGTGGCAGGGCTTTCAGCAGCCGGTATACCTCACTAGCGCTCGCGATGGCTCGGGACGGCTCTTCGTCGTGGAGCAGGCGGGCCTCATCAAGGTGATCTCGGCAGGCCAAGTTGCGGCACAGCCGTTCCTCGACGTGAGCAACCTGGTTTCGACGGGCGGCGAGCGTGGGCTGCTGGGGCTGGCGTTCTCTCCGAACTTCAAGTCAGACGGACGTGTCTACGTGAACTTCACCGATGCCAACGGAGATACGGTCGTCGCGCGGTTCACCGCGAAGAACCCTTCCTCGGATACCCCCGGTTGGTCGGGGCCACAGGTCCTGTTCACCGTCAAACAGCCGTACGCCAACCACAACGGTGGCTGTCTTCAGTTCGGGCCCAACAAGATGCTCTACATCGGCATGGGCGATGGCGGAAGCGCGGGCGATCCTCAACGGCGGGCACAGAATCCCGGGGTGGCTCTCGGCAAGCTACTCCGCGTCGATTCAGGCGACGCGGGGATCGCGCCACCTCGGCAGAAGGGCTTTTCGGTCCCGGCAGACAATCCGTTCGTGGGAAAGCGGGGATACCTGCCCCAGATCTGGATGCTCGGACTCCGCAATCCTTGGCGGTTCTCCTTCGATTCCAAGACAAAGGCGCTCTGGATCGGCGACGTCGGCCAAAACGCCTGGGAGGAAATCGACGTGGCACCACCGGGCTCGAGCGGGCAGAACTGGGGCTGGAATCTCTGGGAGGGCACGCACCCGTACCCGGCCGGCTCCGCTCCGACGCGCAACGGCTTCACCTTCCCCATCGCCGAGTACCCCCACCCTCAAGGCGAGTCGGTCACAGGCGGCTACGTCTACCGAGGAACCCGACAACCCGCCATGGTCGGCACGTACGTGTAGGCGGACTTCGTCAAAGGCTGGATCGGCGGGATTCGGACGGAGTCGCCAGACGGCACAACGCGTGCTGCCCCCGAGAGCAGAGTCCTGCTTGAAACGAAGACCAAGCCGTCGAGCTTTGGCGTTGACGAGCAAGACGAGCTCTACCTGGTCGACTACGACGGCACAATCTGGCTGGTCGCCGCGACTGCAAAGTGAAGGGACGGATCATGAACCGCACGGTCTCATCGGCCACTCAGACCGCCTATCGCTGTCGACTGCGTGTCGCGGCTGCGATTCTCGCGTTTGCGGTGAGCGCTTCCCTCGCAGGCCCTGCCGTCGCGGCAGACGGAGTCGACCTGAGCGCGCTCTCGCTTTCGGCGAGCAAGGTCATCACCGGGCTTGATCATCCGGTGTACGTGACTGGTTCCGGCGACGGCTCCGGACGGCTGTTCGTGGTCGAACAAGCCGGCAAGATCCGAGTCGTTCGCGGCGGCGTGCTGCAGACGGATCAGGCACGGG
>CAZIPT010000036.1:0-19323 GCA_964541375.1 uncultured Eubacteriales bacterium
GGGCCCGTAGCTCAGCTGGCTAGAGCGCACGGCTGATAACCGTGAGGTCGCTGGTTCGAGTCCAGCCGGGCCCACCATGAGACACACTGCACAGGCGGCCAATTCGGTCGCCTGTCTCATTTCACTCAGGGTCCAAGCTCCCGACCGGGCGGGGACGGTCCACGCGAACTTCCCAACACGAGCGTGGTCGGTGTATGTTACCAATTGGACACTAGCGACGCCGAGTGGTGTCCCGCTCAAGATGTGGGCGGAGGGGAAGCGTGAGGGGTGGTTAAGCTTGTCGGGTGATCGCGCGGCGGATTCACGTTCGGTCACGAAGCGTCCCGGGAAAGACGTGAACACCGCGCGCATTCTCGATTCCGCCCAAGTGCTGTTCGCCAAGCACGGGCCGCGTGCGGTGACGATCAGACAAGTCGCCGAGCACGCTGGAGTCTCCCACGCCCTCGTGCACAAGTACTTCGGATCCAAGGACGACTTGATCAAAGCGGTGATCGACCGTGTTGACGTCAAACGCGCGTCTGCAGCCAGAGCCTCGTTGTCGCTGAGAGACGCGTACCAAGGGCTGCTCCCGCGAGTAATGCTTCAGCGAGACCACAGCATGATGCTCGTCCGCTCCGCTATGGAGGGGACGGAGTACGTTTCGCTCGCCGAGCGCATTCGCACCACTTCCGCGATGGTTGCCCTTGCGCGAGATGCGGCGAAATCCGGCACCCTGCCCCTACCCCCACCCCGGGACATCGACCCCCGCGTTCTGGTTTCCGCTATAACCTCCATGATCCTCGGTTGGGCCTCGGTGGAGGACTGGGTCTGGCCTACGGCGGGAATCGACCCGGCCGAGAGGGAAGAAGTTCACCGCCAACTGATCGAGATCGCAGGCTACATGGCCGACCTGGCGCTCATCTCCGAGGTCACGGAGAAAGACACGTAGCGGTCGGCTGGCGCAACTGCACAGGGGGTGCGGTCGAGAAGGACTGTGTGCGAAGACGAGGGGAGCTGCGCGTAGTTGAGTGGGTCACCAACAGCCAAACGCAAGGCCGGGATAGCACGCTACATCCCGATTCTGTCGTGGTTGCCGAGCTACGACCCCAAGTGGTTGGCCTTTGACGTAGTCGCGGGACTGACGCTCTGGGGTCTCGTCGTACCCGAAGCCATGGCGTATGCCGGCATTGCGGGCCTACCACCGCAGGCCGGCCTCTACACGATTCTCGCGGCCTTCCTTGTCTATGCGGTGTTCGGAACCTCGCGCCATCTGTCGGTCGGACCCACCTCTGCAACAGCGGCACTGCTCGCTTCTTCGGTGGCTGCAGCCCTCGTGGCGTCGTCCGCTGCCAATGCCTCTGATCCCAAGACGTATCAGACCTATGCGGCCGCCTTTGTCCTCGTGGTGGGTCTTGTCTATCTGGCTGCTGGCGTTGCCAGACTCGGATTCATCACTCAGTTCCTGTCAAAGCCCGTGATGGACGGCTTCGTTGTCGGCCTGGCGGTCTTTGTCGCCGTGGGGCAGCTCTACAAGCTGTTCGGCGTGCCCAAGACATCGGGAAACACCGCCGAGAAGTTCTTCGGCGTCCTCAAGGAGCTTCCCCAGGCGAACTTGGTCGCCGTCGCTTGCGGGGCGGGTGCGTTGCTCCTGCTTTTCGGCCTCCCGGCGCTCAGCAAGAAGATTCCCGCCGGGCTAGTGGTGCTGTTCGGTTCGATTGCGCTCAGCTCGGCGTTGAACCTCAGCGGCAACTACGGCGTCGAGGTCGTGGGGAAGCTTCCGCAGGGGCTGCCATCGTTGGCCGTCCCGCAGGTTCCCATCCAAGACCTGCTCGCGATGGCTTTGCCCGCGATCGGCGTCTTGCTCGTTGCGTTCAGCGAGAGCATCGGTGTTGCGCGGGAGTTCGCCGACAAGCACGGCTACGAGGTGGACGCCGATCAGGAGCTCAACGCTAGCGCGGTGGCCAATGTGGCAAGCGCGCTGCTCGGCGGCATGATCGCCGGTGGCGGCATGTCATCGTCTGCTGTGAAGGAGGGGGCGGGCGCTCGAACCCAGGTGGCGAACCTCGTGACCTGGGCAGTGACGATCGTGACGGTGCTCTTCCTCACTCCGCTCTTCGCGTCGCTGCCGGAGGCGGTGCTCGGCGCACTCATCATCCATGCGGTCTGGCACATCATCGCCTCGCGGAAGCTGATCAAGCTTCGCAAGGAGGCACCGGCAGAGGTGTGGTTCGGAGTGCTGGCGATGGCCGGCGTCCTGCTCATCGACGTTCTGCAGGGCATGGTCATCGGGCTGGTCGGCTCGCTGCTGTTCGTCGTCTATCGGACGGCGCGTCCGCACGTGTCCTCTCTCGGCCGCGTACCTGGGGTGCCGGGCGCCTACTCCGACCTGGAGCGACACCCGGAGAACGCCGCTGTGCCTGGCGTACTGATAGTGCGTCCTGATGCCCAGATCTACTACGCGAACGCTCTCGCCGTTCGCGACCGCGTGAAGACCCTCATAGCCGAGGCGGACCCACCCGTCAGGATCGTCGTACTTGATGCGAGTGCTCAGGACCAGATCGACATCACCAGCACCGAGGTGCTCATCGGGCTCATCAAGGCCCTGCGCGAGCAAGGCATCGAATGGTGCGTGGCCGACGTCCACGCACCCGTTCTCGACCAGGGCCGCGGGACGGGCCTGGTCGACGCCATCGGCGTAGATCACGTGTTCCCGACGCTCGACGCGGCGGTGAGACACGCGGAAGAGCCGAGGGAGGCTTGAGGCGTATCCGGAGTAGCACGGTGCCGGTGCCGCTGAGCCGGACGGCGTAGGCCGATCCTGGCCGAGAGGAGATGGACGTGAAAGACACAGAACGCCAGCTCGGGCTCCCGGGAGGGAGTACGTTTCTCCCGATGGCCCTCGGTATCGCCTCGGTAGTAATCATCCTGGCGGCCGTTCATGGCGCCAGTCAGATAGTGAGTCAGTTCCTCATGGCCTTCGTCATTGCGGTGTCGATTGCCCCGCTGCAACGGTGGCTCATCAAGCGCGGCGTGCATCCGACGTTCGCCTTCATCATCACAGTGATCGCGACGTTGGTGGGCATCGGTGCCGCAATCGTCGTGGTCGTTTCATCGCTCAACAACTTCATAGCCGACCTGCCTCAGTATGAGGAGCAGTTCGCTCAGCTGCAGAGCCAGGTCGTCCAGGCACTGTCCGCCATCGGCATCACGGCGTCGTCTGCTCCACAGGCCGACACGAGCGCTCTCGCCAAGATGGTGGCAGAGGTGGCCGCGTGGCTCGTGAGCGCGTTTGCGAACTTCGGGTTCATGCTGGCGCTCGCTGTGTTCATGCTCCTGGAGTCCACGTTCATGCCGGCGAAGGTAAAGGCGATAGCGACGCCGGTTTCCCGAGCGCCCCTCGATCGATTTGTTGGGAACGTGCGCAACTACGTGGTGGTGACCGCTTGGGTGAACTTCCTGGTGGCCGCGGTCGATACCGCTCTGCTTTTCGTGATGGGGGTGCCCTACGCGGTACTCTGGGGCGCGCTGGCCTTCCTCTTCGGGTTCATCCCGAGCGTAGGGTTCATGCTGTCGCTCGTGGGTCCGGCGCTGATGGCACTTCTCGTCTCAGGCCCGCAGGCCGCGCTCGTTGTCATCGTCGCATTCATCGTGATCAACGGCGGAATCCAGAACATCCTGTTGCCTCGGCAGATGGGCGAGGGCACTGATCTCTCGGCGGCGGTGGTCTTCGGTTCGCTGCTGTTCTGGGGCTACATCCTGGGTCCGGTCGGCGCGATCCTCTCGGTTCCCATGACGATGATCGTGCGGCTCTCGCTTGAGTCATCGGAGAGTACTCTCGGCTTGAGCTACCTGATGAGCAGTGGCAGGCATCCGTTCGACGGTGAATTGACGGAGGCGGAAAGCCCCGAAGCCGGCGGCTCCGTGTAGGCGAGCAAGGCGAGCTCGGCTCGCCTACTTCGGCGTCGTCTCTTGCCTGGGCCATCGTCGACGGCCTTGTAGGGCACTTGCCGGCTGTCGCTTGACGCTGGAGTCAAGCAGCCGCGTCTCGCGGTCAGTTTCGACGATTTGTCTATCAGGGAAGCGTCTGCGCCTAGGGGCACGCACGCGCCTCGTTCGCTTCGGGGCGGCCGGTTGATCCGCGTCCGCGAAGAGCTGAGGCACCCGCCTAGAGGGTGAAGAGGGCTTTGTCTTCCCCAATCTCCTCATCGATCAGCGCATTGAGCTTCTGGTTCATGGACGACAGCAATTCTTCACTGTATTTGGGATTAGCCGGGTCAGCCAGATTGTCCATTTCCTCAGGATCCATCAACAGGTCGTAGAGGGCGACGTCATTGTCGGCCAGCAACTGCTCAGCCGTTGCCGGCAGGTTGTAGGTGCCCAACCCGAAGTAGCGGACCAGCTTGTATCGACCATCAAAGACGCAGCGGAAGATCTCTCGCTTCTCAAGATTCGGCACACCGATCTCGTCCAACATGCCCTTGAAAGAGTCCATACCGCGATGGAACTCCACGCCAGCCTTGGCTGCGGCCGCGTCGAACACCTTGGTCGCGTTGCGGCTGAACCATTCTGCGTCGACGGTGGCGATCATGTCGTAGGTCAGCAGGCAGCCCTTGCCCGGCTCGCCGCTGCTGCCGCGCGGTCCGACTGAGGTGGGATCCTCCACGACTCCTGAAAGGTCATGCCCTTTCAGGAGGGGATACCGCTGCTGCCGCTCGTCCTCCGGCAGGCCGGCATAGGCCAGGATGGTGGGGGCCATGTCGAGATGGGAACCCACCGCATCCGTCCTGGCTCCGCCGGCGTGGCGGGGATCCACGATCACCAAAGGCACGTTGACGGTTTCCCGGAAGGCCACGCTGCCCTTTTGGCGCAGGTGATGAGCACCGCCCATCTCGCCGTGATCCGAGGTGAAGATGATGATCGTGTCATCAGCCTGGCCGGACGCTTCCAGAGCATCCAGCACTGCTCCGATGTGCCGGTCTACGTCGAGAAGGCAGTTGAGGTAGTAGTTGACATGGTTGTGCCACATGTCCCGGCGGTCCATCGGGATCGGGCCATAGTACACGTCACACAGGCCCTTGTAGCTGCGGACGGCCGGCGGCTGTCCCTCCAGGTCGTCGCAGAAGGAGCCGGGCAAAGCCGTCTCCCACTTCTGCTGATAAAGCGGCGCATCGGGCGCGTCAAAGATCGGGAACATGCTGTTTGCCTGGACCGTCTCATCGCCGTCCGTGTCGAAGAACATCACATCGTGAGGGTTGACGAAGTTCACGGTCATGAACCAGGGTTGAGTCGTGGCGACCTCGGGGGCACGCTTCGTCAGCCAGTCAACGGCCTCATCCGCGATCTTGGGATCTTTCAAGAGCCCATCCATAGGCCCGCCCACCACATCGCCCCAATCCTGGTACTCGGAGAAGCCGAAGGGTTCCATAGCTTCACGCGAGCCCTCAGCGGGGAACTCCGAGAGGTGCCACTTGCCTTTGTAGACGGTGTGGTAGCCCAGATCGCGCAGCATATGACCGATGGTGGGCAAGCCTTCAGAATCGGCCTTCATATCGTCGATCCAGGCGAAGTTGGTGTTGTCGAACATGCGGGTGTGCGGCGTATGTCGGCCGGTGTAGATCACCGAGCGGGAGGGGGTGCAAACCGTGGTGGTGGCGTGATGATTGGCAAAGGTGACCCCGCGGGAATGGATACGATCCCGGTTGGCCAAGACAAAGCCCGCCGGCAGAGACTGGTGGGCATACTCCTGGTCGGTCACGATCATGAGGATATTCGGCTGTTTCGTCATGATTCACCCCTTAACATCGCAACGGCTTCAGGCCTTCGAACTCCTTGAAACGGAGTCCTCAGGGGCCTTCTTAACATTCATGCTGGACGATTTCACCAGGAGCAACACGCTCATCAGCCCGACCCACACTGGGAAGAGCAGGATGACCATATCGAACGCCTGCACGCCCAGAAGCAGTACGAGGCCCACGGCGAGTCCGACAAGGGCCGCCCACTTGGGTAGTGCGCCGATACGAAGAACGATGGTCGACGTCACGAGCGTGAACACGCCGGCGCTTCGCGCTACGAACATGTAGAACATCGCGCGCGCGATCGACTGGCCGAGCTCGGCGTTGGGACCGGTGGGTTGGGCCAGCGTCAGCAGCCCGGTCAGCACCGAAGCGGCGGCGAACACCATAGCGACGAAGACGATGCCGCTGCCGAGAAAGACGGTCGCGAAGAACTGGTCCTCGTGCGCGCCGATGAGATCGCGCACCACCCCGATGAACCACAGAAAGGCGATGCCGGCGAACGGCAGGAGATAGGCGGGGACGATTGTGGCGTGCTGCATCGCCAGCCCGGCGGCGTCGGCCAGCGGACCCATGGAGCCGGGTTCGACGACAGAACGCATGATGATCACCGACGCTGCGAACAGTATCGAGAAGACGATGCCGGCCACGCCTGCGGCGCGAGGCGTCGTCAGCCGCCCCTGCGCAAGGGCCATCGGAGTCTCAGTCGGCGTGGTCATGCACTCTCCCTCTCGTGTTGGGCTGCCTCGGCAGATTCGATTCCGGCTGCATCGCGCAAGAGACCTGCCGGGTCTACGATTCCACGCCGCTTGCCCACGGCAAGTTGGACGGCGAGTCCCATGGTCGCGCCCAGAAGCAGCATGATCACGTTCACAGTGAGCATCACGAGCGCTTCTTGCGCGTGGGCCGACTGCAACAGGCCGATTGAGACGCCCGCGTACGCGGCGGCCGGGATGGTCGTTACGGAGATCGCCACCCCAACTGCCGCCCCCGCTTTGGTCTCGAATGCGAACATGCCGGCCACGCCTGCGGCCAGTGCGATGATGACGATCATCACGTTATAGGTGGCTAAGGACTGTATGGTCGCCTGCGAGAGCTGGTAGCCGCTCGGCAGCAGGTTGGCTCCGCGCATGAATGCGGCTGTGAGAAGGGCCGCGAGCGTCGTGAACGCATAGCCGATTGCGAGAGTGAGCGTACCGCGGCCGGCAAGCCTCCAGCGCCGTCCGACCAAACCGACACTGGTGGCGATGATCGGGGTGAGATCGGGTGCCAAAGCCATTGCGCCGACGATGAGGACCGCGTTCTCGGTCATCACCCCGAAGGCGGCGATGATGCCCGCGATCATCATGAAGGTGGCGTACTTGGCGCTGAACCGGGCGTTCACTCGCGCCTGGTTCACCACGGCGCTCCACACCAGGGCCTCGCCGCGCGGTGCGAGCCACGAGCGCTCACCGGCCTCGATCGTGGGCACCGTCTCGGACTGCAGCACGTCGATCTCCTCGGGCAGAACTCCCGCCTCGATCATTCGGCGCATGACGCGATCGGTCATCGCGGGGGTGAGCTCGGCGGTGATCAGGGTCTTGGAGCCGTCGAACGTGGTCCCGACCGCCACCACGTGCCGTGCCCCCTCGACTTGCTGCAGGAGAGAGCCGATCTCTTGCGCGCGTTCGTTGGCGAGATAGACGCGCATCTGCAGCATGCCAATACCCCCCCGTTTCAGTCTTGGTGACACGCCCACGCACGGCAGCGCGTCACCAGATCGTGCAGGTCACCCTCTGCCGCCGGACTCGCCCAGCCACCGCCGTGCAGCATTCCTTGCCCAGCTGACCGATGCCGTCTGGCTCCAATGTTCTGCCTACCCCCTTCTCTCCCCAAGTGCCTCCAGGACCCCCTTACGCTCGAGCTGCTCGTGCAGCTCGGGACCGACGCCGGCAAGGAGGAGGACGCCACCCGCCTGTTCGATCTCGCCGCGATAGCGCTCCACCATGCCGAGGAAGGTGCTCCCTATGTCGGCGCGACCGCGAAGCCGCAGTACGACGGCCGGGCGATGAGTGCCGCCGGCCTTCGGGAGCAGTCCTCCGATGATGTCGGCGCCCGCATAGAACACGCTGCCGTAGATGTCGATGACGGTCACTTGGTCATCGGGCAGCACCTCGGGAGCGGGCTTCTCGGCATATGTTCCGTCCGAGTTGGGCTCCAGTATCACGACGCGCACGTCGAGCGAGGAGCTGTAGACGTACTGCAGGACCGACAGCACGACTCCAAGGAGCACTGCGTACTGGATGGGAATTATCAGCACGGCGACGAAGGTGGTTATCATGATGATCCGAGGGGGGAGACCGGTCTGCCACACCGTCCGGATGGCGCCTGGCTTGATGGCTCGGATCCCGATGATGACCAGCAGCCCCGCCAGTGTGGCGAGGGGAATGACCTCGACAGCGCTCGAGAAGAGCAGGACCACGACGGCGATGATCGGGCCGACTATGAAGTTCGCGATACGCGACGTCGCCCCGAGCTGCTTCACGAGCGCCGTGCTTGAGACCGACCCGCCTATAGGCATTCCGCCAAACAGGCCGGACGCCGCGTTGCCCACGCCCTGGCCGATGAAGTCGCGGTTCATGTTGGGGTAGGAGCCATCGGCGTTCGGTGTGCCCTTGCTGACGCCCGCGCTTTGGATCAAGCCGACCAGCGCGATCGAGATGGCCGGCACGATCAGCCCAGCGGCGAGTGACAGACTGGGGATCGTCGGCTTCGGCAGTGCGCGCGGGATCTCGCCGAGCGACTGCACCGTGGGGATGTCCCAGTGAAGCAGGAGAGCGCCGAGCGTAGCCACGACAAGTGCCACCAGGAACGAGAAGTCCTTGGCCGGCGTCTTCTCGACGAGTATGACGATCGCGATGGTGGCCAGGCCCAAGCTCAGCAGCTGCAGGTCTATCTGTCCCGGATGCAAGAGGGTGTCGATGGCCTTTCCGACCTTGCCGGGGAGATCGCTCGAGTAGCCGGTCAGATCGGAGATCTGCGATAGCACGATGTTGACCGCCACGCCGAACAGGAATCCCTGAAGTACGGCGTTGGACACGAACCGCACCAGCGTACCTGCCCGAGCGAGTCCGAGAGCAATCTGCACGACGGCGACAAGGACCGTCAGGACGATGAGCGCCTCGAGCTTCTCGGCAGCTGCAAGGGGTGCGAGCGAGTCGCCGACGATCAGGGCCATCGCGCCGGTGACCGCCACCGTCATCAATTGGGAGCTGGTGGTCAATGCCGAGGCGGGCGTGCCGACCATGATGGCGTAGAGGCCCTGGATGGGGTTGAGGCCGGCGAGCACCGCGCTTGCCATGGCGTCCGGGATGTTGGTGACCGCGTTGGTGACTCCAGCGATGAAGTCGCGGCCTGAGACACCGCGCGTTGCGCGTTTCACGGTGCTGACGGCACGGTCGTTCTCGGCTGGCTTCTTCACGTCCGCACTCACACTTCCCTCTGGCTGAGAGTGACGAACCCCGTTCCCCCACGGTGCCGTCCGTCGCTCGCGAAGCCCCCCGCTGTCAGCGTTAGTGTCCAATTGGTAAAATACATCGACGGCGCGTGTTGGGGAAGAGGCGGACGCCTGATGTCATCAACGCCGAGAATCCCGGCGCGACATGCCTCGAACGCTGCCGTTTGGGCATATGTCGGCTGTCCGGGAACCGCAACGTCACGCTCGGAGCGTAGCCCGAGCTCCTACGGGACCGTACACGGAGGGGGAGAGCTCTTTCGCGTCTAGTCCTCCACCTGACTCGCTGAACCGATTGTCTCTTCGATGTGCTCCATCGAGGCGACAGCCGATTCATCAGCGAGTGCCATCATGCCAATCATCAGTCGTGCAATTTCAGCACGAACCGCGTGTATGTCTATATCTTCCATGCCGACCGTGTCGAGATAGAACTTCTCGGTCGACTGCCAGCCAACGGTGGACGCGGCCAGAAAGGCGACGATCAAGCGCGGATCGAAGCCCGTCTGGGGCTCAAGGCCATTCGCGAAGTACGTGAGCGTTTGACGCGTCTCGACCATCGACCCGGGTACATCGCGAGGGGTGATGCCTTCGCGTGCGAGCTGCGGCACCAACTGGAGGAAGGAGCCCTCTTCCATGGCCAGCTCGAACGTTTCAGCGGGCGTGGCTCCTGCAGCCATCGCTTCAGATTGGCGCGCAGCGAATCGCTGTGAACCGCGTCCGAGCACAGCGACCATGATGTCGCGCTTGGAGGAGAAGCAGCGATACACCGTCGTCCGAGGGACACCCGAGCTCACGATGATGTCTTCAACCGACACCTTCGCCGGATCCCGTGCGCCGTACAGGGCCTCTGCCGCATCAAGAATGCGCTGCGTGGCGTCGTTCCGATGGGACGGTCTACCGGGTCGCCTGCTGCCCGGGGCCCCAGTCTTGTCGTCCATGTCGACCTCCGCTCGCCATCGATTGGCCGCTCTGCGTGCGAGTCGCGGCTCGGGCTGATTGACGTCACCATAATTGTGGAATATTCCATCCCACAATATCTCAACAGCTCCACATCGTTGCGTGACCGACTAGGTTGCGAGTCTCAGAAGGGGGACGCAATGCATGTACCCAGCGCGCTGCCGAAAATCGAGTCGTTTCGGCTCGACATGGGCCTTCGGGAAATTCGTGCCGCAGAGCTTGCCCACATCAGATCGATCGCGTCTCTTGCCTACCTCTACGCGTTGCCAGCCTTCATCAACATGCGCCAGGTGACGGAGTGGATCGCGGGGCGGGAACAGCTCTCCCCCGGCGAGCCGCCGTTCGGGGGATGGGTCAAGATGCGGGAGCTGGCGAATCCGCAGACCACGAACACGCTGCCGAACGTGGACACCTTGTATGCGGCGGCGTATCTGCTTCTGACGGAAACAGGCCCTGTCGTTGTCTCGACGCCGCTCATCGATGACCGGTATTTCTCTGTTGCGTTCCTCGACGCGTACTTCAACAACTTCGCGGTCAAAGGCACCTCCACTGGTGACACCGGTGGCGCGAACTATCTGCTCACGCCCCCCGGCTGGAGGGGTGACGTACCCGAAGGCATGACCGACGTCATCGAGGCTCCCACCCCCATGGTCAACATGTACCAGCGGATCTTCATCCGTGGGGCAGAGGAGTACCAGCAGTTGCATGCGCTCCAAGACGCGATCACCATCACGCCCCTGTACGGTTGGGGCACAGATGACGCGGCCCTCGAACCGGCTGATCTTTCCGCCTTCCGGGAGGAGGGCATTCGTGAGATCGCGGATCCCATGGAGTTCTTCAAGCGGGCATGCTGGTACATGGGCGTCAATCCACCACCGGCGGCAGACACCGGCCTAGCCGCACTGTTTGCGACCGCAGGCTTGGGCCCGGATTCGGCCATCCCAACGGATCCGGAGCGCATCGAGGCGATCTGTATGGGTGCGGCCGATGCCCAAGCCGCGATCAACTCGGTCACTTCGGGTGGGGACTATCGAGACGGGTGGAAGATCCCCGATCCGAATGTGGGAATCGCAGGTCCCTACATCCTTACCCGCGCCGTCTACCAGCTCACTCAGATAGCCTCGTTCCCGGCCTCGCACGCGATCTACCTCTTCAGCGAAACGCTCAGCGGGCAGGGTCGCTACTCGATCACCTTCCCAGCGGATGCGCTGCCCCCTCACAGCGACGGGGGCTTCTGGTCGCTGACTCTGTACACGAAGGGCTCCTACCTCTTCGACAATCCGCTCGAGCGCTACGCACTGCGTCCCGACTCGCCCGGGCTGACGTATGGCGATGACGGCTCGCTGACGCTCTACATCCAAGCGGACAAGCCAAAGGGCGTCCCCGAGGCGAACTGGTTGCCGAGCGACCCGGCAGGGTTCTTCATGGCGCTCCGCATCTACCTCCCGGGGCAAGCCGTCTCAGACCGCGGTTGGTGGCCGGCGGCGATCGTCCGGAAGGACTAGGCGCGGGCAGTCAGCCGAGCCGGCGGTTTCGGCCCCCCACGGAAGGCAAAGCGAATGTATGTCACAGACGTGCTGGCCGCTCTCATTCCGGCAGCGGCAGGGTTCGCATTCAGCCCCCTCCCGATCATAGAGCTCATCTTGGTGATCTTCTCGGCACGGGCACGGGTCAACGGCATTGCATTCCTGCTGGCGGTTGCGATCCCTACCTTCATCCTGCCTGTGATGGGGGCCACCGCCGAGAAGGCCGCGGGCGGCGCGGGAGCCGGCGGAATGGGGCCCTGGGTCCAGATCGTGTTCGGCGCCCTTCTGCTGCTTCTCGCGCTCTCCAATCTCAAGCAGTACAACGTCGCCGAGCCTCCCGAGATACTGGCCTCTATCGAGTCGATGGGCCCAGGCGCTGTGGCCCTTCTCGCTCTGGGTGTGACCGTCATGAACCCCAAGAACCTGTCACTACTGCTCACCGCCGGCAACACGATGAACGAGGCCGGGCTGACCTTTGCCCAGGTGATGATCGTTGCCGGCGTCTTCACGCTGATTGCGATGCTGCCCTACCTGGGCATCATCGGCTACCAGTTGCTCGGCGGCGAAGGAGCGGCAGTGAATCTGGACAAGTTCAAAGGGCTGCTGATCAGGAACAACCACAAGATCATGTTTTGGATATGTGCACTGCTCGGTGTCGACTTCTTGGTGCAAGGGATCATGGTGCTGCTCAAGTGAGGTCTAGAGCCGGCAATTCGAAGGAGGCGCCTGGTTGACATTGGAAAAGGGGCGAGGGGAAGATGCCCCGGCCGTCAATCACAGGATCGACTCACCGCCTGACCGAGTTGGTGTACGGAGCCGTGACCGCGATGCTCGCCAACTCGGCGATGACGGGTGGTCACGCGTCGCGGTGGATCGGCTCTACAGTAATCATCGTCGTGGGTGCGGTCGCCGTCGCACTCGCGCACTCCTATTCGAGCCTGATCAGCATGCGCATCGCGAGCGGGCATCGTCTTGCCGTGAGCGACTAAGCGGCACTCGCACCCTACTCCTGATAACCGTGAGGTCGCTGGGTCGGGTCCAGCCTGGCCCACCACGGATCGCACTGGACAAGCGGCCGGATCCGTCGCCTGTCCCCTTTCCCAAAGGGTTCCAACCGCGTCACACTTGCCGAAGCCAGGTTGGCCGCGAACCGACAATGGGGCCGTTGGGTACCATTATCGCGACCACCACCAGATGGGAGCGACCCCGATGGCACAGGACAACCCGGCCGCTCGGCTGATCGAGGATTTCCGCGTCGACCTCTCGGCACGCGAGATCGAGAGCTCGCAGCTCTTCACGACTCGGGCGATCGCCTCGCAAGCTCACCTGTACGCTCTGCCGGCGTTCTTGCACATGCGGCAGCTCACGGAGTTCATCCAGGGTCGTGCGTACATGTGCCCCGGCGAGCCTCCGATAGGCGGTTGGGTGCTTGTGCGCACCCTGTCGGATCCCAAGACCGACAACCGATTCCCCAATGTCGACACGCTCTACGGCGCGGCGTACCTGCTTCTCGCCGAGCACGGGCCGGTGGTTCTGAGCGTGCCGCCGATCCGAGACAGATACTTCTCGGTGGCGCTCCACGACTCGTACTTCAACAACTTCGCCATAGTGGGGACGAGCTCGGGAGACGTGAATGGTGCAAAGGTGCTGATCGTGCCGCCGGGTTGGAGCGGTGAGACACCTTCAGGGGTGGACCGCGTCGTAGTTGCACCCACGCCGATCATCAACCTTTACCAGCGCATCTTCGTGCGTAGCGAGGCCGAGTACGACTCGGTGCGCGCCCTCCAGGACGAGATCTCCCTCACACCGCTCGGAGGCGGTCCGTTTCCGGCACTTGATCTTGCCGAGTGGAGCATCCCGGGCATGCGGGGCATCTCGGATCCGCTCGCCATGCTGGGTCATGCGAAGCGCTACATCGCCCTCAATGGCGTCCCGCCTGAGGACGACGGGCTCGTCGCCCTCTTCGACACGGCGGGTCTCGGACCGAACTCCGCGCTGCCTACCGACCCCGATCGACTCGGCGCGGTGCGCGCCGGATCGGCCGATGCCCAGGCCGCCATCGATGCCCGACTCTCCGCCGGTCCGTTCCGCAACGGCTGGAACGTCCCCGATCCCGACGCCGGCGTGCCCGGCCCGCACATCCTCTCGCGAGCCGCGATCCAGGTGAGTCAGATCGGTTCGCTGGTCCCGACCGAGGCCATCTACTTCTTCGCGCATCTCGACTCGGAGAGTGGGCCATTGACCGGGAAGGCCCGCTACATGTTGAACTTTGCGCCGGGCCAGCTTCCGCCGGTCGGCGAGATGGGGTTCTGGTCGGTGACCATGTATGGCACAGACGGGCTCCTCGTCGACAACGAGATCGACCGGTACGTCGTGCGACCCGATACGGCCGGACTCACGTACGCGAGTGACGGTTCCCTCACGCTGCAGTTGCAGTCGGATCGGCCCACGGACGGTGAAGGGAACTGGCTTCCCTCGCCGATGGAGGAGTTCATCATAGGACTGCGGGCCTATCGGCCCGATGCGTCGGTGTCTGAGGGGAGCTGGTTCCCGCCCGCAGTAACTCGAGTCGACTGATGAGCGCCGAGCAGAGCACGACCGCCCGCCGCGGTCCTGGGCGGCCCCGACGGAGGAGGAGTCGACGTGCCTGCCGCTGAACGCTCTGCAAGTGCAGAGAACGGCGACCGCACTGCGGCTGGTCTGCCGCTTTGGCGCATGGCAGTTCTCGCCGTCGTCGCCGGCACTGCAATCGGTCTTGTTGGCGCGCTCTTCCGCTTGGCTCTGATGGTCGCCGAGAAGTGGCGTGTGACTGCGGTCTCGTCGGCACATCACCTCGGCCTGCTCGGTCTGTTCCTCGTCATCGTGGGAGTCGCTAGCTGTGCAGCGTTCGCGCGGCTGCTCGTGCGATGGGCGCCTGAGGCGGCCGGAAGCGGCGTGCAGCGGGTGGAGGCGGTGGACCGCGGACAGGAAGACCCCGCGAGAGCTCGCGTCCTACCCGTGAAATTCGTCGGTGGCGCCGTGGCCCTCGGCGCGGGACTCGTGCTCGGCCGAGAAGGACCGACAGTCCAGATGGGCGCCAGCATCGCCGACATCCTCTCAAGGGTGTTGCGCGTCCCCGACGCCGACATGCGCGACCTGCAGACAGCAACTGCCGGAGCTGGTCTAGGTGTGGCTTTCGGTGCGCCAATGGGAGGCGCAATCTTCACCTTCGAGGAGGTCCGACGGCGGCCTGATGGACGGCTGGCCGTAGCGAGCCTGCTCGCCGCAGGGACGGCATGGACGGTGGGCAGCGTGATACTGGGCAGGTCGCCGATGTTCATTGTCGGTGCGCTGCGTCCTGCGGGATGGCAGACGTCGGCCGCGGCACTGCTCTTCGGGGCAGCGCTCGGTGCGCTCGGCGTCGCCTACAATCGCCTCGTCATCGGCACAAAGCGCTTCGTGGCCGCGTTCACTCAGGTGCCAGCCGAACTTCGGGCTGCAGCAATCGGCGCGATCGTGGGTCTCGCGCTGTGGTTCGAGCCGAGCGTACTCGCGGGGTCCGACGCGACGGCGAATTGGCTCCTGCGCGGGAGTCTCCCCTTGGCAACGATCGCCATCCTGCTAGTGGCCCGCTGGCTTCTCGGCCCCATCTCCTACGCTGCCGGGACGCCTGGTGGCCTCTTCGCGCCGCTGCTGGTCGTAGGGGCACTCCTCGGCGTGCTCTTCGCCAACTGGGGCAACTGGCTCGTGCCTGCACTGCGGCTGTCCCCGGGTGCGTTCGTCATCATCGGGATGTCGACGTTCTTTGCCGCGACTGTGCGCGCACCGCTTACCGGCGTCGCGCTCGTTGCAGAGATGGCGGCGACCACCACACAGGTTGTCCCGATGCTCATCGCTGCGGCCACCGCGATGCTCGTCGCCTCGGCGCTCGGCGGCCGCCCCATCTACGACACCCTGCGGATGGGGATGCTGCAGCGAGAGGGCAAGCTACCCGAGGAAGACCTGCCGTCCGATGGCGACACCCGCGGCCGAGGCCTGCCTACCGGCGCCGAGAAGTCCACGACCGAGGAGAGCACGAGATGACTCAAAAACAGGCGTCCGTGGCTAGCAGGGCCGAGATCGACGGCCACCGGCTGGCCGAGTTCGTCTACGGCATCGTCACCGGCATGGTCGCCGTAGCCGGGATAGGCGCGCATCCCGAGCAGGGTTGGATCGGAACGGCGGCGATCGTGGTGATTGGCGCCGTCGCAATCTGGCTCGCGCACGGCTATGCGCAGATGCTGAGCCGACGGGTCACCATCGGAAGGCGCCCGACAGGCAAAGAGATTCGCGACACATTTGCCGGGTCGTGGCCGATCGTCGTTGCCGGGTTCGTGCTTGCGGTTCCGATCTTGGCCACGGGTACCGGCCTGTGGAGTCTCGAGACCGGCGTGAAGTGGTCCGGCTACGTAGGCGTCATCCTCTTGCTGCTCGTGGGTCTGTTGGCTGGCTGGCTGACCAAGGAGACGTGGCCGCGCCGCCTCCTGATCGCCGTCGTCTACGGCGGACTCGGAGTAGCTGTGGTCGCCATCGAGTACATCGTTGCCCACTAGCGCGCGCTGCGTGCAAATGGGCATTGTACGGCGGCTCGCAGCGTTCGGAGGGCACCTCTCGGCGTACAATGACCTCAAGGGGACGGCTCGATTCAAGCGCACTCAAGTCCAGGGGGGGACGACGTGGCAGACACTCAGAACGCCGTTGAGGCGAAGGCTGGCTGGGGCGTTATCGGCATGCTGGCCGCGGCCCAGTTCATCATGGTGCTCGATACCACCGTGATGAACGTATCCATCTCCAAGGTGGCTGCCGACCTCAATACGACCATCGTGGGCCTGCAAACGGCGATCACCATGTACACCCTGGTCATGGCCGCGTTCATGCTCGTCGGCGGCAAGATCGGCGACCGCTGGGGCGCCAAGCGCACGTTCTGGATCGGGCTGCTCGTCTACGGCACCGGTTCGCTGATGACGGCGTTCTCGCAGAACCTGACGCAGTTGCTCATAGGTTGGTCGCTTGTCGAGGGACTCGGCGCGATCCTCGTGATCCCCGCCATCGCCTCGCTCACCGCGGCGACCTACCGAGGCAAGCAGCGTGCGCTCTGCTACGGGATCCTGGGTGGAGTCGCCGGGGCATCGATGGCGGCGGGACCGCTCATCGGCGGATGGGTGACCACGTACGCGACCTACAGCTGGCGAACCGTCTTCGCGGCCGAGACAGTCACGGTGCTTATCGTCATGCTGTTTCTCAAGCTCATCCCTGCGACCGTGGGGCGCAAGAGCAAGCTCGACATGGCCGGTGCGGTCCTCTCGGCGACAGGGCTCGGGGCGATCGTCTTGGGCGTCTTGCGCTCGAGCGCATGGGGCTGGGTGGTCGCGAAGCCTGGTGTTCCCACAATCAACGGCGTGCCACTGGCGCCGCTCGGCCTCTCCCCGACACTGTGGCTCATCATCGGAGGCTCGTTTCTCCTCGTCGTGTTCGTTAGACGCGAGACCAAGGTCAAGGAACGCGGTGGTGAGCCGCTTATGGACCCGGCGCTCCTTCAGATTCCCAGGATGAAGGCCGGTCTCATCGTCCAGGGAATCCAGGCGTTCATCATCCAGGCGACGTTCTTCGTGCTTCCGCTCTACCTTCAAACGGTCCTCGGTTTCGATGCGCTGCAGACCGGCAAGACCATCGTCCCGCTTTCGGTCGCGCTGTTCGTTTTCGCGCTGGGGGGCTCAGCGCTCACGGGCAGGTTCTCCCCCAAGCTCATCGTCCAGCGCGGACTTGCGGCCATGCTCGTGGGAGAGGTGGTGCTCCTGTACTTCATCGCACCCAACCTGGCGACGGTGGGATTCGGCGCCGGCCTTGCTCTGCTGGGCGCCGGCCTCGGCCTGTTGGCATCGCAGGTGGGCAACGTGATCATGTCATCGGTCGATCCCTCGCGAGGCGGCGAGGCAGGTGGGCTACAGGGCACCTCGCTGAACCTCGGCGCATCACTGGGAGTCGCTCTCGTCGGCTCAATCGTTATCGGTCTGCTGGCCACAAACTTCAGCACGACCGTGATGTCCAGCCCGACCCTTCCCGACACCGTGAAGCAGCAAGTCGCGACATCTGCCGATACCAACGCGAACTTCGTTTCGACGTCTCAGGTCGAGAAGGCCGCCGCAGACGCGGGGCTTCCTGCGGATCAAGCCACTGAGCTCGTGACCGCGTATTCCGACGCACAGCTCGCCGCATTGAGGGCAGGGCTCGCGTTCCTCGCACTCTTTGCACTGATCGCGTTGGCTTGGGTGCGGCGGCTGCCCGAGAAGCGGGATGACGGTTCTGTTGCCGAGCCATCCGCCGGAACCGCCGCCTCGTATGGCGGCTGATCAGAGGCTCGATGAATCTGGCTGCAAGAGAAGACCCGCCGGCGTAAGCAGGCGGGTCTTCTTCGCTGAGACGTGTGAAAGCGCCGTCGGTGCTAGTTCGATCCACCGGATGAGCCGCCGGACCTTCCGCTCCCACCCTGCCCGCCGCCCTGGGCGCCACCGCCACCATGCATGCGCCTGCGGCGAGCACCTCCACCGGGGCGGCCCTTGCGACCGGCACCGGGAGTCTGGCGATGCTGCTGCTTCTGCGGAGACGTTGCCGAGCGACCCGGGTCCGGGACCTGACGAGCCTCGCTGTAGACGAAGTCGGCATGGTCCGCCGTGTCGATGATGGCGCCGATCTTCTTCTCGATGTCGCGGAGCTGGTCCTTCTCTTCCGGCGCGTAGAGCGAGATCGCGATGCCGCTCTTGCCGGCGCGGGCCGTGCGCCCGATGCGGTGCACGTAGTCCTCGGGCACGTTGGGCAGGTCGAAGTTGCTGACGTGAGTGATGCCGTCGACGTCGATGCCCCGCGCGACGATATCGGTCGCGACGAGCACGCGGTGACGGCCCTTCTTGAAGCCGTCGAGCGCCTGCTGGCGCTGACCCTGCGAACGGTTTCCATGGATGGCGGCACCGGAGATACCGCTACGGTCGAGCACTTTGGCGACGCGGTCAGCGCGATGCTTGGTCCGGGTGAACACCAGCACCTTCTGCAGGCTGTGGTCCTTAATGAGTCGGACTAGGAGGTCCATCTTCTGCTGACCGCCGACGGGGTAGATCGACTGCTCGATGGCCTCGATCGGCTTGCTTGGCGGGGAGACGTCGATGCTCACCGGCTGATGTAGTGTGTCGCCTGCGACACGCATGACCTCGGGAGACATCGTCGCCGAGAAGAGCAGGTTCTGCCGCTTCTCGGGAAGCAGGTTCATGATGCGCTTCACGTCGGGCCAGAAGCCCATGTCGAGCATGCGGTCGGCCTCGTCGAGCACCAGGATCTCGACGTGCGAGAGATCGCAGTCGCGCTGGTTGCACAGGTCGAGTAGACGACCGGGCGTGGCCACCAGAACGTCGACTCCTCGGCGAAGGGCCTGCGCCTGCGGGCCGTAGCCGACGCCACCGTAGACAACGGCGACGCGATGCTGGGTGAACCTGGCGGCCTGCTTGGCGACGCCCTCGATCTGCAGGGCGAGCTCGCGGGTGGGGGTGACAATGAGCGCGGTGGGCTT
>CAZIPT010000037.1:0-19231 GCA_964541375.1 uncultured Eubacteriales bacterium
CGCGCTAATCGTCGACGCCGACCCCAGCCTGATATTGCTCGCGGGCGGCGTCGAGGGCGGCGACTGCGACACGGTGCTCTTCAACGCCGGACGCCTGTGTGAGCTGCCCATCCGACCGATCGTGGTCTACGCCGGCAACTCCGTGGTCTGCGCAGACGCGCAGCAACTACTTGAAGCCGCTGGCTTCCGCGTCCGAATCACCCGCAACGTCTACCCTGCGATCGACGAGCTCGACATCGTCCCCGCGCGCTCGGTCATCCACGACGCGTTCGAGGAGCACATCACGCACGCCCCGGGCATGGAGCGCATCGGTGAGTTCGTGACCGGCCGCATCCTGCCCACGCCCGGCGCTGTCCTCATCGCCGCCGAGCTACTCGCCGAGACCCTGGGCGACCTGGTCGTTGTCGACGTCGGCGGAGCCACCACCGACGTCCACTCGATCACCGACGGCAGCCCCGAGATGGCGGCGATCGCCACCGAGCCCGAGCCCCACAGCAAACGCACCGTCGAGGGCGACCTGGGCACCTTCGTGAGCGCCGCCTACGTCGCCGAACTGCTGCCCCCAGCCGAGCGACCGGCGATCCTGCCGCCCGCCGTGCCCACAACGTCCGATGAGATCGCCGCGGCCGTGACGCTCGCGCGCTTCTGCACGAAGACTGCGGTCGAGCGCCACGCGGGCGAGCTGCTGCAGCTCTACACGCCGCGCGGCCGACAGACCGTTGCGCGCGGCCGAGACCTGACCGCCTGTCGGCTGCTCATCGGCACCGGCGGCGCACTCGTGCGGCTGCCCGGCGGCGAGGGTCTCCTGGGCGAGGTGCGGGGGCCAGAGGGCGGGAGCGATCGGCTGCTGCCGCCGTCGGATGCGCGCTGCGTGCTCGATCGCGACTACGTGCTTGCGTGCTGCGGCGCGCTGTCGACGCACTTCTCGGCGGAGGCAGTTGTGGCGCTGATGCGGGGGAGCATCGGGGCCTAGCGCCTACAGCGCCTTGCGCATCCATCTGATCTCGGGCCACGGCATGTCGTCGCGGTACGGCTCGAACTCGCCGTAGCCGAGCGACTCGTAGAGGCCTTGGGCCAGCGGCATCATCTCGGCGCTGGTGGTGAGCACAAGGCTGTCGTAGCCGCGTGCGCGTGCTTCGGTCTCGGCGCGCAGCATGAGCGCCCGGCCCACACCAAAGCGGCGGAACTGAGGTGCCACGAAGAGCCGCTTCAGCTCGCCGGCGTTCTCGGCGCCGACGCCATCGATGCGGCAGCCCTCCGGCACCGGCTGCAGTCCCAGCGCGCCCGCCGCGGAGTCGCCGACGTACGCAACCATGAGGGAGCCGGCCGGCGGGGAGTAGGGCCCCGGAAGCGACTCCACCTCGTGAGCGACCCGGCTGTCCGTCAGGTCCCAGCCCAGCGACGCCGCGTACTCGCAAAAGAGGTTGCGAACGGCGTCGATCTGCTCGGCGGTGGTGGCCTGGGTGATGCGGGGCGTTGGCAGGTTCATGGGTGTGATTGTAGCTCCGCACCCGCCGGTCGTAACACGCTAGGATACGAGTGCCTACTAGTTGTCCGCGTGATTGGGCCGCGCCTGATCACTTCGCAGGACCGAGGAGCGTCTGAATGCCCGCACAAGCCACCGTCACCGTCGACCTCGCAAAGATCGCCGAGAACACCCGGCGCGTCGTTGCGGCACTGCCCGGCGTCGACATCGTTGCGGTCACCAAGGTGACCTGCGGCTCGCCCCAGGTTGCTTGCGCGATGCTCGCCGGCGGCGCCTCGGCGCTCGGCGAGTCGCGACTCGAGAACGCCGCTCGGTTGCGCGACGCCGGCATCTCGGCGCCGATCTGGCTGGTCCGCACGCCCGTGCCGGCGCTTGCCGACGAGGCCGTGCGCGTCTCCGACATCTCGGTGGTCAGCGAGCTCGCGGTGGTCGACGCGCTCAACGCCGCCGCGGCGCGCGCAGGTCGCACGTACGGTGTGCTGGTCATGGTCGACATCGGCGACCTGCGCGAGGGCATGATGCCCGATGAGCTGCCGGCGTTCCTCGAGTGCGCCGAGCGCTATCGCGCCATCGACGTCATCGGCATCGGCGCGAGCCTGACGTGCTACGGCGCCATCGTCCCCGACGAGCGCAACCTCGGGGAGCTTGCGGCGCTCCACGCCGCTGCTGAGGAGCAGCTGGGCCGCAAGCTCGTCCTCTCCGGTGGGAGTTCCACCTCGCTCGACCCCGTCATCCACGGACTTGCGCCGGGCACCATCAGCAACCTGCGCATCGGCGAGGCGATCGTCCTTGGCGTCGACCCGGCAACGCGCGAGCAGATTCCAGGCCTCGAGCTCTTCACCGACGCCGTGACCCTCTCGGCGCCCGTCATCGAGTGCAAGCTAAAGCCCAGCAAGCCCATCGGCACCAGTGCCCAGGACGCCTTTGGCGGCTCGCCGGTGTTCGAGGACCTCGGTCCCCGGCGTCGCGCGCTCGGCGCGATCGGGCGACAGGACGCGCCGCCCGAGGGTCTGGTGCCGCTCGATCCTCGAATCAAGGTGCTGGGCGCTTCGAGCGACCACCTGGTGCTGGACGTCCACGAGCTGCCGGCGTGCTCGATGATCGGCGATACGATCGAGTTCCGGCCGGGCTACTCGGCGGTTCTGGCGCTCTTCACCTCGGAGTACGTCGCCAAGGAGTACGTGGGCGGCGAGTAGCCGAGCGTTCTAGCAGGGCGCGGGCTTGGCGCCGGCGGGGAAGTCGGTGTCCGCCGAGGCCGACGCAGCTTCCGCAGCGACCAACAGCGCGTCGAGCACCGCGCGGATGGTGGGCGAGCCGCCGGAGCCCTTGCGTACCACAGCCATCACCCGACGGTGGATCGCCGGGTCCACCAGCGGCTGGATCACCAGGTTCAGGCCGCGCAGGTCCGTCATCTGCGGCGCGATTCCCACGCCCAGGCCAGCTTCGACAGCTGCGCCGATTGCGCGGAAGTAGTTGCTCTCCAGCACCACGTTGGGCTCGAATCCGGCGGCGCTCGTGATGCGGTTGATGGCTCGGCGGCTGGCGGCCGACTCCTTGGCGACGCACCAGTCATCGTCGGCGAGGTCTTTAAGGTGGACGGGTCCGCCGGCGAGCCGGTGACCCGCTGGCAGCAGCGCGTAGATCGGCTCGGCGAGCAGCCCGAAGCGGTCGAGCGCCGGCTCCTTGGGAAGCGGCACGTAGTCCCACTCGTGCGACAGCGCGATATCGAGCTGTGCGGACTTCAGCGCCGGAATCGCGACCGTGGGCTCTAGGTCGTTGGCGATGACCTCGAGCCGAGGGTACCGCTTGCGTAGTGCGACCATCGCTGGCAGCGCGATGCTCTGCGCCGCTGTCTGGAAGGCGGAGAGCCGCACGGTTCCGGATACCTCGGCGGCGAACGACTCGACGTCGGCCAGCGCGACCTCACACTCGGCGAGGATGGTGTCGGCGTGCTCGACCAGACGTCGGCCGGCGCCCGTGAGCTGGACCGATCGCGCGGTGCGCTGCAGAAGCGGCACGCCGACCTCGCGCTCGAGCACGGCGAGCTGATGGGAGACAGCGGGGGGAGTGAGGTAGAGCGCCTTGGCGGCCGCCGTGATGGTGCCGCGCGAGGCCACTTCTCGCAGGATGCTCAACCTTGTGGTGTTCAGCGGCATGGCGGTCTCGGCTCCCGTCTCATTTGCAAGCGAAGAAATATACGATGCTAACCAAAGAATAGAGTAAATGGACGCGATGCTCAATCGGAGAGAGGATAGGAGTTGTCCGGTATGGCTCCACCGCAAAGGACGTCTTTATGCTTCTCCTGCTCACCGCCAAAGCGCTCATCGCACCAGTCCTGCTAGCCGTAGCCGCAGTCGTTGAGCACAAGTGGGGAGCTGCCGTGGGTGGCTGGGTCCTGGGCCTGCCGCTCACTTCCGGGCCCGCGTCCTTCTTCCTTCTGACCGAGCACGGCCCGCGCTTCGCCGAGAACGCCGCGCGCGGAACGTTGCTGGGGCTTGTGGGCGCCGGAGTGTTCGTCGCCGGCTATTCGCTCGCTGCCGCCGAGCGCGGGTGGCGACGCTCGCTCACCTTCGCCGGGATCGCGTGTCTCAGCGTGACGTTCGCACTGTCGCAGGTGCACTTAGGCCTGGACATGACGATGCTGTTCGCAGCCGTCGTGCTGGGTTTGGTCGCGATCGTCGCCCGAGGTCCGAAACGCGCGACGTCGGCTGCCGAGGCCGCTCCACCAACCACACGGCGGGGACTCATCCTGAGGATGCTGTTCGCCAGTGTTGTGGTGGTTGGCGTGTCGGTAGCGTCCACCATGCTGGGGTCCGTGGTCAGCGGCATGCTGGCGAGCGTCCCCGCGATCACGGCGGTCATGGCGGTCTCGACGCACCGGGCTGCCGGTCGCGACTGCGCGCGCCGCATGCTCCGCGGATCCGTGGCCGGCATGTGCGGCGGAGCGGCGTTCTTCATGGTCGTTGCGCTGCTGGTCACAACCACGACCCCCGGTGTGACGTACCTCGCGGCTGCCGTGGTTGCAGCACTGGTAGCTGCGCTGTCCGGGCGTGTCGCGGCCGCACCACGACGCGTGGCGGCTGCTGCCTGAGGTCTCCCAACCACCGCGGACCCCGCTGACGGGACGCGCGAGGCTACTTCCCGCGGATGCAGAGCGCGGTCGCCGCTTCCAGCACCAACAGTGCGGCCAGCCGAACCGTTCGCTGGTCTGGAGTGTCGATGGTGGCGTCAACCTCGGTGATATCCATTCCGCGAACCATCGGAGAGCGCACGAGGAGAAACGCGAGCTGACGCAGCTCGTCGGCCGAGATGCCACCTGGGGCTGCCGACGGACAACCGGGCACGGCCGCACGGTCGCAGACGTCCATGTCGAAGTCGACGAACACCGGGCGCCCGCCGGCTGCCGCGATCGCGAGCGCGTGCGAGGCGACGTCCGGCAGCGATGCACGATGCAGTTCGCTGCGCGGCACCACGTGCACGCCGAGTTCATGCGCACGCGCGGCGTACGCGGGCGAGTTGGAGAAGTCGGCGATTCCGATCTGCACCACGTTGGCACCCGGAAGCCCGGCCTCGATCAGCCGTCGCACGGGCGAACCGTTGCTGGTACCGTCTCGCAGGTCGTGATGCGCGTCGACGGTGATGAGCCCGACCCCGGGCAGCTCGCCTTCCGCCGGCCACAGACCCTTCATCACGGAGTAGGTCAGCGAGTTGTCGCCGCCTAGTGCGATCAGCAGGCGGGCACCCGAAGCGCGCCCGACCGCCTCGGCAACGCGCGCCTCGCCGTCATCGCCGTCGGGCTCCTCTACGTCGCCAAAGTCGACCGCTTTCAGCGTCGTGACGTCGCCGCAGTGGCTCGCCGAGTACGTCGAGTAGCGCAGCAGCGCAGCTCTAACCGCGGCAGGAGTCGCGTGCGCGCCGGTGGGCGTGATCGACGTCTTCCACGCGGGCACGCCGAGCAGTCCGACGTCGCACGGCGTACCACCTGCGCCGCTAGCGGGTACGAACCAATGAGCGGCTCGTGGCCACAGCGGGTCGCTCGGGAGTTCCACGTTGGTCACGGTCGTCCTCGGCTTCCTGTCGCCAGCGCGGCACTTTACTTCGCTGAAGTGGATATTCCCAGCTTGACGCATCTAAACTGGCGCGGTCTGTGGAACTGCAAGACGAGCCTGTCAGCCGCTTCGCCGCAACGCTACCACGAGGCGGCGACTTGTCGAGGGGGAACGAGTGCCCAGCACCTCTGTCGTAACCGTAGGAATCGGCCCGCTGGACTTAGAGGACGTCGTGTCGGTCGCGCGGCACGGCGCGCGCGTCGAGCTTTCGCTCGCCTCGGCGAGCGCCATCGAGGCGTCCCGCCAACACATCGAGCGGCTCGCGTGCTCGGGCCACCCGGTGTATGGCGTGAGTACCGGCTTCGGCGCGCTGGCGACCAAGTTCATCGAACCGTCGATGCGCGCGCAACTGCAGCGCTCGCTCATCCGCTCGCACGCTGCAGGCACCGGGCGGTGCGTAGAGACCGAGGTCGTGCGCGCACTCATGCTGCTGCGTCTGTCCACGCTCGCGAGCGGCCGCACCGGTGTGCGCCTTACTACCGCGCGCGCGTACGTGGATATGCTCAACGCCCACATCACACCGTGCGTCCCCGAGTACGGGTCGCTCGGCTGCTCGGGTGACCTCGCACCGTTGGCGGCATGCGCGCTCGCGATCATGGGCGAGGGCGTGGTGTTCGACGCGCGCGGCGTGAAGATGCCCGCCGCCGAGGCGCTCGTGAGCGCCGGACTGACCCCGGTCGAACTCGCCGAGAAGGAGGGCCTCGCCCTCATCAACGGTACCGACGGCATGCTCGGCATGCTCGCACTCGCCATCGCCGATCTGACGACGCTCGTCAAACTGGCCGACGTCTCGGCGGCGATGAGCGTCGAGGCGCTGATGGGCACCGACCGCGTCTTCTCGGCCGAGCTGCAGGCGCTGCGGCCGCAACTGGGGCAGGCAGCCAGCGCGCGCAACATGACGCGCGTTCTCGAGGGCAGCGGGATCGTCGCGTCACACTCGCTGGGCGACATTCGCGTGCAGGACGCGTACTCGCTGCGCTGTGCCCCGCAGGTCGCCGGTGCGGTCCGGGACACACTCACCCACGCCGAGAAGGTCGCCGGGCGCGAGCTGGACTCCACGATCGACAACCCGGTCGTGCTCCCCACCGGCGAGGTCGAGAGCAACGGCAACTTCCATGGCGCGCCGATAGCCTACGTGCTCGACTTCCTCGCGATCGCCGCGGCCGACCTGGCCTCGATCTCGGAGCGGCGTACCGACAGGCTGCTCGACGCGAACCGCAGCAACGGCCTGCCGCCGTTCCTCGCCGGCGATCCCGGTGTGGACTCGGGGCTGATGATCGCGCAGTACACCTCGGCAGCTATCGTCAGCGAGCTCAAGCGGCTCGCGGCCCCGGCGAGTGTGGACTCGATTCCCTCCTCGGCGATGCAGGAGGATCACGTGTCGATGGGCTGGAGCGCGGGGCGGAAGCTGCGCCTGAGCGTCGACGGCCTCTCGCGCGTGCTCGCCATCGAGATGATGACGGCGGCCCGCGCGCTCGACTTCCGCGCTCCGCTTGTGCCTGCCGCCGGCACCGGCGCTGCGCACGCGCTGATTCGCGAGCGGGTCGAGCCCGCCGGGCCCGATCGCTGGCTCGCCCCAGAGATCGACGCCGTGCACGACCTGCTGGTGGGCGGCGCTCTGCTCGCCGCCGTCGAGCGCGCCGTCGGCCACCTCGACTGATGCGCCGATTGTTCCGCCGACCCGCCGCTTCGAGAAGGAGCCGATCGACATGACCGCAGGATCCCGCCCCGTACGCGCCCCGCGCGGTCTGACGCTGTCCGCCCTCGGCTGGCCACAAGAGGCCGCGCTGCGCATGCTGCAGAACAACCTCGACCCCCAGGTCGCCGAGCGCCCCGACGACCTCGTCGTCTATGGCGGCACCGGCCGCGCCGCGCGAAGCTGGGCGGCGTTCGACGCGCTCTGCCGCACGCTCAAGACGCTCAAGGCCGACGAGACCATGCTCGTGCAGTCGGGCAAGCCGGTCGGCGTCATGCGCACGCACGAGTGGGCACCGCGCGTGCTCATCGCCAACAGCAACCTGGTCCCGGACTGGGCCACCTGGCCCGAGTTCCGCCGCCTCGAGCACCTCGGCCTGACGATGTACGGCCAGATGACCGCCGGCAGCTGGATCTACATCGGCACCCAGGGCATCGTCCAGGGCACTTACGAGACGTTCGCCGCCATTGCCGAGAAGCGTTTTGGCGGCTCGCTCGCCGGAACGCTCACCGTGACCGGCGGCTGCGGTGGCATGGGCGGCGCGCAGTCGCTCGCGGTCACCATGAATGGCGGCGTCGTGCTGATCATCGACGTCGACCCGGCGAGGCTCGAGCGTCGCGTTCAGGAGCGCTACCTCGACGAGTGGACCGACGACCTCGACGATGCCGTCGAGCGGGTGCTGAAGGCGAAGGCCGAGCGTCGGCCCCTGAGCGTCGGGCTCCGCAACAACTGCGCCTACGTGCTGCCGGAACTGCTCAAGCGCGGAGTCGAAGTCGACATAGTCACCGACCAGACCTCGGCGCACGACCCGCTCAGCTATCTGCCGCTGGGCATCGCGCTCAACGAGTGGCAGGACTACGCGGACCGCGACCCGGAAGGCTTCACGCAGCGCGCGCGCGAGTCGATGGCCAAGCACGTCGAGGCGATGGTCGGCTTCATGGACGCCGGCGCCGAAGTCTTCGACTACGGCAATTCGATCCGCGCCGAGGCTGAAGCAGGCGGCTACAAGCGAGCCTGGGAGTTTCCCGGCTTCGTGCCGGCCTACATCCGCCCGCTCTTCTGCGAGGGCAAGGGTCCGTTCCGCTGGGCGGCTCTCTCCGGCGACCCGGCCGACATCGCCGCGACCGACAAGGCCGTGCTCGAGCTCTTCCCCGACAACGAGCCGCTCCACCGCTGGATCACGCAGGCCCAGGACAAGATCGCGTTCCAGGGGCTGCCCGCGCGGATCTGCTGGCTCGGCTACGGCGAGCGCGACCTGGCCGGCCTGCGCTTCAACGAGATGGTCGCCGACGGCACCATCTCAGCGCCCATCGTCATCGGCCGAGACCATCTCGACTGCGGCAGCGTCGCCAGCCCGTACCGCGAGACCGAGGCGATGCTCGACGGCTCCGACGCCATCGCCGACTGGGCGCTGCTCAACGCGCTCGTCAACACCTCCTCCGGCGCTACGTGGGTCAGCATCCACCACGGCGGGGGGGTTGGCATCGGCCGCTCCATCCACGCTGGGCAGGTCACCGTTGCCGACGGAACCGCGCTCGCCGCCGAGAAGATCGAGCGCGTCCTCACCAACGACCCGGGCATGGGCGTCATCCGCCACGCCGACGCCGGCTACGAGATCGCGATCGAGGTCGCCGAGGAGCGCGGAGTGCGCGTCCCGATGCGCGAGGGTGGCACCGCCGAGGGCGGCATCCAGTGACCGCGACGCTGTTCACCGGCATCAGCGAGCTGGTCACCTGCGACCCGCGGCTCGACGATGACGCGCGGCTCGGCATCGTCCGCGACGCGGCGCTGGTGACCGACTCCGACGGCAAGGTCGCCTGGGTCGGATCGGCGAGCGTGGCTCCGGCAGCTGACGCACGGGTCGACTTCGGTGGCCGGGCCGTTGTCCCCGGCTTCGTCGACAGCCACACGCACCTGGTCTTCGCGGGCGATCGCTCGGCTGAGTGGGCGGCGAGGATGGCCGGCGAGCCCTACACCGGCGGCGGCATCGCGACGACCGTCGCCGCCACGCGGGCCGCCAGCGACGACGAGCTGAAAGCCGGCACCCGGGCGCGACTCGCCGAGATGCACTCGCTGGGCACCACCACCGTCGAGATCAAGAGCGGCTACGGCCTCAACGTCGAGACCGAAGCGCGCATCCTGCGTATCGCCGAGGAGTTCACCTCCGAGACCACCTTCCTCGGCGCGCATGTGGTACCACCCGAGTTCGCCGACGACCGCGCGGCCTACGTCGACCTGGTCTGCGGGCCGATGCTCTCGGCGTGCGCGCCCTTCGCGCGCTGGATCGACGTCTTCTGCGACCGTGGTGCCTTCGATGCCGAGGAGACCCACGCGGTCCTCTCGGCGGGTGTCGCGGCGGAGCTTGCACCCCGTCTCCACGGCAACCAGCTCGCGCACGGTCCGGGCGCTCAGATCGCGGCAGAGTTCGTTGCCGCGAGCCTCGACCACGGCACCTACCTCAGCGGCGAAGACATCTCCGCGCTGCTTGAAGCCGGCGTCGTCGTCACGCTTCTCGCCGGTGCGGAGTTCTCGACTCGCTCGCCGTATCCCGACGCGCGCCGCCTTCTGGACGCCGGCCTCACCGTGGCGCTCGCGACAGACTGCAACCCGGGAAGCAGCTACATCACCTCGATGCCCTTCATGATGGCGCTCGCGGTCCGCGAGATGCGGATGACGCCCGCCGAGGCGCTCTTCGCCGCGACCGCCGGTGGCGCGAAGGCACTTCAGCGCGACGACATCGGCGCGCTCACGCCTGGGGCTCGAGCGGACTTCGTGGTTCTCGGCGCGCCGTCGTACCTGCACTTAGCGTATCGACCGGGATCGAATCTGGTCGAGCAGACGTGGATCGCCGGCAGGCGTATCGGCCATCTCTCGGCGTAGAACCGCTCATCTTCCGCCGAGCGGCAGTGGGAGTAGACTCCGAGTCGGGAACAACTCCTATCAAGACGCCCCCGGACCGAGGAGCCGCATATGCCCGCACGAGCGACCGTTCTCGAGCTCTATCCGCGTCTGATCGCAGGCGACATCGGCGTCCTGACTTCGTTCTGCGAGCGAGCGACCGTCGATTCCCCCCTCGGCGGCAAGCAGCTCCCACCCGAGTTCGTCGCCGAGACCCGCGCCTGGCTCGACGCCCATGAGGCACGCGTCGCCGATGTCCGCACCACCGAGACCGACACGCGCGTCATCCACGAGATCACGCTCTGGCTCGAGTTCGACGGCAACGAGTGCGAGCTTCCCATCATGCTGATCGCCGACATCAACGAGGGTTGCATCCGCGACCTGCGGATCTATCACAGCACGTGGCCGCTGTACGGCACGCACGAGGTGCGCCACGGGGTTCTCGCCTACTACAACCTCACCGAGCGGCCCGCCGAGCCGGTCGGCACGTACCACGAGGCGATCGGCGTCGGTGACGCGGCTGCGGCCGACGCGGCGTTCGAGTCGGACGGAACGGTGCGCGAGCCGTCGGGCTCGGCGTACACGCACGCCGGAGCCGACCGAAGCGCTTGGTACCAGCGCATCCTCTCCGATGGCGGCATCACGCTCCATCTGGGCTCGATCACCGATGACGGCGAGACGGTGGTCTTTGAGTTCCTCGCCGACAGGTGGGGGCACGAGGGCATGCCGCCGCAGGCAGGCGCAGCCGCGTACACGCGGGGCGCGAGCGGCAAGATCGCCTCGGCGAGGATCTACGACGACGTGACGCCGCCGGTAGCCGTGACCGGCTAGCACGCGGCGCTCCCGCTCCGACCGACGCATCCAACAAGAGAAGGAGTCCTCGTGGACGCGACCCAGCAGGTGCTCGACGCGATGAAGGCGGCGGGCGAGCCGCTCAACGCCGGCAAAGTGGTCGAGATGACCGGGCTCGACCGCAAGGTGGTCGACAAGGCGATGGCCGATCTCAAGAAGTCCGGTGGAATCGTCTCGCCCAAGCGCTGCTACTGGCAGCCGGCTTAGCCCTCGGCGACGCAGACCCGGTTGCGCCCGTTCTCCTTGGCGACGTAGAGCGCGGCGTCGGCCGAGGCCACCAGCGAGTCGAAGTCGGCGTACAGCCGCGGGTCGGCACTTGCGACCCCCGCGCTGAGCGTGACAGGCACCTCGACTCCGGAGCACGCGATTGGCGAGTCGGCTACAGCCGCGCGCAGCCTCTCGGCGGCGGTCTGTGCCGCGCGCTTGTCCATGTCCACGAGGAGCACCAAGAACTCGTCGCCGCCCCATCGGCAGGGCATATCTGACTTTCTGGCGTTCGCGCGTAGTTCGCCGGCGATCGCGATCAGGACTTTGTCACCAACGGCATGGCCGTGATCGTCGTTCACCGTCTTGAAGTGGTCGATGTCGAACATCGTGATCGATGCCGAGAGACCGTTCTCGATCGCTTTCTCCAGCTCCTGGCGCAGCACCGTTGTGTGCCGCCGGTTGAAGAGTCCCGTCAGCGGGTCGAGCGACGCCTGCGCTTCGAGCGACGCCTGCGCCACTCGTCGCTCCTCGACCTCCCGCTCGAGTGCCAGACTCCTCAAGCGCAGAATCTCGGCGTCCTTGCGGGCGGTCTCGACCTGGTGCTCCACAGACAGTCGAGCCAGCCTGCTCTCGGTCTCGCCGTTCTTCTTCTCACTCTCGAGATCGTGAAACCGGCGATGGTGCCACAGCGCCATTCCCATATCGCCCGAACGCTCGTGGATGTCGGAGAGCAGGCTATGGCATTGGTACGCCTCGACGGAGCGGCCGAGCTTCTCGGCGATGGCGAGGGCCTGCTCGGCGGCCTCGATCGCCTCAGGCCAGTTTCCGCGCGTGCACTCGATGCGGCCCAGCATGAACATGCTGTCCCCGGCGTCCGGTTCCGATCTGCAGCTCAGCGCCGTCTCGAATCCCCGCCGAGAGTAGCGTTCAGCCTCGTCTAGCTTTCCGGACCGCAGCTCCACCTCGGCGAGGGTGTCGTAGACGCCCGCCAGAAGGTGGTCGCTGCCGATCTCGAGTGTGAGCGCGAGCGCGCGCGTCGCCGATCCCCGCGCGGCATCCAGTTTGCCCATGTCCATGTAGGTGTAGGCCAGGTTATTGAGCGCCCGGGCCTCGCCCAGCCGGTCGTCCAGCTCGCGATGCATGGCGAGCGACCGCTCGTGGGTCTCGAGTGAGATCTGAAGCTGGCCGGCCGAGCCCTGGACGCTGGCGATCCGGTCGAGCACGTACGCCTCGAGGCTCCGGTCGTCGGTCTCCTCGGCCACGCGAAGTGCTCGCTCGAGGTTGTCGAGTGCCTGGACGTAGTCGCCCAGCTGATAGTTGGTCCAACCGATGGTCTGGTACAGCCAGCCGACAACGGGCGTCAGCGGTAGCGCGTCGAGGAGTGCGAGCGCTTGCGAGGTCTCAGACAGCGCGGTGTTCCACTCCCCAACGGTGCAGTTGCGCTCTGCGAGCAGGCTGAGCGCGCTTGCCATTCCATAGGGGTATGGGTTTCCGTCCGAGTCCTTCTGGCACGCAAGCTCGAAGGATTCCTCGGCCAGAACGCGCAAGCGGTCGTAGTCGAGCCACCGAAGCGAGTTTGCCTCGGCGTTGAGCTCGTCAACGCGCGCGCGCCGTTCAGTGTCGTGTGAGGTGGACAACGGCCCCCCAGCCCTCTTCCGGAATCGCCCTCATCTAGATACTAGCATCGGCATGTAGCACCGATTACACGAGTCGGGGGTCCGATCGGCCTGACGGTCTGCTGGGCTATACGTCTACCTCGGACGGTGTTTCGCGCTCATCCTCGAACCACTCGAGACTGAAGTCGCCCTCGGCGATCTGGTCGATCGGCAGCTTCATATAGGTTCCGGTGGCTTCGACGGCGACGGTGCCGTCAGCGAGCACGATCTCACCCGCCCCCTCGAACAAGCGACTCCCCACCTTGGTGAGTCGGCCGACCGCTCGCACGTCGGAGTCGACCGGTACGGGCTTGCGGAACTTGACGTTGAGCCTGACCGTCACGCCCCACGCCTCAGGCTCAAGCATGTTGATGGCGCGGCCCATCGTCTCGTCGAGAAGCGCCGAGGACATGCCCCCGTGCAGCCGCCCTGGGTAGCCCTGATGCTCGGCCATCGGCGAAAAGACGCCGAGCAGCTCGCCGTCGTCCAGCTCGTAGAAACGTGCCTTGAGGCTCGAGTCGTTGTCTCGCCCGCACACCATGCACATGCGGCTGACGTTCTGTGCGCCCACTACCTTGCGACTCACCGGCTGGCCTCTCCTCCGACGACCCACGCAGGTTAGCACGCGAACGGTGCGTCGCTGCACTGGCGAGCGCCGCACCGCTCCGACACGCGGGCTACTCGGCGCCGGGTCGTTCGCTCGATGTCGCCGATACCGTTCCCATGGTCAGCAACATCTTCATCGCACCCGGTTCCTGCGCGGCCAGAATCGCTTCGGCAGCCCGAGCGAGGGGGAACGTCCCGCCGACAAGCCCGCTCGGATCCACTTCGCCCCGCTCAAGCAATCTGAGCGCGGGCGCGAAGGGTCCACAGCGCGATCCGACGATCGTGATCTCGTCGACCACAAAGGGGGCCAGATCCAGCGTGACCTCCCCGCGATACGTCGACTTGAGCACCAGCACACCTCTCGGCCGGATCGATGCGCGCGCCAGATCAAGTCCCGACGGAGAGCCGGTCGCCTCGACCACCACGTCGTATCGTCTCGGCTCGACGTCGGCCTCGGCGACCGTGGCGATGCCGCGCGCGTGAAGCAGCTCGCGCTGGTGCGGGTAGCGAGCGACCACCTGCAGCGCCGCCCCCGTGAGCGCCAGCACCTGTGCCACCAGCTGGCCGAGACGGCCGGCGCCCACGAGTAGTACCCGGTCGTCAGGGTGCACATGGATCTGCTGTAGGATCTCGACCGCCGCAGCAAGCGGTTCGGCGAACACGGCGGACTCGTCGGACACCGAGTCCGGTACGACATGGAGGTTGGCCAAAGGCAGCGACACGTATTGGGCATGCGCGCCGTGGCGGTTCACGATCCCCAACACGGTGCGCGACTCGCAGTGCGTCGGTCGGCCGTGCCGACAGGCCTCACAATCGCCGCAGACCGCGTTGATCTCGCCCACGACTCTCCGCCCGATCCAGGCAGGATCGGGTGACTCGACCACCACGCCGACGAACTCGTGTCCGATCACGCCGGTGAAAGGATAGTAGCCGCGTGAAAGCTCGATGTCGGTGCCGCAGATGCCGGAGAGGGTGACACGAATGAGCGCCTCACCCTCGGCTCTCGCGATCTCGACCTCGCGCACGGAGAGCTGACGGTCTTCAAGCCAAAGCGCCTGCATGGCGCTCCCTTCGATTGTGGGTGGGTTGCTTGACGAGCGTCGAGTCCGTCACACGGACTTGGCGACGACGCGGTTGCGACCGGCTTCCTTGGCAGCATAGAGTGCCGCGTCGGCGCGCTCAATCAGCTCCTCGAGCGTCATCGGTTCCGCCGGGGTCACGCTTGCGACGCCGAGGCTCGCCGATACCAGGATGCAGGAGCCGTCCTGCTCGTGTTTGCAGTTCGAAATGGCCTCGCGAATCCTCTCGGCGGTCGCGAGTGCGTCGGCAGGACCTGTGCCGGCGAGGAAGACCAGGAACTCGTCCCCGCCCCATCTGCAAGAGATGTCGTTGTCGCGGGTGTTGGCGACCATGTCGCCGGCAATGGCGCTTAGGATGCGGTCTCCTGCGCGATGGCCGAATTTGTCGTTGATCGCCTCGAAGTCTTCGATGTCCAAGATCAACATCGACGCCGAGCGATTGTGGCTGAGTCCGGAATCGAGGGCCTCGGCGATCACCGGCATATAGGCGCGGTTGTAGAGCCCGGTGAGCGGGTCGAGCGCGGCCAGTGCCTCGAGTTCCTCCTGGACGATACGTCCCTCCTCGACTTCCTGCTCGAGCGCCAGGCTGCGCAGCCGATGGATCTCGACGTCCTTGCGCGCGCTCTCCAGCTGATGCTCGACCCGCAGATTGGCGATGCGGCTCTGCGTGTCGGCGTTGACCCGCTCCTGCTCCAGTTCGTGAAACCGCTTGAAATGCTCCAGTGCTCCAGCGAAGTCGACCTTGCGCTCCAGCGCTTCCGAGACCAGGCGGTGGCAGACGCACTGTTCGACGTTGCGCTGGTCCTGCTCGGCGAGCGCAAGCGCCAATTCGGCGAATGCGCGTGCATCATCGTGGTGCTCACGTGCGAGCGATACGCGGGACAGGCCGATGAGGCAGTTCGTCTCGTCGGCGCGCCAGCCGTTCTCGGCGGCGAGGTTCAGGCCGCGGCGCGCGAAGGCCTCCGCCTCGTCCAGATTCCCCAGCGCCATGTGGACGTCGCACAAGGTGTCGAGCGCCGCCACGAGCAGGTTGGATCGCTCGGCCTGCTCGGCAAAGCCGGCGGCCGCCGTTGCGCACTCCAGTGCACCATCCAGGTCGCTGAGGTCCATCTTGGTGTAGGTCATGTTGTTGAGTGTGGTCGCCTCGCCGATGAGATCCCCAAGCTCTCGGTGAATCTCCAGCGCGCGCGTCTGCACCTCGAAAGCCTCGTGCGGGTGGCCGGTTGACGACTGTACGTTGGCCAGCGAGTCCATGACGTAGGCCTGGAGGCTGCGATCGCCGACGGTCTCCGCGATGGAGAGCGCGCGAAGAAGCAGGTCGAAGGATTCGGCGGAGTCCCCCAGACAGAAGTGCGCCCACCCCATCGTGTCGTACAGCTCGCCGAGAACAACGGTCGGCTCCTCGGGATCGATGAGCGCGAGTGCCTGAGCGGACTGCGACAGTGCGGCTCCACTCTCGCTCAGGATGCAGCTGCGGTGCGCGAGGAGGCTGAGCGCCGACGCCATGCCCTCGCCGTCGCGTTCGCCGGAACTGTCCGGCTGGCTAGCCAGCTCGAACGCCTCTTCGGCCAGCGGACGTAGATGCTCGTAGTCGACGCGTCGGAGTGCGCGAGCCTCGGCGAGCAGCTCGCGAGTCTGGGTGCGGCGTGCGTGCGCTGACTCGTCCTCGACGGCCACGCTCTTGCGGCGGCCTGAAGGCCGGCTGCGCTTGGTTTGGTCGGCGCCCATGGCTCCCCCGGCAGTTCCGTCTACTTTGCTACCCAAGGTGAATACCCGTATCCGCCGACGAAGCGTCGGGTGGGGTCGAGCCCGGGGCGCCCGCGGGGAGCTGGTTGCCCTCTTTGACGTGGGGATTCTCGCGGGGGCCGTAATCCTAAGCTCCGTTCACCGTCTTCTTGCCGCCGTTCGCCCCGTTCCGTGCACCGCTGACCTGCAAGGGTCCGTCGCTGCGTAGGCGCGCGGCATAGAGTTCAGCTGTCGGCGTGTCGTACCCGGCTTAGCGGCAAGACGACACACAGCGGAAAATCCCAAAGGAGGGATGCACATGTCAGACGCGGTTGCGAAGAAGCCCGCAGTGGAGGTTTCCGAGAAGGGGATCGCCAAGATCATCGCCGCCTCATCGGTAGGCACGATGGTCGAGTGGTACGACTTCTACATTTTTGGAAGTTTGGCGACTGTCATCGCCAGCAAGTTCTACCAGACGGGCACTCCGACCGGTGACATCATCGCGTGGCTCGCGACGTTCGCGGTCGGGTTCATCGTGCGGCCGTTTGGCGCGATCGTGTTCGGTCGCATGGGCGACCTCATCGGTCGTAAGTACACCTTCATGGTCACGATGACCCTGATGGGCGTATGTACATTTGCCGTCGGCTTGCTTCCAACCTACGACTGGTGGCAAGCGACCATCGGATTCGGCGAGATGGCCGGCATCATCCTGATCACCCTGCGTATCCTGCAGGGTCTGGCGCTCGGCGGAGAGTACGGCGGCGCTGCGACCTATGTCGCCGAGCACTCCCCGGAGCGCAAGCGCGGCTTCTGGACGAGCTGGATTCAGATCACGGCGACCGCCGGTCTGTTCATGTCGCTCGGCGTCATCCTGGGGACGAACCTCGTTCTCAAGGCGATGTACGGTCCGGTCGAGGGTGCGTTGAAGTTCAACGCCTGGGGATGGCGTGTCCCCTTCCTCCTCTCGATCATCCTGATCGCGGTCTCGCTCTACATCCGTATTTCGCTCAAGGAGTCCCCGCTGTTCGCGGGTCTCAAGAAGTCCGGCGGGCTCTCAAAGAACCCGCTCAAGGAGAGCTTCGGCAACCCTTACAACCTCAAGTACGTCCTTCTGGCCATGTTCGGCGTCACGATGGGCCAGGGCGTCGTGTGGTACACGGGCCAGTTCTATGCTCTGTTCTATCTGCAGAAGATCTTCCACGTTGCGCTGGTTCCTTCGAACGTCATCGTTGGCGCTGCGCTGCTCCTCGCGGTTCCGTTCTTTGTGATCTTCGGAAAGTGGTCCGACACGATCGGCCGTAAGCCGATCATGTTCACCGGCATGGCGCTGGCCATCGTGCTGTGGTACCCGCTGTATGGCCTGATGGCAGCGAATGCGCCGGCGACGTTCAAGGTCCTCCCCGCCGACATGAAGGGCTATGCGGAGACGACGAAGAGCGCGACAGCCGCTGGAAAGCCTGTCCCGACGACGACGATCGTCAAGGACGGGCAGCCGGCCAAGGTTCCGGTCAGCGAGGTCAAGCTGGGCGACGACGTGGTCGTGAAGTACCAGAAGTTCATCTTCCCGTACTCAGGCTATAACCCCTGGATACTCGGCTTCTGCGTGTTCATCCAAGTCATGTTCGTGACGATGGTCTACGGTCCAATCGCTGCGTTCCTGGTCGAGCTCTTCCCGACCAAGATTCGCTACACGTCGATGTCGCTGCCGTACCACATCGGAAACGGCGTCTTCGGTGGCCTCGTCCCGATCATCGGCTTGTCGCTCATCACCAAGACCGGCAACAACTACGCCGGCCTGTGGTGGCCAATGGGCGTCGCCATCGTGTGCTTCATCATCGGCATGATCTGGGTCCCCGAGACGAACCATATCGACATTCATTCGGGTGAGTCCGCGGCCTACACCTCCGAGCACGGTGCTGGCTCCAATCTCATGCAGGTTGAGCCTGACGAGATCTAGGACCCGCTCGGCTGCCGGCGCTTCAGCCGGCGTTCGAGGAGTATCAGTAGGGCCCGCCTCAAGTGAGGCGGGCCCTACTTGCGTCGCGCATGAAAACGGGCCGCTAGCCTCGCTTGCCAAACATTCCGGCGATCGTTCCGGTCACTCGCGAGACCAGAGACTCAACAGGGTCAGCGGCCTCGGGGTCATCGGCGACTCCGTGCGCGACGAACCGGATCTTCTCGATATGCAGTTCCTCGTCGTCGAGCAATGAGGGGTCGACCACGAAGGCGACTCCCACAGGGAGCCTGGCGACGCCTTCGCTCACACCGGTGTCCTCCCATTGGGACGCCAGCACCAGGTGCGTGATCGTCAGCTGGCCGTCCTCCTTGCTGGTCCACTCGAAGGGCTCCTTGACCTCGCCGATCCAGTAGTCCGGGCGGTCCGGCCCCGGGAACTCGCGCAGCAGGGTGACCCTCAGCGGTACTCGCTCGGATTTGTCGCCCTTCGCGTACCTCACGCTGCGGATGATCAGGTCCATCGGTATCTCCTCGGCAGTTCTCGGGCGTTCTCGGCTCATTGTAGCTTGCAGGTACCTGACTAGACCGCTTCGTCGAGCGCCTCTGAGAACTGGCTGTTGTAGAGATCGGAGTAGAAGCCCTCGGCCGCCAGGAGCTCCGGGTGCGTGCCCTGCTCGATGATGTGTCCCTGGTCCATCACAAGGATGGTGTCGGCGTCGCGGATGGTCGAGAGCCGGTGGGCGATCACGAAGCTCGTACGGCCTTCCATCAACGTGGCCATGGCTTTCTGGATCATGACCTCGGTACGCGTGTCGACCGAGCTGGTCGCCTCGTCGAGGATCAGCACCTGCGGGTCCGCGAGGAATGCCCGCGCGATGGTAAGCAGCTGCTTCTCACCCTGAGAGACATTGGATGCGTCATCGTTGAGCACCGTGTCGTAGCCGTCTGGCAGCGTGCGCACA
>CAZIPT010000038.1:0-19003 GCA_964541375.1 uncultured Eubacteriales bacterium
CGGCGACGGCGTGAACGACGCACCCGCCCTCAAGGCCGCCGACATCGGCATCGCGATGGGCAAGGCCGGGACCGACGTCGCCCGTGAAGCCGCCGACATGATCCTGACCGACGACAACTTCGCCTCTATCGTTCACGCCGTCGAAGAAGGCCGGGCGATCTTCGACAACATCCGACGCTTCCTAACCTACTTCCAGACCTCCAACGTGGCAGAGATGGTCCCGTTTCTCGGTATGATCTTCCTTGGCATTCCGCTGCCGCTCACTCTGCTGCAGGTGCTGACCATCGACTTGCTGACCGATCAGGTGCCGGCGCTCGCGCTTGGCCTGGAGCATCCGGAGCCCGGAGTCATGGAGCGCCCACCGAAACGCCCCGGTGAGCCGATTCTCACGGGCGGGATGCTAGTCAAGGCCTACCTGTTCCTCGGCCCCCTCGCTGCCGCGATAGGCATGTTCGGGTTCTTCTATATGTACGCGAGCCACGGCTGGTCGTGGCCCGACTTCCACTCGATGGCATCGTTCGGCCAGATGCCGGACCCCGCGACCGGCGCTCCGGCGACCGGCGTCTATATGGCCGCGACGACGATGACGCTGACGGGTATTGTCATGGCACAGGTCGGCAATGGTTTCGCGATGCGGACCCACCGGCAGTCGATCCTCGCGGTCGGTTTCTTCACCAACAAGCTTCGCTGGTGGGGTCTCGGCGCAGAGCTGCTGGGTCTGGCCGCTCTCATGTATGTGCCAGTGCTCCAGAGGATCTTCAGCACCGCGCCGCTGACCTTGCAGGAATGGGGCGTCATGGCGCTCTTCGCACCGGTACTGCTGATTGCGGACGAGATACGGAAGTTCATCCTGCGCAGAATGACGCGCAAGACGGTTGTCGACGTTGGTCCTGCGCCCCAGCCGGCGCCGGACCTGACCTGAAGGCGAGGTGAGACGAGATGCAGAACCGGTTGCACGTAGTCATCGGGGGGTACGGGCGAGTGGGCCGATACCTCGCGCGCATGCTCGAGTTCGAGGGGCATACAGTTTCGGTGATCGACCAGGACCCGCTCGTCTTCGAATGCGCTGAGGGCGACGAGATCATGGGCCAGAAGTTCGTCGGCCCGGTGTTCGACCGCGATGTGCTCGAAGACGCGGGCATCAAGGAGGCCGACTGCTTTGCGGCAGTGACCTCCGGCGATAACAGCAACATCGTCGCCGCGCGCACGGCGCGCGAGCATTACCGCGTGCCGCGCGTCATCGCGCGCATCTACGACCCACGTCGAGCCGAGATCTACCGTGGGCTCGGCATCTCGACCGTCGCCGCAGTGACCTGGACGAGTTCGAGATTGCTCGACATGATCACGCACCCGGACCTCCACAGCGAATTCCAGTTCGGCAACGCGGAAGTCGAGATGGTGGGAGTCGAGCTCCCCGCCACCCTCATCGGCAAGACAGTCGCCGATCTGACGGTTCCCGGTGAGGTCGCCGTGGCCTCGATCGTCCGTGGTGGCCGGGCCATCCTGCCGATCGAAGGCAGCTCGTTCGAGAAGGACGACACCCTGTTCATCAACGTGCTCCGCGAGAGCGCCGACAAGCTCGAGCGGCTGCTCGGGCTGAAGGAGTAGGTGGCCGCGATGAACGTCCTTATCGTTGGAGCCGGCAAGTCCGGCAGCTATCTCGCCGAGAAGCTCCGGGCCGATCACAGCGTGACCATGGTGGAGTCCCGGCCCGATCGTGCAGACTACGTCGCGGCGCGCATGCCTGGCATCAAGGTGATCCGCGGTGATGGCTGCGAGCCATCCGTCCTCGATCAAGCCGGTGCGGCCCAGGCCGATCTCGTGGCAGCGCTGACCGGGGATGACGAGGACAACCTGGTTGTCTCCTTCCTGGTCAAGACCACCCATCAGGTACCGATGGTCTTCGCCCGCACCAACCATCCCAAGAACGAGTGGATGTTCACTAAGACGTGGGGCGTGGACGTGGCCGTGTCGACCGCTCAAGTCATCTACAGCCTGATCGAGAAGGAAGTCAGCTTGGGCGACGTCATCACGCTCATGGCGCTGTCTGCCGAGAACATGGTCATCGACGAAGTCACGCTCCCGAAGGACGCCGAGGCGGTCGGCAAGCGACTGAGCGAGCTGGCGATTCCCAAGTGCGCTCACGTCATGGCGATCATCTCGGGCGGGGAAGTAGTCGTGCCACGCGGTGACACGATGCTCAATGCCGGTGACGAGGTGTTGATTCTGTCTTCTTGCGGCGAGGAAGCGAACCTGCGCAAGACGTTCGGGGTCAGAACCGAGCCCAAGTAATACCTTCGGTCATCCGCGAGCGCCGCCGTGCCGTTTGAGGCGGCGGCGTTCGGAGTTTCTCGCAAGGTGGTAGTCTCGCCGCTATGGACCTCAAGCGCATCGTCACGTTCGGTGGGGGCTACCCCTTCGCGGTTGTTGCGACCTGTGTCGCGGTTGCGACGCTCGTGCCTTTCAGGGCGATGCTCGCGACACCCGTCTTCATGCTGCTGCTGGTGCCCCTGATCATCCTCGTCGCGCGTGTGTCCGGAGTGCGCGCATCAGCAACCGCAGCCGTGCTTGCGTTCCTGCTGCTCGACTACCTCTTCATCCCGCCCTACTACCGGCTCACCGTCGCCTCGCTGTCTGAGTGGATCGGGCTGGTCGTGTTCCTCTTCGTGGCGCTGGTCTCCGGCCAGCAGACCGCTCAGTTGCTCAGGCGCGAGCAGGCCGCGCTGCGCAGGCAGCGCGAACTCGAGTTGCTCAACACACTCTCCTTCAGCATCGCTTCCGAGAAGTCTGCGCACTCGACAGCGGAGCTCGTCGTCACCCAGGTTGCCGAGGTTCTCGGCGCGCGTCGAGCTGCACTCTACGTGCGCGGAGCCGACGCGGGGAAGGCGGGGCGCTGTCTGTCGTCGTCCGGCGACGTTTCGCCGTCGTCCGGCGAGGAAGCGCTCGTGGCGTGGGTCTTGCGCACGGGCACCGGTGTCGGGGCACCGTCGGTCGAGGGTGCGTCCTGGGACAGGCGATACACGTCTGTGAGGTCGGGCGAGGCTATCCCGGGGGTGAACGCGGAGGGCATCTATCTGCCGCTACAGACATCGACGAGCCTCGAGGGCGTACTGGTGACGGTGTTTGCCTCGACGCGCAGTGTGAGCGAAGACGATGCCCGGCTACTCGCTGCGGTCGCCAACCTTGCGGCCTCGTCGATCGAACGGCAGCGTCTCGAGGAGGGCGCCGCGCACGCCGAAGTGCTTCGCGAGGCCGACCGACTCAAGTCCACACTGGTCAGCTCCGTGTCACACGAACTCAAGACACCGCTCGCGGCTGCGACCGCGCGCGTGACGGGCCTCGTCGAAGAGGGCGAGGGCTGCGACGCGGCTCGCGTGCAGGCCGAACTTGTGGCGGTTGCTGAGGATCTCGTCCGCCTCAACGACTCGATCGGCGACCTACTCGACCTTTCGCGGCTCGAGTCCGATGCGTGGCAGCCCCATCTCGAGCCACACGACTTGCGCGATGTGCTCGGCACCGTGCTTGCGCGGTTGTCTCAGTCGCAGCGCGAGCGCGTGCGTTTCGAGCTGGCCGAGAACCTCCCTGAAGTTCGCGCTGACTTCGCACAGCTGGCTCGGGCGCTCGCAAACCTAGTCGAGAACGCGCTCCTCTACTCGCCTGTGTCGATGCCGGTTGTGGTCGGCGCCCGACCGTTTCGCGGCGCCGTGGAGCTCTGGGTTGCGGATTCTGGCCCGGGTATCCCTGACTCCGAGAAGCCGCGAGTCTTCGAGAAGTTCTATCGAGGGACCTCATCGGCGAGCGTTCCTTCGGGTACGGGCCTCGGTCTCGCCATTACCCGCGAAATCGTTCGCACTCACGACGGGACGGTGCGAGTTGAAGATGCGTCACCGAATGGTGCACGCTTCGTCCTGGTGATTCCGGCTGCGAATCAGGAGACCGAGTGACGCCCGAAGGAGCACCCGAACGAGCCATGCGCGTTCTTGTCGTGGACGACGAGGAGCAGATTCGACGAGCGCTCAAGTCGGTGCTTGAGGCACGGCACTACGAGGTGGACCTCGCTGAATCCGCCGAGGAGGGCATCGAGCTGACCGCCCTACGCACGCCCGACATCATCGTGCTCGACCTGACGCTCCCAGGAATGAGCGGGTTGGATGCATGTCGCCGGCTGCGTGAGTGGTACCACGGTCCGATCCTGATCTTGTCGGTCAGGGATTCCGACGATGACAAGATCGCCGCGCTCGATCTTGGGGCCGACGACTACCTCACGAAGCCGTTCTCAACCGGCGAGCTGCTTGCGCGGATCCGGGCTCTCCTGCGCCGGACTCAGGGCGCGGATGCGTCCGTGATGGAACTGCGTGCGGGTGATCTGTTCATCGACTTCGCAAAGCGGGCGGTCACACTGCGCGACGAACCGGTGAAGCTCACTCGCATCGAGTTCGACGTGCTCGCCCTGCTCGCTCGCAATGCAGGGCGCGTGGTCACGTCTCGAATGCTGCTCGAGAACGTGTGGGGGCCTGAATACGTGGGTGACACGCAGACGCTGCGCGTACACGTTTCGCATCTTCGCCGGAAGATCGAAGCACCGGGAGATGTGCCCCGCTACATCCTCACGGAGCCAGGTGTCGGTTTCCGGTTCAGGGATCTCGACTAGCTCAGAGGGCTCGATTCACGGGAGCATGACGAACCCGGACTGCTCGGCAGTGCAGGAGAGGTGTCGCCCACACGGAACCTCACAGGGAGCGTCCGCATTCGGCGGATGACCCTCTGTGTGATTGCGGGGCGACTGCGAACGATGCCAGAGCATGACGCTCGATGTGTGGACGACACATGCTGGGCAAAGACGGGGGCCGAGCTCTTCGAGTCCCTCGGCACCAGCTCCCAAGGCCTGACCTCCGAGGAGGCAGCCAAGCGTCTGGAAGAGTACGGCCGCAACGAGATCCGCGAGATCAAGGGCCGCTCACTCATTTGGAAGTTCCTCGAGAACTTCTACCACCTGTTCGCCATCATGCTCTGGGTCGGCGGCATCCTCGCGTTCGTGGCCGAGATGCCCCAGTTGGGCTGGGCGATCTTCGCGGTCATCTTCATCAACGCGATCTTCTCCTTCTGGCAGGAGTTCCGTGCCGAGAAGGCCACCGAGGCGCTCAAGAAGATGATTCCGCACAATGCGAAGGTCATCCGAGACGGCAAGACCGTGCAGATCGAGGCCGCCGAACTGGTTCCAGGCGACCTGATGGTGCTTGAAGAGGGCGATGCTATCTCGGCTGATGCGCGGCTCATAGAGGAGTTCGAGCTGCGCACCAACAACGCGACGCTCACGGGCGAATCGGAACCGGTGCGCAAGACAGCGTCACCGCACGACGACCCCAACCTGACACTCATCGAGATGCCCAACCTGGTCTTCGCCGGCACTTCGGTCGCCTATGGTGGCGGCAAGGCTATCGTCTTCGCGACGGCGATGGAGACACAATTTGGGAAGATCGCCGAGCTCACACAGAGCGTCGAATCGGAACTGAGCCCGCTCCAGAAGGAGATGAGCAAGATCACACAGCTCGTGGCGATTCTCGCTACGAGCGTGGGCGTTGTCTTCTTCATCCTCGGCTACTTCTGGGGCGGTTTGAGCCTTATCGGCGGCTTCGTGTTCTCCGTGGGGATCATCGTCGCTCTGGTGCCCGAGGGGCTGCTCCCCACGGTGACGCTCTCGCTGGCGATGGGGGTGCAGCGCATGGCCGAGCGTCACGCGCTCATCAAGAAGCTCTCCTCGGTGGAGACGCTGGGCTGTACCACCGTCATCTGCACCGACAAGACCGGCACGCTCACCAAGAACGAGATGACGGTTCGCGACATCTGTGTCGCCGGCCAGCACCTCGAGGTGTCCGGCGGCGGCTACGCGCCCAACGGCGACTACCACCACGACGGCGAGGACCTCGACGCCGATCAGCTGAAGGCATTGCAGCTCCTGGTGCGCGCAGCTTCGCTCTGTAACAACGCACGCCTTATCGAGCCGGGTGGGCCCGAGGACAACTGGACCATCCTCGGCGATCCGACCGAGGCCGCGCTGCTGGTCGCGGCGAAGAAGGCCGGTTTCGACCACGAGGCCGAACTCGAGTCCACGAGACGCGTCTTCGAGCTGCCCTTCGACTCCGTGCGCAAGCGGATGACCACAATCCACATGAACAAGTTCAACCGGATCGGCTACGTGAAGGGCGCGCCAAAGGAGGTGCTCGACCTCTGTACCATGGTCGAGACACTCGACGGCCAGCAGCCCCTCACCGAGGCCAAGCACGCCGAGATCGTCGCGCAGAACGACGAGTTCGCGCGCAACGGCCTGCGCGTGTTGGCGATGGCGTACCGTCCCATCGCCAAAGAAGAGACCGAGTTCTCGCCCGACAAGACCGAGCGCGACCTGATCTTCGTCGGGCTCATGGCGATGATGGACCCGCCGCGCGACGAGGTCGCCGTCGCCGTGCAGGAGTGCGCCACCGCCGGCATCGAGGTCATCATGATCACCGGTGACTACGGCCTTACCGCCGAGTCGATCGCCCGGCGCATCGGCATCATTCGGGGCGACCAGGCGAGGATAGTCACCGGCAACGACCTGAACGACATGACCGACGAGGACTTGTCGGCCGCTCTCGACGCCAAGAACGTGCTGTTCGCGCGCGTCTCGCCCGAGCACAAGATGCGCATCGCGCAGGTGCTCAAGAGCATGGGCCACGTGGTCGCCATGACCGGCGACGGCGTCAACGACGCGCCGGCGCTCAAGGCGGCCGACATCGGGGTGGCCATGGGCATCGCCGGCACCGATGTCGCAAAAGAAGCTGCCGACATGATCCTTACCGACGACAACTTCGCGAGCATCGTCAACGCGATCGAAGAGGGTCGTGCGGTCTACGACAACATCCGTCGCTTTGTCGCCTACATCTTCACCAGCAACGTGCCCGAGCTGGTGCCGTTCGTCCTGTTCGTACTGTTCGACATTCCGTTGGCTCTCACGGTCATGCAGATTCTCGCCATCGACCTGGGTACCGACATGCTCCCGGCGCTCGCGCTGGGAACCGAGGCGCCCGAGCCGGGCATCATGAACCGCCCGCCACGCTCGCAGAAGGAGCGGCTCGTCACCGGCCGGCTTCTGGTTCGCGCGCAGGTGTTCCTGGGCTCGATCCAGGCAGCGGCGTGCATGGCGGCCTTCTTCTTCCTCTATTGGTCGTTCGGGTGGCGGCCGGGAATGCCGCTGGGGATCGAAGACATGTCGGGCGGGTTCGGGTGGACCGGCGATCAGATCGCGGCCGCGTGGGGAGTCACCGACCCGACCAAGGTCGCGGCGCTCGCCATCGGGGGTACGGCCATCTGGGTGCTCGCGACCACGATGACCCACGGCGCCGTCATGACCACGCAGATCGGCAACGGCTTCGCCCAGCGCACCAACGTACAGTCCATCTTCAAGGTCGGCTTCTTTTCCAACAAGTTCATGCTGTGGGGAATCGCCGCCGAGATGCTGATGTTCTGCGCGCTGGTCTACATCCCGGCACTCGCCAAGGTCTTCAACCACGGGCCCATCAACTTGTGGCCTGACTGGGCGTTCTTGCTGGCGCTGTGGCCAACGCTCCTCATCGCCGACGAGATACGCAAGTTGATCGTCAGGCGGCGAATGAGGCGCGAGGGGCTTCTCGGGGAGATAGTGAGTGACGGCACGTCCGCTAACGTTCCAGTTGCGGCTATCGAGGAGGGTGCATCGTGAAGGTGATCATCGGTGGCTGCGGTCGAGTGGGGGCGATGTTGGCGACCAAGCTCTCTGCAGAGGGTCACGACGTGGTCGTCATCGACAAGAACCCAATGTCGTTTGCTCGGCTCGGCAAGTCGTTCTCGGGTGTGACGATTCGCGGCATGGTGTTCGACAAGGGCGTGCTGGACAAGGCGGGTGCCGACCGGACCGACGCCTACATCGCCGTCACCAGCGGCGACAACTCCAACGTGGTCTCGGCGACGGTCGCCCGCGAGTTCTACCGCATCCCCAAGGTGGTCGCGCGCATCTTCGACCCGCGCCGCGCCGAGATCTATCGGCGGCTCGGCATCCAGACGGTGTCGTCGGTGGCGTGGGCTACCAACGAGATCGTGTCGCTCGTGATGTTCCAGCACCTGGTGCGCGACGTGAGTATGGGCGGGGGCGAGGTCCAGCTGGTCAAGGTTTCCATTCCGCCACGGCTGGCCGGACGGACTGTCAACGACCTTTCGAGTCCGGGCGAGATCCTGCCGGTCGCGATCGTTCGCGCGGGCACCTCATTCATCCCGACCTCACATGAAGTACTCCACGACGGCGACGTTCTTGAGGCTGCCGTGCTCACCGTTGCCATGAACCGTTTCGAGAGCATGACCAACCCGTAGGAGGATGCAATGCAAGTACTCATCGTCGGCGGGGGTAAGGTCGGTTCGCACCTCGCAAAGACGCTCGCGGCAAACGGAGACGACGTCACCATCGTCGAGGTCAGTGAGGCCCGCTGCGAGAGGCTCGGAGAGCTGCTCGAAGGCGTGACGATCATCTGCGGCGACGGCGACGAGCCGTATGTGCTCGACGAGGCGAACGCCCGCAGCGCCGACGCCCTTGTCGCGGCCACCGGGCACGACGAGGACAACCTCGTGGTGTGTCTGCTCGGCAAGGCCGAGTACGAAGCACCGCTCACCATCGCGCGGATCAACAACGCCGAGAACGCCTGGCTGTTCACCGAGCGCTTCGGCGTCGACGTTCCCGTGTCCAATACCGCGATCATGGCCGAGGTGCTCCAGCATGTGAGCCTGGGCGACATCGTCACGCTGCTCCGGCTCAAGGCCGAGAACATGGTGGTCGACGAGATCGTCCTGCCGTCACACGCCGAGGCGGTGGGGAAGCGGCTCGTGGAGCTTTCGCTACCGGAGTGCAGCCAGGTCATGGCGATCGTCTCGGAGGGCGCGGTCGTGGTGCCGAGAGGCGACACGGTGCTCAAGGCCGGCGACGAGCTGCTGATCCTTGCGAAATGCGAGGATGAGGGCGCGCTGCGTGCCGCGTTCGGCGTGCGCGCGTAGGCCAGAAGAGCGTTCGGCGCAACTGATTCAAGACGACTCGTCTCCACATTTCGCACCCTGCGGACCTCAGTTCCGCCGTTTGGTCGCCTCATGGCGCCGTTCGTCGGAAGAAAGAGGAGATATTAGTTAGAACTAACTCACGGAGCGTATACTCCCTAAACCGAGGTGAGTTGTGTCCGAGATGGGTACACACCCCGCGTATGCCGCTGTCACGGCATTCGAGAGGTTTCCCGCGCGTTGGGAGTCTCTTAGATACTGGGAGAAGGGGTATCGCTCATGGATAAGCGCAAGCTGCTCATACTTGTGCCCGTGTTGGCAGTGGCACTCTACCTGGGGGTCCAGGTCGCCGGGGCTCAATCGGGTGCGCAGCTCAAGTGGAAGCCGCTCGCTGCCGATGCGGGCAAGTCCGGCTCGGACGGGATGGGCGGGGCAGGTCAGCCCAAGACGCCGATGGACATGATCACGAACCGCACGACTCCGGCAAAGCGCCGAGCAGCGGCCAAGAGGGCCGCGGCGAAACGCCAGAGCAATCCGCTATCGCGGCTGTCCGCGAGCAAGAGCGCAGCCAGTGTGGCAGCTCTCTTGGGCGTTCGCGCATCTGCGGCAACCACCTTCTCGCCGCAGGGGACGCCCGACTACTTTGGCACTACCCCGAACTACGCCAACAGCCCGTTGCCCGATTTGGACGCTAGCGGCAACGTCGTTCCCGGCACGGGAATCAGGAAGTTCGTCGACTCGCTTCCGGGCTTGGGGGCTGCAAACAAGAACAACCTGGGCCAGTACCTGACGGTCGCGGTCCCGGATACGACGACCTACCCGGGGTCTGACTACTACATCATCGGTCTCGTTGAGTACAGCGAGCAGTTGCACTCCGACCTGCCGCCCACCAAGCTTCGCGGCTATGTCCAGCTGAACTCCTCGGGCAATCCGATGACCGCGCCCAGCTATCTGGGTCCGACCATCATCTCGCAGCGCGACCGTCCTACCCGAGTGAAGTTCATCAACAAGCTTCCGACGGGTTCAGGCGGAAACCTCTTCATCCCCACCGACACCACGGCCATGGGCGCCGGCATGGGTCCTGACGGCGTGAGCCCCTACAAGCAGAACCGCGCGACGATCCACCTTCACGGTGGCGCAACTCCGTGGATCAGTGACGGTACTCCGCACCAGTGGACCACTCCTGCGGGCGAGAACACCGCGTACCCCAAGGGTGTCAGCGTGGTCAACGTGCCCGACATGCCCGACCCCGGTCCTGGGGCGCTGACGTTCTTCTACACCAACCAGCAGAGCGCCAGACTGATGTTCTACCACGACCACTCATACGGGCTGACCCGCCTGAACGTGTACGCCGGCGAGGCAGCTGGCTACATTCTCCAGGATCCAGTGGAGCAGAAGCTGGTCACTGGTGGCACGATCGGCACCGTTACCGTGGCGCCGGGCACCATTCCCGCTGAGCAGATTCCGCTGATCATCCAGGACAAGACGTTCGTTCCGAAGGATCCGCAGCTGCTCAGAACAGATCCAACGTGGGACAAGACCAATTGGGGCCCCTACGGCAGCCTTTGGTTCACTCACGTCTACATGCCTAACCAGAACCCCAACGACGCTTCTGGCACCAACGCGATGGGCCGCTACGACTACGGTCCACTGTTCTGGCCGATCTTCCTGCCTACCCACGGCATGAACCCCGACGGAACCCCCGGTGTCCCGAACGTGTCTCTGACTCCTGAGGCGTTCATGGACACGCCTCTGGTCAATGGAACCGCCTATCCGTTCGTGAAGGTGGGTCGAAAGGCGTATCGATTCAGAATCCTGAACGCGTCGAACGACCGTATGTGGAACCTGCAGCTGTACTACGCCAAGTCCAACACGCCGGCATCTATCAATGCCTCCGGCATGCCGACGCTGCAGACGGACTCCGGCGAAGTCACCATGACCCCCGCGATTCCACATCCCAACGATCCCGCGTGGCCAAGGAGCTGGCCCACCGATGGTCGAGACGGTGGAGTGCCCGATCCCGCGTCGGCAGGACCCAAGTGGATTCAGATCGGCTCCGAGGGAGGCATACTTCCCAAGCCGGCCATCATCGACCAGCAGCCGGTGAACTACAACTACAACCGCCGAGACATCGTAGTTCTCAACGTGGCGGACAAGTCGCTGTTCCTTGGCCCCGCGGAGCGAGCCGACGTCATCGTCGATTTCTCTCAGGTCCCGGACGGATCCAAGATCATCATGTACAACGACGCCCCGGCCCCGGTACCGGCGTTCGATACACGGCTTGACTACTACACCGGCGATCCGGATCAGCAGGATACCGGCGGAGCACCGACAACGCGGGCCGGCTACGGTCCCAACACGCGCACGATCATGCAGTTCCAAGTTGAGGGCGCCACGCCGGCTTCGGCATTCGATACGGCCGCGCTGGATGCCGCGCTACCAGCGGCGTTCAAGGAATCGCAGCCGGCTGTCATCGTGCCGCAGACGACATACCCCGGCTCGACTTTGACGACGGACACGTACTCCAAGATCCAGTCCACCGTACTCACCTTCACTCCCGAGGGCACCAGCACCCCCGTGGGCGTCTTCATGCAGCCCAAGGCCATCCAAGAGCTCTTTGAGATGAACTACGGCAGGATGAACTCGACCCTGGGAGTCGAGCTGCCGTTCACCAACAGCGGCAAGCAGACCACCCTTCCGATGGGATTCACGGATCCACCCACTGAGGACTTCCTTGATTCTGTCGAGGAGACCACGGCGCTTATTGGAACTGCGGCCGACGGCACTCAGATATGGAAGATCACACACAACGGTGTCGACACACACGCGATCCACTTCCATCTGTACAACGTGCAGGTCATCAACCGAGTCGGATGGGACGGAGCCATCAGGCCACCTGATCCCAACGAGCTCGGCTGGAAAGAGACTGTTCGCATGAACCCGCTCGAAGACTGCATCGTGGCCATGCGTCCTGTTTCGCCGAGCCTGCCATTCAAGGTTGGTGACAGCATCAGGCCGAATGACCCGACCATGCCGCTGGGCAGCACGCAGCCGGGCTGGGATCCTCTCACGGGCAATCCGATCACCGTGGTCAATGCCATGCAGAACTTCGGCTGGGAGTATGTGTGGCACTGCCACCTGCTCGGCCACGAAGAGAACGACATGATGCGGCCGATCATCTTCGCGGTTGCTCCTGCGGCACCGACGGTACTCAGCGCCGTGCCGACCGGTACGCCAAGCCCGAGTGTGACTCTTGCGTGGACGAGGAACTGGACGCTGCCGGCCGCGACGAACGTGCTGGTTCAGAGAGCTACCAACTCCGCCTTCACGGCGGGGGTGACCAACTATCCGTTGATCTCGGCGAGCGCGACGAGCTACCCGGACACGGGCGTCGTGGCGAACACGCAGTACTACTACCGCGTGAGGGCCGAGAACCACAACAGCTACTCGGCATGGACGAATGTCGTGGGAGCCAAGACCCCGGCAATCGCCGGCGCACCGCTTGCGCCGACCAATCTGGCGATTGGCACGGCGACGAGGACCTCGATTGCCATCCAGTGGGTGAATCCTCCCGGCTCCACGGTGACGACAAACGTGGTGCAGTACAGCACGCAGGGAGCCAATGGTCCGTGGACTCCGGCCGCACCGACGGCCGGTCCGACGGCTACGCAGTACATCATCACCGGGCTCAGGAACAACACGACCTATTGGATCAGGGTCAACGCGATCAACGCGTCAGGATCGGCGGCCTCGTCGGTCAAGTCAGGCCGCACTTTGAGGTAGACAGCCGAGCATCGGAGGGGGAGCCACCCCTCCGATGCTCGGAGCACATTGCTCGCGCGAACGAGATTCGGTTGGGCCGGGACGCTGTAAAGGGGCGACGTTCATGAAGAACAGCAAGGTGCGTGCACTCGTTGTACTGGCGGCGGCGGTCGTGGTGGCGCTGGTTCTGGTGGGTTCGGCGATCGGCACTGGCGAGATATCCGTTACCAGACGCGCTGTCACGGCAGCCGACAACAGCCTGACGATCAGCGTGGAGTCCACCGGCGACGCCGGGAATATTCACGGGAACGCCAACCCGTGGACAAGCCCGGTCGACCCTGTCAGCGACTTCTTCTGGTTCAACCAGCCGGTCAGGATCACGGACTTCGCGCTTGAGGACGTTGGCAACGGCACACCGGTCTTCTCGGCAGCTACGTGGGCTATCGATTTCGGCAGCGGTTACAGCCAACCGACCGCGCTCACCTCGCCGTTCATCCTCGGCTACGACGGCGTCTACAGCATCGTGGCTACCGGCACGGACTCGGTTCTCGGCGATGTCACAGGTACGATCACGCCGGCCTTCGGCGTCGACCAGATTCCGCCTGTCGTCGATTCGACCGCGGTGCTTCCGTACTACAAGGGAACCCCTGAGCTGACGGTGTCCGCGACGGACACTCTGTCGGGAGTCGAGAACGCGCTCTTCAATGCTGACGGCGAGCAGAGCGTTTCGTGGCAACCCACGACCTCCAACCCTTCGGTGTTCTCGATCGACTGGCCCTTCACGGGCCAGGGCCTTCACACCCTCGGTTGGAGCGTCTTCGACAACGCGGGCAATATGACCAGCAACTCCGAGCAGTTCTACATCGACAATGAGGCGCCGACGACGGACTCGGATGCCCTCACGCTCTACAACGGCCCGGCGACCATCCATTTGGACGCCACCGACAATCCGACGCCTCCGGGTGCCTCGGGGGTTGCCGCCACCTATTACCGGGTCAAGAGCAACAACGTCTTTGGGGCTGTCACTCCGGGAACCACAGTGAATGTGACGGCGCCTGCGAGCAGCTACGCCACTCACACGCTTGAGTTCTGGTCGGTGGATGAGGTCGGCAACGTCGAGGCGACACGGTCGGTTGACTTCCGCATCAACAGCCAACACACCATCACGGTGGAGCAGCCGGCGTATTCCAGCGGCACAATCTCGCCTTCCGCGCCGGCGCTCATCAACCTGGGGGCCAGCAGTGCGACGTACCTGATCACACCAGCCACCGGCTACCACCAGGTCAGCAGCTATGTGGATGGCGTCTCAGTTGGTGCTATAGGCTCCTACACGTTCACCAACGTCACGGCGAGCCACGTGCTCTCCACGTGGATGACGATCAACACCTATACGATCACGCCGCAGAAGTCGAACAACAACGGGACGATCTCGCCCTCCGGTGGGCAGGTCGTCAACTACGGCGGCAGCAAGAAGTTCACGATGACGCCCAAGAGCCACTACAAGATCTCAAAGGTGCTCGTGAATGGCGTCAATGTCGGCCATCCGAGTTCCTATACGGTCAGCAACGTCAAGCAGAACACGACCATCAAGGTCTACTTCGTCCATAAGTAGACGACGGTCGATCGAGTGATCCGCCGAGGGCGGGCCGACTACGGCTCGCCCTCGCTGCGTTCGGGGCTAGCGCATCTCCGTCAGCCGGGTGGCGATCTCGGCAGCCGTCGCCGCGGCGAACTGCTCGTCGATCGGGTAGGCCGAGGCGCCCCTGGAGAACACGTGCCGGTCTCGGTAGCGATTCTGCTGCTTGATCGTGTACTTCAGGTGCTGGAGCGCCCAGAAGTACGCCCGCCAGTCCATCGATGCGTCGAAGACCTCGACGTCCATCTGGGCCGCATTGAAGCGGCGGTATACGCTCCAGTCCGTGCCTTGCGGGTAGTACATGGCAGCGGTTTGAGTCTTCTTCTTGCCCCAGCGGTAGATGGTCCCGCCCGGCTTCTTGAAACGCTTTGCCGAGAACCTCACCCGGCAGAGCCCATTCCACACGCGGTCCAGATTGTTGAGCGTCTCGGGTGGGGCCACGGTCCGGGTGTCGGCGGCGACCAGTTTGATCTTGGCGATGAACTCGGCCTGAGCAATCATGTAGTCGGGGTGGATTCGGCCGTGGTTGGTGACCGTGCCGTCGGGGTTGATGTTGCTCCCGGTGATGCGCGGGTCGATTCCGCCGACTTGGCTCGGGGCGGCATAGGCGTTGATCAGGAAGAGGCGCCCATGGTTCTCCCATGCGGCGGCGTTTGGGTTCTCCGGAAACTCTCGGGCCGCGAAGAGAAGGAGCGTCGCGCGCCAGGCGTCCTCCTCGGACTTCGAGTCGCCGCGGTGCATGACCGTCCCCTCGGCGTTGCGATAGTGGTCCGGCGTTTCAAGCAGTAGATGGTCGGCCTCGGCGGCCACCGCGGAGGTCACCAGCTGGCGTGTGCGCTCGGGAACTGACGGCCAGACCCTGCGCGCGCCGTAGCCCATGTAGTAGACCCAAAGCGGGGACTGCCAGCTGCAACCCCAGCCATCCCTGGCGTAGGACGCGGCCAGACCGGTGGTCCAGGCCACGGTTCTACGACGGGCCTCATCGTTCGAGACCCAGACGGCGGCCGGTGAGTAGTAGCCGGTGTCGAGCGCGAGCGCCGTGGCGTAGAGTGCCGAAGCCTGGCCGCGAATCGGCAGTTCGCCGGCCAAGAACCCGCCGGGCGGGACGAGAGCTTCGACGGTTTGAGTGGTGCCAAGCGAGTCTTCCGGCTCGGGCCCTAGCTCGATGACCGAGTACGCGTAGTTTCTTGAGAACCACGTGGTGTGAAGGTAGCGAAGCGAGTTGTTCGACATGGTGACCGCCAGCTTGCGCAGGTTGTCACGCTGCCGCCAGCGGCCGGGAATCGCCGCCTGCGCCGCCGATACCGACGAGAAGACGATCGCGAGCGCGATGGCGAACGCGCACAGAGCCTCGAAGATGCCGCGATATCGGCGCTCCACGCTGCCCCGCTCTCTTCACGTCCGACAGGAAAGAACAGTAGCTGACTATACGCCGGGAGACGGTCGCCCGCGACGCGATCACGCTCGGGCTTCGGGCCGGCGCGTCTCGAGGGCAGAGGAGCCGCACCTCTGACGATGGTAGTATCGGAGGGTACGGCGGAATCGAGGAGGCAATCGGTTGGTGATCGGGAATCGTGCGCGTGCACTGGGATGGGCCTTGGCGCTGGCGCTGTTCTTCGCCGCCGTGCCCTCGCTTGCGTCCGGCGAAACTGCATTCGACTACCGCATGCGCACGGCCCGGTCCGCGGCAGTAAAGCGCGTTATGGCGACCGAGAAGCGCCTCAAGTCCCACGTCTTCACCTACTTCACCACTGGAAACACCTGGAAGCTGGTCGGTCCCAGCGGATGGACGAGTGGGTACCTGCCCGGCGAGCTGTGGCAGGCCTATTCCCTGACGGGCGATGGTTGGTATTCGGATCACGCGGGGCATCGGCAGAGCGTGCTCAAGTCCTCGATCATCAATGCTTCAGCGACCGACATCGGCATGCGGTTCTTCTACAGTCACGCCCGCGCCTACCAGATGACCGGCAGCAAGACGTCGCGCTCGACGGCGCTTCGGGCAGCGCGTGCTGAAGCGGCACGGTTCGATCCCACTGTCGGCGCGATCCGCTCGCTGATCGGAACCGACCCCGCGACCGAGCTGGTCATCGTCGACGAGCTGATGAATCTCGAGATCCTCTACTGGGGCGCCGACAACGGAGGCCCTTCATCCTGGCGCGAGACCGCCCGCGCACATGCGCGGACTGTCGCACGGGACTTCATCAGAGACGACGGCGGGGTTCACCACATAGTGTCGTACGAGGCATCGTCCGGCGCGGTCGTGGGCGAGTTCAAGGGGCAGGGCTACTCGGCGGATTCGGAGTGGTCACGCGGGCAGGCCTGGGCGATCCACGGCTTCGCGAACTCGTACCGGCACACTGCCGATCCGGTGCTGCTCGACGCCGCGCGCAAGGTTGCCGATCACTATCTGGCGGAGGTGCCCAGTGACATGGTCCCGTACTGGGACTTCAAGGCTCCTGGCATCCCCGATGAGCCGCGCGACAGCTCGGCCGCGGCGATCGCCGCATCCGGGTTGATCGACCTGGCGCTGCTCGATCCCGACCCCGCGAACAGCGCCCGCTACGAGGCCGCCGCGCGCGCGACGATGCTTTCTCTCGCGTCTCCGGCGTACCTCTCGGCGGGGAGGAATCCGGCGGTGCTGCTGCACGGCACGATGAACTGGTGGAGTCCCGCCACGCGCGATGTGGGGCAGTCGTTTGGCGACTACTTCTTCCTCGAGGCACTCCAGCGACTCAGGCGGCTACCCGCTGCGGAGCCGGCGCTCGAGATCCGCCGCGTGCGCGCGAGCCGAGGCAATGCCGGGCGCGCCGTTGACGGACGTGCGAACACCGCCTGGACCTCGTCGGGCAAGCAATGGCTCGAGTTCGACCTGGGCAGCAGGCGCGTCGTCAGTGCGGTGAGTCTGGCGGTCAGCCATGGCGGATCGCGCTCTGCCAAGTTGAAGTTCTACGTGTCCAACGACCGCAAGAAGTGGAAGCTGGTCGGCGCGGCACGCAGCAGCGCCGAGACGCTCGGCCAAGAGACCTACACTTTTAAGCCGCAGAACGTTCGGTACGTGCGCGTGGTGTGTTCGGGCACGAGCCGGAGCAAGGCAAACGGCATCGTCGAGGCGGCTGTCCGCTAGGCGGACTGTCCTCACGCCGCGGCCCCCACTCCGGCGTATGAGCTGAGGCGCATCGGCCCCGTGCTCGGCTACAATGACCACGACGCCCGCTTACTTCGCCGAGGAGACCTTCGCATGCCCGAGTCCCTTGCTCCTGAACTCGCCCCCACGCTCGCCGTTGAACTCGGATTGAAGCTGGACGAGTACGAGAAGGTGGTCACCACCCTCGGAGACCGGATCCCCAGTCTGACCGAGCTCTACATGTACTCGCTCATGTGGAGCGAGCACTGCAGCTACAAGCACTCCCGCAAGGCTCTTCGCATGTTCCCCAACGATGGGCCCGCTGTGCTGCAGGGGCCGGGCGAGAACGCCGGCATCATCTCGGTCGGTGACGGCTGGGCGGTCGCGTTCAAGATGGAGTCGCACAACCACCCGAGCGCGATCGAGCCGTATCAGGGCGCGGCGACCGGCGTCGGCGGCATCATGCGCGACGTCTTCACGATGGGCGCCCGGCCGATTGCGTCGTGGAACTCACTGCGTTTCGGCACGCTGGACAAGCCGCGACAGCGCTACCTGTTCGAGGGTTCGGTCGCCGGCATCGGCGGCTATGGCAACTGCCTCGGCGTCCCCACGGTGGGCGGCGAGGTCTACTTCGAAGAAGCTTACGAGGGCAACTGCCTCATCAACGCGATGTCGCTCGGCGTCATGCGCGAGGACGAGATCATCCTCGCTGTGGCCGCGGGACCAGGCAACCACGTGCTGCTCATCGGTTCGACGACCGGTCGCGATGGCATCGGCGGGGCCTCGACCCTGGCAAGCCAGGAGTTCGACGAGCGTGCCGAGGACAAGCGTCCGGCCGTCCAGGTGGGCGACCCCTTCGAGGAGAAGCTGCTCATCGAGGCGTGCCTCGAGCTGCTCTCGGCTGACCTGCTCGTCGGACTCGGGGACTGCGGGGCGGCAGGCCTCACGAGCTGCATCAGCGAGATGGCGAGTCGCGGCGGGATGGGTGTCGACATCGACGTCGCCAAGATTCCGGCGCGTGAGGACGCCATGAAACCGTTCGAGTTCATGGTCAGCGAGTCGCAGGAGCGAATGGTCGCTATCGTCACTCCCGAGAACCTCGCCGCCGCGCATGCTGTGTGCGAGAAGTGGGGCCTGCGCTCGACCGTCATCGGTAGCGTCACCGACACCGGCCGGTTCATCGTCCGCGAGGCCGAGACGGTCGTGGCCGACATGCCCGCGTCCACGCTTGCGCACGATGCCCCAATCTACGACCCCGAGATGGAGCGCCCGACCTACCTCGATGCGGTGCAGGCCTTCGACCCGATGACCGAGCTTGAGCTGCCGACAGACCAGGTCCGTCTCGGCGAGGTACTGCTCGGCCTGCTCGCGAGCCCCAACATCTGCTCGCGCCGCTGGATCTGGGAGCAGTACGACCACCAGGTCAT
>CAZIPT010000039.1:0-18707 GCA_964541375.1 uncultured Eubacteriales bacterium
TTGATGATGTCGTTGGGCTGGAAGGTCGAATCGACCTTGCAGACCGGGCAGTCGTCCTTGCACGCCCGACAGCTGTCGCACTTGTTGAGCATGGCGACATCGAAGTCGAGAGCCAGGCGGGCCTTATCGGCAGACCTGTCGGCCCACTTGTCGAGGAACGGCTTGACGCTGACGCGGTGTATGTCGAGGCCGAGCTCCTCGGGCTCGTGACCGTAGGCCAATGCGATGAGCTCCGAGAGGTACAGCACCGGCACGTTGACGTTCTCGTTGGCGCGCTGGGGTGCTGCCTGGTTCAGATCGAACTGCTGGAAGCAGCTCGGGCACACGACAACGAGCGCGTCGACGTCGTGATTCTGCAGGTCATGAAGCTTGCGGCGGCAGAAGGCCAGCGACGAGTCACGCTCGCCTACCCGGTCCAAGGCCCCGCCGCAGCACTGCATCTTGGTCGGGTAGTCGACGACGCGCGCGCCTAGGGCCGCGACCATCTCCTCCACCTTCTTGGGGTGAAGCGGGTCGTCCCAGCGCACGGCCGGCTGCGGGCGAAGAAGGTGACAGCCATAGTGAACGGCGATCCGCATGCCCCAGAAGTTCTTCTTGGCGCCACTCGCTATCAGGCCGGTTCCCATGGAGTCGGCGAGCCACTCGGCGAAGTGCACGATCTGTAGGCTGCCGTCGTAGTGCAGGTCCTCGGCCTCAAGACGCTCGTTGATGATGTCGCGCTGGCGCCAGTCGGTCTTCAGGTGGCTCTGTGCCTCTTTGAACGTCGAGTAACACCCGTTGCAGGGGGTCACGACATCGAGACCGGCCTTCTCTACGATGGCAAGGTTGCGTGCAGCGGCGGTGTAGAACGCGTCCGGGTCGTTGGCCTTGACCAGCGTGCCCTCGGGGCAGCACGTGTGGCCCGGCAGTTCGACGACGCGCGCGCCGAGGTCATCAAACATGACCCGGGTCGCCTTCTCGATGAACGGGAACCGCGCGGGGATCGTGCACCCCCAAAAGACCGCGAACTCCTTCATGTGAATCGCCTTTCGTCGCGATATCGTCTAAGAGAACGAAAAACGCCCGCTCAACCCCCGTTTCGGGGTCGGGCGAGCGACAGTGCTCGTCTCTATATCCGGCACTCCATTGTGCTGGTCGGGAAAGTGTACCACGCGTTGCAGGTGGTGCGAAACACCGCGGAAACGAAAGAGGAGGAGCCCGAAGGCCCCTCCTCTAGCGAAATCGGGACTCTGACGGAACTACCCCTCGATGATCCGCATCGCCTCATCGCGATAGGCGTCTGTGACGAACGGAATCCCGGAGATCTCGGCCGAGTCCCGTGTAAGTGCCATCAGGTCGCAACGCCCGATGGTGTCGAGGCGCATGTTGCGCGAGCCGCTCATCAATTGCTGGAGGCCCACCTTGATCTTGTCGGAGTAGGTGTAGATGCCCAGCGCGCCCATGGGGAACTTGTCGGCCTCGTCGCCGTACTCCGCTTTCAGAGTCTCGTAGGTGACGAAGATCTCTTCCTTGGTTGTACCGAACGCGGAAACGGACTTGGGCAGGTCCTGCTCCTGCATCCACAGCTCGATGTTCTTGCCGACGAAGCCGGGGATCATGAGCGCGCGGCCCATGCAGACCGCCTTGGCATGCGGAGCACCCAAGGCGATCACCTTGAATACATGGTCCTCCGTGGAGAAGCCGCCAGCCATCGCGATATCCGGAACAAAGGCACCTTGGCCGGCGAGCTTCTCGAGCAACTCGTTGGCCATGCACTGCAGGTAGAACGTCGGAACGCCCCACTCTTCCATCATGCGCCACGGGCTCATTCCCGTGCCACCGGGTGCGCCGTCGATGGTAACCAGATCGATACGCGCGTTCGAAGCCCACTTCAGCGCCATGGCGAGCTCTCTCATGGGGTAGGCGCCCGTCTTGAGTGTCACGCGCTGCACTCCCAGGTCACGCAACCGCTGGACCTCGGCGTAGAATCCCTCTTCTTCAACGAAGCCGAGACGGCTGTGACGCTCGAACTGCCGGATTGCGCCGTCCGCAAACGCAGCCTGTACCGCAGGGTCGGACGGGTCGGGCGTCACCAGATAGCCACGTTTCTGCAGCTCCAGCGCGCGGTCCAGACTGCCGACCTTGATCTAACCACCGATGCATTTGGCGCCCTGCCCCCACTTGAGTTCCATGGTCGTGACGCCCAGCTTCTCGACGCAGTATTCTGCGACGCCCAGCCGGGTGTCCTCGACGTTCATCTGGACCAGGATGTCACCGTACCCATCCTGCTGGTAGCGGCGGAAGAGCTCCACGCGACGCTTCATATCCGGAGCGTTGGCGACCTTGCCGTGCTTGTCGAGTACGAGCGCGGGGTCTATGCCGCAGACGTTCTCGCCGCACACTATCGAGACGCCGGAGATGGCGGCGCCCACCGCGAAGTGCTCCCAGTTCTTTCGGGCAATCTCGGTCGATCCCAGTGCACCCGTGAAGATCGGAACCTTCATCTTCACCTTGTTGACATCGCCGAACGCGGTCTCCGTGCTGACCATCGGAAACAGAGTGTTGTCCGGGTTTCCCTCTACGCCTTCGGCGAGGCCCTTGGCTCCCAGCGCATAGCCCTGGATGTTGAGGTGGGAGTAGTCGATCGGGTAGTCCTTGTCCCCACCCGCGGTGATTTCGCCGAACGGACCGGGGTAGATGACCTCGCGGCCGCGGAACGAAGACTTGAAGACTTCACAGTTGCCGCGACAGCCGTCGACACAACGGGCGCAAAGACCGGAACCCGGGACTACATCCTTCGAACGATTCGATGTCTGGGTGACGTCACTACCCTTGGGACACTGCAGATTCATGCGTGGTACCCCTCCCCTGTCTACATTCACTCCGCTCTGGTTTGCGGTTGCAGCATTTATGCGGCATTTTGGTGGATATTGCAATCTGTATGAAACACTCCCGAAACACCACCGAAACATTGAGGAGCGTGAACGCCGAATGCCGGACCAGCTTCGCACCGAGGCCGTGGCACGAATCGTCGACCAGAACGTGGAGTTCATCCATCTGTGGTTCACCGACGTCCTAGGGTTCCTCAAGACCTTCGTCATCACGGTTGACGAGCTCGACACGGCCATGGCCGAGGGGATGGGATTCGATGGCTCCTCCATCCAGGGCTTCGCCCGAATCGAAGAGTCGGACATGGTGGCACTACCCGACCCCACCACGCTCCAGATCCTGCCTTGGCGCCAGGACGGCCAGCCTGTCGCGACCATGTTCTGCGACATCGTGCGGCCGGATGGCAGCCCGTACGAAGGCGACCCTCGCTACGTGCTCAAGCGCAACCTCAAGCGCGCCGCGGAGCTGGGCTTCACGTTCTACGTTGGCCCTGAGCTGGAGTACTACTACCTGAAGAACGACGTGTCCCCTGAAGTCGTCGACCACGGAACGTACTTCGACCAGACAACGCGTGATCTAGCCGTAGACCTGCGCAACCAGACGGTTCGAACCCTCAAGTCCTTCGGCATCCAAGTCGAGTACAGCCATCACGAGGTGGGCCCGAGCCAGCACGAGATCGACCTGCGCTACAACGAGGCTCTCAAGATGGCAGACGGGGTGATGACCTACCGCCTTGTGGTCAAAGAGGTGGCCCAGCTGAGTGATCTCTATGCGACCTTCATGCCCAAGCCGATGTACGGCGAGGCCGGCAGTGGAATGCACGTGCACCAGTCGCTCTTCAAGGGCGACTCCAACGCGTTCTACGACCCGGCCGATGAATACCACCTGTCGCAGACTGCAAAGCACTACATCGCGGGCCTTCTGCACCATGCGCGCGCGATCAGCGCCGTGACCAACCAGTGGGTGAACTCCTACAAGCGGCTGGTCTCGGGCTACGAAGCCCCCGTCCACATCTGCTGGGCGCACCGCAACCGCTCGGCCTTGGTTCGCGTGCCGATGTACAAGCCCGGAAAGGAGAAGGCCACCCGCATCGAACTGCGCTCGCCCGACCCTGCATGCAATCCCTACCTGGCCTTCTCGGTCATGCTCGCGGCCGGTCTCGACGGTATTGCCCGCGGCCTTGAGCTGCCTGCCGACGTGACCGACGACGTCTACGAGATGACGGCCGAGCAGCGCGCAGCTGCGGGAATCGGGCAGCTTCCGGAGAGTCTCAAAGAGGCCATCGATGAGCTGGAGAAGAGTGAGTTGCTACGGGACGCCCTGGGTGAACCGGTATTCCGGTGGCTGATCCGCAACAAGCGAATCGAGTGGCACCAGTATCGGACACGCGTCACGCAGTGGGAGGTCGAAGAGTACCTACCGCTCCTCTAGTAGCGCACTATCCGAGAAGCCCAACGACGCCCGCCCAAATGGCAAAAAGTCCAAACGCGGCAACGACTCCACCTGAAACACGGTTGACCAGCCCCATCCCTCGGTCGCTCACGGCGTGCCTCATGAGCGCCACGCCTGTTGTGAGTGCAAGCCACCAGGAGAGCGAGCCGAGCGCAACGCCAAGCGTGGACACCCCCGCCGAGAATGCGTCGGTCTGTCCCACGAGCCCCGCACTCGCGAATACCGCCGCAAAGGCCATGATCGTCATCGGATTAGTGAGAGTCAGAGCGAAAGCGCTCGAGTACAGGGCCCATATCCGCCACGATCCGTCGGCGCGAACGGCTTCGCTCCCCAGCGGCGCCTTGAACGCCCGCCAGCCCAGCCAGACCAGCACCAGTCCACCGCCGATACGCAGCGGAATCTGTGCCGAGACCAGGAGTTGCGAGAACACCGTGAGGCCGAAGGCGGCGAGTCCGGCGTAGAGCGCATCCGCGGTCGCGATGCCCGCGCCGGTGGTCGCCCCGGCGCGCCAACCATGGCTGAGGGTACGCTGGATGCAGAGCACACCCATCGCGCCGACGGGTGCCGCCACAGCGATACCGATCACGAACATCCTCGCGAAGAGCGCTGCGGTATCGGTCACGCTGCTACTCGGTCGCCTCTGAGGCGATGACGACCGCCTCGGCAATCTCGCGGAGCGTCCTGCGCTTGTCCATCGCGAGCTTCTGCAGCCGCTTGAAGGCGTCGGGCTCCGACATCCCCCTCGCCATCAGGATCCCTTTGGCGCGGTCGACGGTCTTGCGCGTCTCGAGACGCTCACCGAGATCTTCGACCTCCGCCGCAAGCGCCGATGCCTCCGCGAAGCGTGCGATCGCGAGCGCCATGGCCGGCAGTACGTCGATTCGCGTGAACGGCTTGACCACGTAGGCCATCGCGCCAGCCGAGGCTGCCTGCTCCACGTACGCTCCCTGTGAGAACGCCGTCACCATCACAACCGGCGCGATGCGCTCAGCGCCGATCGTCTCGGCGGCCTCGATGCCACTTACGTCCGGCATGCTGATGTCCATGAACACTATGTCGGGCGAAAGCGATCGGGCGAACTCGATCGCCTCGGCACCATCGCGGGCCTCTGCGACGATCTCGTGGCCCTCCTCCTCGAGCATCTCCCGCAGATCCATCCGGATCAAGGCCTCGTCTTCGGCTATCAGAACGCGCACGTTACTGCTCCTCACCGGCGGCGACAGGGATAGAGGCGCGCGAATCGGTGAAAGGAACCCGGACGGTGACGGTAGTGCCTCTGCCGCCCGAGAAGGTGATCGTGCCGCCCAGGTCATCCTCGACCACGGTGCGCACGATGGCGAGCCCCAAGTGCGCCGAGCGAGCAGACTCGAAGCCGTCCGGCAGACCGACCCCGTCATCTCGTACCGTCAAGACGAGTTCGTCCTTGATTCGGCGGGTAGTGACGCTCACTGTGCCGTGATCACGCTCGCCTATTCCGTGCTCGAGCGCGTTGTGTACCAGCTCGGCAAGCGCGAGCGCGAGTGAAGTGGCCGTCCGCGCGTCGACGTCTCCGGTCTGCCCCTCGAAGGCCACGGCCACATGATCGCCCTCGCCGACGAGGCCCCGTCGCACCAGATCAACCACCGTCGTGGCGACCTCGGAGAAGTCGACCCGCTCCTCATCCGAGCCCGCAAGGAGTTCGTGCACCACAGCCATGGCGCCCACCCGCTCGGTCGCCTCGGCGAGTGCTCGGCGAACCTCCTCGGAGTCGCTTCGACGTGCCTGGATGCGCAGAAGCGAAGCGATCGTCTGCAGGTTGTTCTTCACCCGGTGGTGCACTTCTCGGATGGTCGCGTCTTTGACCTTGATCTCCTGCTCGCGCCGGTGTGCTTCAGTGAGATCTTCCACTAGAACCAGCGCGCCCGCCGGCAGATCGATAGTGCGGTAGCCCAGCACCCGCTCGGCAACCGGCGTCTCAACTGCCACGCCTTGGCCGGTCCCGAGCGCCGGCGCGATGCCGAAGCCGCCGCCGGGGAGCCCGGATGCCTTCATGCCGGTCAGTTCCGCGTCGACACCCGCAAGCCTCATGATGTTGACCGCGTTGGGCGAGGCATACGCGATCGTTCCGAGGGGGCCGACGCGCATGACCCCGTCGCCCGCCGTGCGAACCGCCGAGAAGGGCTCGCTGCTGCGCACGTCGATGATGGGGCCGTCGCGCAGCGCGTCGAGCAGCTCCTCGGCAACGTCCATGAACGCGGCTTCCATCGCGCCAGCCGAACGGGTCACCTGCTCGGCGAGATCGCGCAGAACCACGGCGCGGGGTTGCCCGTCGCCGATCGGCCACGCCGAAGTCGAGTAGGTGATGCCGCGGGCGACGCGACGCCGGGCACCCGACGCCGGTTCGCCGGTCTTAAGCGCGGCGTACGCTTCGGGTTCCTCGGCAGGGTCGAGCACGCGACCCACGCGGCTCGTCGCGATAGGCGCCACCGCAGTATTGGGTCTGGCGTCGGCGACGACCACGAGCCGACCGTGGTCTCCCGGGGACGCAAGCGCGACGTCTCCGTAGCCCATGTCAGCCACGAGCTGCAGGTTCGCAGCGACGTTGTCGAGGTGCGCCTGCGCAGGCGTCCTCTTCTTCTCGGCTGGGCGCTTAGATGACATATGCGCAGTATACCCGCGGCCTCGGCTATAATCTGCCGAGCAGTTCACCCGCGCCCGGGTGGTGGAATGGCAGACACGGAGGTCTCAAAAACCTCTGAGGGAAACCTCGTGTGGGTTCGACTCCCACCCCGGGCACCAGCGCGCCTGGCGCGCCCTCCTCCTTCATCGGCAACGCTCACCTTGATGAGGCATCGCCGTGCTGAAACCCCGCGGAACGGGGAATGACCTCCCTAGGGGGAATTGGGCGTCAGCAGAAGTGCCTTTGATGGGGGGAGCTCGTGCGGGATCTCAAGTCGACTCAACGGCGAGAACTCCAGCTGGACGCGATCTCGGCCTTGCTTGTCCTCGCGATGGGCACCGTGCTCGGACTGCTCATGTACTACCTCTCGGCGAACGACGTTCAGCTGCCGGGTACCATCCTGGCGCAGTACGCTCCCCGAGTCCTGCTCGGCGGATTCGTCATCATGCTGCTGCTCTACCTCACCGACCAGAGACGCCGACTGAGGGACCGGGTGGCGCAGTCGGTTGCGGAGACTGAAGCCGCCAAGGAGAAACTCCACGCCGCAAACGACTGGCTGTCGTTCTCGCATCACGCGGCTTCGATTCTGGGCTCTGAGGGCATCGAAAAGGGGCTCAACCGGATCCTGACGGATGCAGCCGGCCTCTTCCGCGCAGACGCCACGGCTGTGATCGGCGATGAACAGGAATGGTCGTTCGTTTCGAGCGCAGCGACCGCAGAAGAGGCACAGCGCACGATGATGCACGTCGCGATGGTCGCTGCCGGCCGATCTGCACCCCTTCATATTCAGGAACTCGGCACCGAGCCTGGTCAGGTGATCGCGGTTCCCCTACGCATCGAAGGTGAGCTGCGTTTCATCTTGTGCGTATGGCGCCGGGACTCTGAGTTTGCCGGCGATGAGCTCGAGGCGCTTGGGCTGCTCGGTCGGATGGTCGAGCTGGCGATCGAACGCGAGGAGCTTCTCAAGGAGGCCCAAGCCCAGCTCGAGGGCACGCTGCAGGTGCTCCAATTCCTCGTCTCGAACAAGCGACCCGACTACTCCCGCCACGCGATGAGCGTCGCTAACCTGGCGGCGGAGATCGGCGCGGCAATGGGCCTCTCGGCGTCAGAGCGCAAGAATCTGCGACTCGCCGGGCTGGTTCACGACGTGGGCATGATGTCTCTTCCGCGTGACCTGGCCGATGCGGGGCGCCCGTTGACCGAGGAGGAGCTTGCGGTCATCAAGCAGCACCCGCGAATAGGCGAGGAGATCGCCGGGGCGGCGAACTTCGACTCAGCAGTCAAGGATGCGGTTCGCAACCACCACGAGCGACTCGACGGCAGTGGCTACGCCGGACTACGTGGCGACGATCTCTCGAAGGAAGCGCGCATCCTGGCCGTTTGCGAAGTCTTCGACACCATGACGCACCGTGACTACTACGGCGGTCAGTCCACGCTCCAGGAAGCGGTCACCGAGCTGCACAAGAACGCGGGCACGCTCTATGACCGGGATGTCGTGAGGGCACTTCTGGCGAACCTGAACTCAAAGGTTGAGTCGGCGTCGCTCGAGCTCAAGCCGGCCCTGGAGATCCAGGAAACGACGCTGACGGAGATTCAGGACCGAACGCCCGACGCAGTCCTCAGGTCACAACCAGCCTGACCCTGTCGTGGAAGACTTCCAGCACGCCGGCGCCGACTTCGATCTCGCTCGTGACTCCGCCTTGAGTCAGCCTCAGCACACAAGGCTGGGTCTGCATCAGCAGCGCACCGTGCCGAGGAAGAATCGCTACTTCACTTCCAGGGTCGTGGGCGGCTTCACGGCGTCGCACGACGACCCGTTCGACCGCCGATTCGTGGAGACTCGTACCAGCGGGTGTGACGATGTCAAGTGTGAGAGCCATCAGGCTTCAGCACCGATCGCGGCCGCGGCACCTTCGTGTACCTGAGCTTCGACCGCAGTGCTCGAAGGCCGAATCTCGATGACCTCCTTGGCCTTTGAGAGCGCGTCATCGAGCGTGCTCGACATGAAGAACGCCTGCTCGGGCACGTTGTCACAAGCTCCGGAGCAGATCTCCTCGAACCCGCGGACCGTCTCGGCAAGCGGCACGTAACAGCCCGCAATGCCGGTGTACTGCTCGGCGACGAAGAAGGGCTGCGACAGGAACTTCTGCAGCCGGCGCGCCCTGGTCACGACCGTTCGATCCTCTTCCGAGAGTTCTTCAACCCCCAAAATGGCGATGAGGTCCTGAAGCGCACCGTACCGCTGCAGGTAGGACTTGGTATCGCGCGCAACACGTACATGACGCTCGCCCACGACGGACGGTTCCAGGATCTGTGACGAGGAAAGGAGCGGGTCGATCGCGGGATACAGTCCCATCTCGGCGATTCGGCGTGACAGCACCACCGTCGCGTCGAGGTGGGAGAAGATGGCCGCGGGGCCGGGGTCGGCCAGGTCGTCAGCGGGAACGTAGACCGCCTGTACGCTGGTGATGGCGCCGTCGTCAGTCGATACGATGCGCTCCTCGAGCGAACCGACCTCGGTGGCCAATGTGGGCTGATAGCCGACTTCAGCCGGAATCCGGGAGCGCAGGAGCGAAACCTCGAGGCCCGCCTGCACGAAACGGTAGATGTTGTCGAAGAACAGCAGGACGTCGGCGTGCTCGACATCCCGGAAGTACTCGGCGGTGGTCAGGGCACAATACGGAAGACGGAACCGCGCCCCGGGGGGTTCGTTCATCTGGGCGAAGTAGAGCACCGCACGTTCGAGCACCTTGGAGCGCTGCATCTCGAGCCACAGGTCGTTGCCCTCGCGCGTGCGTTCTCCGATCCCTCCGAATACGCTGACTCCCTCGTGAACCTGGCCGACGTTGCGAATGAGCTCCATGATCACGACCGTCTTGCCAACGCCTGCTCCCCCGAACAGCGCGATCTTGCCGCCTCGGGGGAAGGGCGTGAGCAAGTCGATTGCTTTGAGCCCGGTCTCGAACACCTCGGGATAGGTCTTGACCTTCACGAACGGGACCGGGTCCCTGCGGATAGGCCAGCGAGCGTGCTCGGTCACCGGCCCCAGTCCGTCAGACGGCTCCCCTACGCAGTTCAGGATACGGCCCCGGATGTCGGGGCCGACGGGCACGCTGATGGGTGCCTGGGTGTCGTAGACGCGCGTGCCCCGCCGTACTCCGTCGGTCGATCCGAGCGCAAGCGCGCGAACCATCCCTTCGCCCAGGAGCTCCACCGCTTCAAGCGGCAGCCCGCGTCGGCGGTCACCCACGCGCAGCAGGGAGCCTATCAGCGGCAGTTCGCCGCGAAAACGCACATCGACCACCGGTCCGAGCACTTGCGCGACCGCGCCATCACAGGCCTCGCGGCCGAGGTCCTCACGCGCACGGCGAAGCGCACTGGCGACGACGTCGTTGACCTGTTGGGTCGATGCTGCGCGAGCCCGTTCACTCGGCATTGTTCTCGGCCTCCTTGCGAACGCGCCCTGCGACCAGCACGCCGACCAGGTCGGCGGTGATCGACTCTCGGCGCAACCGGTTGTAGTGCACCCTCAACGTGGCGAGCGATCTGTCAGCGCGCTCCGAGGCCTCCTGCATGGTGACCATGCGCGCGGCCTGCTCGCATGCAAACGCTTCGAGCAGCACGTCCTTTATCTGCAGCCGCACGAAAGCCCCGAGCAGCTCCTGCACGCATGGTCCACTGGCGGGCTCGTAGTGCCATTCGCCGGGCAGCGACTCTTCATAGTCCACGGCGAACTCATCCGGAGTCACGGGAAGCAGCCGAATGACGACAGGATCTCGATTCATGGTCGAATGAAAGGCCGTGTAGCAGGCCCAGACCTCGTCGACCGCTCCTCCAAGGAACGCGCCCGTCGCCAGATCGAGCAGCCGGTCCACTTCCTCTTCGGTGACACCTGCTCGCGTCCACGCACTCACATCGGCAAGCGGCACGTCGGTTGTGCGTCGCAGGTAGGTCTCGGCGCGACGCCCCTTGACCACGACCGAGACGTCGATGCTCTGCGCTTGGCACCCGGACAAGAACTCCCGAGCGGTGCGCCCCAGGGCGAGGTTGTGGCCTCCGCACAGGCCTCGGTCCGCCCCGATGACCAGGACGGAGACTCTGCGGACCTCGGGGCTCGCGACCATGAGCGGGGACACCGCCGCGGGATCGAGACCGTCTGCAAGCACCGCGCTGTGCTGATGCATGAGGATCGATCGCAGAGCGGCCGTATACTCGCGCGCGCCACGCGCCCGCTCGTGCGTTTGGGCAAGCTTGGCCGAGGCGACCGTGGCGAGCGTCCGGCACACCTCGCCGATCCCGGAGACCGATCGCATCCTGCTGCGGACGTCCGCGAGCTTCTCCATGGCTAGGTCAACGCCGCCTCGTGGGACGGCGAGACCTCGTCGCCCGCCTGCCGGGACTTCTCGGCGAATCCGGCAAGCGCGTCGGCCAACAGCGCTTCGATCTCGTCGGTCATGCCGTTTGTCTCGGACAGCTTCTGCAAGACGTCTGGCCGGCGGCGTGTTGCGTACTCGAGCAACTGGTCTTCGATCTCGCCAACGTCCTTCACGGCAACGTGGTCAAAATGGCCGTTGACCACCGCATAGAGCACCAGTATCTCCTGCTCCGAAGGCATGGGCGCATGCTGCCTCTGTCTCAGCAGCTCGCGGGCACGCTCTCCCCGCGTGAGCTGCAGTTGCGTTGTCTCATCGACCTCGGCACCGAACTTCACGAACCGAGCCATCTCTCCGTACTGCGCCAGATCGATACGCAGCCGTCCGGCCACTTGCTTCATCGCCTTGGTTTGCGCGGATCCGCCAACGCGCGACACCGAGAGTCCAGGGTCTAGTGCCGGACGGCGGCCCTCGTTGAAGGCTGCTGCGTCGAGCATGATCTGGCCGTCACAGATCGAGATGACGTTTGTCGCTATGAACGCTGAGATGTCGCCGGCCAGAGTCTCGACGATCGGCATCGCCGTGAGCGACCCGCTTCCGTGCTCTTCGCTCATCCGTGCGGCCCGCTCGAGAAGCCTGGAATGCACGTAGAAGATGTCTCCCGGGTAGGCCTCGCGTCCCACTGGACGGTCGAGCAACGCCGACATCTCACGGTACGTCGTCGCATGCTTGGTCAAGTCGTCGTAGACGACGAACGCATCGCCTCCGCGGTCCATGAAGTATTCTCCGAGCGCACATGCGGTGTAGGGCGCGAGATAGCGGAACGCCGGAGTCTCCCCGGGTAGCGCCACGACCACCGCGGTGTAGTCCAGGGCGCCGAACTCCTCAAGCGTGGCCACGACGTTGCGTACCGTCGACGCCTTTTGGCCGATCGCGCAGTAGATGCAGGAGACGTCTCTGCCCTTCTGGGCGAGAATCGCGTCGACGGCGAGGGTGGTCTTCCCCAGCTTGCGGTCTCCGATCACCAGCTCGCGCTGCCCGCGTCCAATCGGCACCAGAGCATCGATCGCCTTCATGCCCGTATGGAGCGGCACGTCGACAGGGCGCCGTTCGACGACACCCGGCGCGGGCCGTTCGGCCGGCATCCATGCACCGGGCACAATCGCGCCCCGACCGTCCATCGGCCGTCCCAGCGAGTCCATGACGCGACCCAGTACACTCTCCCCCACCGGGACGTGCAGGAGGTGACCGGTGCGTCGTACATCACTGCCCTCGCGCACCCCCTCCTCGCTGCCAAGCAGTGCGATCCCGACCTGGTGTTCCTTGAGAGAGAACGCCAGACCGAGTGTGCCGCACTCGAACTCGACGATCTCCTGACTCCCCACGTCGCTCAGGCCCGTGACCGTGGCAACTCCGTCGCCGATTCGCAGCACGCTGCCGGCATCGTGTAGTTCTTCGATGCTTGGCTTGGGGACGGTCTTCGAGAGCAGCGTGCGTAGATGCTCGTACGCGCCGTCAGCATCGAGCGACTTCCCGCTCTCGAATCCCTCACGCACCTGATGCTCTATCTCTGAGAGCCACATCGCCCGGGAGTCGAGTACTACACGACCCGCATCACCGACGTAGAGCACGGCGCCGGCGTCCATGGTTGGCGAGACATGTACGTCGAGCGCGATCTCTCGGCCTGCCGCAGCGCACACGAACTCGCGGACCAGCCGCGTGACTCGTTCATCGAGAGGCGTGCGTGAGCAGAGCGTCACGCGCGAGTTTTCGAACCGAGAAAGGAGCCGGGCGAGCTCTACAGAGTCAAGCACGCCGTTCATGGGCAGCGAGCCTCTCGCCTGCGAGCCGGTGCTCACGACATCGCCCTACTCCGAGAAGCCAACCTCTCGCGGGCCTTCACCTTGACGGTGTCCTGTACCGGGGGCGGGAGAACCTCTCCGCCGATGCTCGCCACGATGGCGCTCTCAATCGAAGCGCGCTGCTCGGCAACGCTCAGCTTCTCGCTCAGAATCGAGCGCGTCGCTTGGGCGACGATGCTCACGAGTTCCTCACGGAGTTCGCCGCGCATCTCCTCGGCCTCACTGACCAGTGCGGCTGCTGCTCGCTCCGTTGTCCGTTGCGCTTCGGCGTCGGCCTCCTCGCGCGCGGTGGCCTCCATCCGCTCAGCCTCGGATTGTGCGTTTTGGAGCAGTGCGGCCGCTTCTGCCCGGGCGGTATCAAGGCGCTCACGCGCTGTCGATTCGGCAGATACGAGATCCGCGCCGGCATGCGATGCCGCTTCGATCTGACGGCTGGTCCGCTCGGCACGCTCCTTGATCATGTTGGCGACAAACCCTTTGCGCTTGCCCCAACCCATCGTTACCACCCACACGATTGTGATGAGCAGCAGGAACTGGACGGCCTCGGCGATCATGCGAACCGGGTAGTTGGAGTACTCGTAGACTATCTCCGAGGCAATCGCTTGCCACATCACAAGTATTTGGTGGAGCACGGTGTTCACCCCCCTAGTGGGCTTTGCTTTCCATCAGACGGACTACCGTGCTTTCGACCGCTTCGGCGTCGGCGGCGCCGAGTAGCTGTTCGCACGCGGCAGCCACACACTCGACGGCCTGGGCTTGCACTGAAGCCAACTCCCGCTCTCGCACCGCGCGCAACTCGGCACGGCCCGACTCGAGCGACTCAGATGCGGCCTGGGAGGCCTCGGCGAGACGCTCCTTGCGATAGGCTTCCGCCCGTGCGGCAGCGGCATTGCGTATGTCGTCGGAGGCCGCCGCAGCCTGTGCGAGAATCGCCTCGGCCTCAAGATCGGACGAGCGTCTCACCTCCGCGGCCTGTGCTGACTGTTGTCGAGCCACGGAGAAGCGCTCCTCGCGCTGCTCCATCACTTCCAAGTAGGGCAGAACGTACACGCGCCTGAGCAGAAGGTAGGTCACCACCAAGACCAGCGCCACGACCACGATGACGACCGGGTCGATCTGGCTGATTGGGTTGAGGTTGATCTCGGTGGGTTTGATCCCAGGAGCTTCCATTTCTGCCCCTCCTTGGAGCGTTCGGTCTAGATCTTCCCTGAGATGACCAGCGTGACGACGAGCGTGTAGATGCACAGTGCTTCGATGAGCGCCATACCGATGAGCATCGCAGTGAACAGCTGCGGTGCTATCTCAGGCTGGCGAGTCATGCCATCGATCGCCGTCGTGGAGACGTAGCGCATGGCAAGCGATGCAAATGCGGCGCCCACAGCGATGGGCAGCACAGCTATGAGTGCAAGCCAGACTTCGTTCATGACGTAAGACCTCCCTCCGGCAATCGATTTCCGTCTGCGAGCGAATCGGCCGATGCTTCGACGTTCTTGGCCTTACGCTCCTCGTGGTGGACAGCGTTGGACAGGAAGCTCGCGGTCAGCAAAGTGAACACGAGCGCCTGAACGAACGCGGGAATCAGACCCAGGGCATGGAGAATGAGCGGAATCCCGAACGGGACCACCAGCAGGACCAAGGCGACGGTCATGTACTCCCCTGCGATGTTGCCGAAGAGACGGAGTGACAGCGACAGCACGTCGGTTATCTCGGAGACCCACTGGAGCGGATTCGGCCAGAACAGATGCTTGAAGGTCGCGCCGACACCCTTGACGGCAGCCGAGACCGCGAGGGTTCCAAGCACTGCACAGAGCGCCAACGCCAGCGTTACGCTGAAATGCGAGGTTGGCGGGCGATTGATCGCCGGCAGCGGGAGCATCGCGAACAAGTTGCTCACCATGATGAAGAGGAAGAGCGTCGCGAGGAAGGGCGCGACAATTCGAAGGATCCTCATGCGCTGCGGCCCCTCGGCCATTCCCCTGGCCTTGCCGACGAAGAACTGTAGGACGAACTCCCCCACGTTCTGCCGGCGACCGGGAGCATCGACTGACAGAGCGGCGCGACCGAACCAGATTCCCGCAAGCACCAATATCACGGCGACCGCCATCGAGTTCACGATGACGATGATCGAAGACGCGTCCACTAGTTTCACGGCGCTCACCTTCCCATTCTCGAACTGCGCATAAGCCGGGTACCGGCGAGAAGGCTCCCCACCAGGGCAAGCGATAGATCGAACGCGAGAACGCCGACGGCCATGCCGACAAAACTGAGGACCTGAGGGAACAGCACAGCGAGCCCCAGCAGTACGGCCTTGACCATCAAACGCGTCACAAAGAGCATCGACGACTTGGTCGCGCCAAGCTCGCCCTCGTCTATCTCGCGACGGGCAGTGCCGGCAATTGCGCGGATGAATGCGAAATCAATCGAAGCGGCGAGCATGCACGCGAGGGCAAAATCGGTGTGTCTTGTGATCGCGGTAGCGGCCACAGAGATTGCGGCGGCAGCGCCCAACGACCACCACGAGATCTCCTCGAGAAAGCTCCAGCTGAAATCGAGCGTAGGTTTAAGCGCCACGACGACCCCCGCCCTCTAGAGACTGTCTCGGAGCCGCATGACGTCGCGCACCGAAAGCGCGAGTCCGACAATCAGGCCTATGCCGACACCGTAGGGAAAGGTGTGCAGCCAGAGGTCGACCAGCCAGCCGAGGAATGCGCCGCCGATCAACCAGGCGGGCACGATGGACCATATGGCGATCAACCGCATGAATTCCCGGGAGATGAGATCGGGTTTACGATCCGCTTCCAGCCCGTCATGTTTGTCGCCGAGATCGGTCGAGGTGTGCACGACACCGCCCCCCCTCAGTGCGAGGTCTGGCGGCTCCAGTGATTACACTCTTCGAACCATCCTGCGTTGCGCCGAGCGAAGTCGTCTGACTCGCGGCTGCACTAACCCTATGTTAGAAGTGTTCCCATTCATTGCCATCGTCATGCGGTTGAAACACCCATCTTCAATAATTCTTCGATTCATGCTTCACCGAGCCCCGTACCCTGGTCCACGCTAGAGATCGACAGTGTTCTATCCGCTTCCAGGACGCTCCTCGGCGCGTGACGCACGGCCGGCCATCCTGTAGAGGGGTGCCGCGGCCGCAAAGAACGCCGAGCCCAGAACCCACGCCAACGCGATGCTGAACCGCGTCGATATCCAGCCAAGCACCGGCTGGCCCGCAGCACCGCCGGCATCTGAGAAGAGCGAGTCCAGCGACAGGACCGTTGCGCGCTGCGCTGATGGGATGTGCTCGTTTATGAAGCCGGCGCGTACCGGCCCCATCAACCCGAACAACACGCTCCAGGATATCCACAGGACGGTGGCTATCCCCGCGGGAAGCAAACCGGGTTCGAGCTGCGAGAGGCCGACGGCGCCGATCGCTGCCACCGCGAGTGCCGCAACCACCGAGACCACTGCGAGCACGCGAGCCGGGTCGCGACGGCGTCCGCCCTCGCGCATGACAACGCGCACGAGCGAGTTTCCACCGATCATGGCCACCGATGAGACCGCTTGGACAACTCCTAGCACCCAGACGGCCGACGGCCGGCCGAGAAGCTCGAGAATATAGGGCTGCCAGGAGTAGAAGACGAACATCCCCGCGACACCCGTGACCAGCGAAACGAACATGAGCGGGCGGACGACTCGGCTGCCCCATCCGTAGCGGACGCCGGCATTCATGATCTTCTTGGTCTCGTCCCCAAAGGTGGAGACGTGCAACGGGCGGGGCTCAAACCCTGAATCATGCACGAGGAACACGACGAGCAGGAAGGCAGCGACGAGTACGGCCGCTCTCACCAGATACGGTATGACCAGGTTGATTTGGCCCAGGAAGCCACCGAGCAGCGACCCGGCGATCATCGCCACCCCAGCGGCCATGGAGCCCCACGCGAAGACGCGCTCCTTCGGTTGTGTCCAACCGGCGGCATCAAGTGCGTCGACCATCCATGCATCGACGGCGCCCGTCTGGAACGTGAATCCGAGTCCGATGAGCGCGCTCGCGATCATGAATCCGGCGATGCCAAGGCCGAGAATCGGAGTCACCACGTAGAGGAGCGTCGAAACGATGATGGTACCGATGGATAGCAGGTAGGACGCCTTGCGGCCGATGGTGTCAGCGATGACGCCGGTAGGGACCTCACAGGCCATCTGAGCGATCAAGTAGACCGTGTTGACCAGCATCACCTCAAAGAGCGTGAGCCCACCTCGCTGTAGCAGGAAGATCGTGTTGATGGCCCAGATCAGCGATGTGGCGAGCGTGAAGAGACACGTAGACGAGAGGTAGGCGAAGATCACCCTCTGGGGCGTGTAGGAGGCGGCATTCATGGGCGTCGAAGGCGAGAGACGACACTCGACAACCACGGGCGGGTCGATATCACGCGAGATCCTCTCGGCAAGGGTGAGTTGAACGGCCCTACCTCAGAGTGTCGACCACGTGGTGCGCCGCGACAAGTGTCCGGCGCATCCCCAGCCCCCAACCGATCGTGTTCGTGGTCGGATTGATTGCGAACGCATGTTCGCTTTCAGCGGCCATACCGTGCTACGCTTGCGGCGACCCAATCGAACAGGAGTTCGCCCATGGCTGCCGACACCCCCTCGCCCGCCGAGACCGACGCGCCCGACACCGCATTGCTCGCAGATCTCAACGAGGATCAGCGCGCGGCAGCGTCTCACGGTGACGGAGCGCTCCTTGTGGTGGCAGGCGCCGGGACCGGCAAGACGGCGACGCTCGCTCATCGCGTCGCCCTGCTTATCGAGCGCGGCGTAGAACCGGGCCGCATCCTGCTGCTCACCTTCTCGCGCCGCGCAGCCAGCGAGATGCTCCATCGCGTCGACGGGCTGCTTCGCGCGTCGACGATGGCCCGGGGTTCCTCCGGTTCGAGGGTCTGGGGCGGGACCTTTCATGCGATGGCTTCTCGGCTGCTCAGGTTGCACGCCCGCGAGATCGGCCTGGGACCCGACTTCACCATCATGGATCGTGGCGACTCCGAGGACTTGATGCATCTCGCGCGCACCGATTTGGGACTGGGTCGAGGCAGCTCCCGATTCCCACAGAAGTCCACGTGCCTCGACATCTACTCCCGCTGCGTCAACGCCAGTCTGCCATTGTCCGAAGTCCTTGCCGAGGCGTTCCCATGGTGCGTGCGTTGCGAGGACGACCTGAAGCGGCTCTTCTCCCACTACACCGACCAGAAGGAGTCGCAAGAGGTTCTCGACTACGACGACCTGCTGCTCTTCTGGCACGGGATGCTCGCCGACCCAGTCGCGGGCCCACGTGTCCGGGAGCGCTTCGAACACGTGCTTGTCGATGAGTACCAGGACACCAACGTCCTGCAGGCCGAGATCGTCTCGCTCCTTCGGCCCGACGGAACCGGGGTGACCTGCGTCGGCGACGACGCTCAGGCCATCTACAGCTTCCGCGCCGCCACAGTACGCAACGTTCTCGACTTCGAG
>CAZIPT010000040.1:0-18533 GCA_964541375.1 uncultured Eubacteriales bacterium
TGCCGAAACGCAAGAGGGCGACCTCACCGGGGCCGTAGCCGTCGGGGCCGGGGAGGCCTGCCGCGGTGAGCCGCATCCCCGCGCGAATACCGGCGAACGCCGACGCCCACAGCAACAGGGTCACGGCGATGGCCATCCAGGTCTTCGGGTCGCGCTTCCAGCTCATGGGGTCCTTGCGTGCTCGGCGAGGCGAGTGGCTAGTCTAACTGCCGAGCGGCCGATGCCGCTACCGCACCCGCAGCGGTACCGGTCCGCCGTCCCCCGCCGCCCCGACTCCGATGTAGGCGAGACCGTCGAGCAGGAAGAACAGTCTGGCGTGGGAACCGGGAATCTCGAAATGTGCACCCCTGAGCATTTTCTCGGGAGTCTGAATCGTCGGGCTCCAGGCGCCGAAATCACCCGGGCACTCTGAGATCAGTTGTTCGAGCGAGTCCTTCGTCCACTCGAGATGGAACTGCAGTCCCACTACACGCCCGTCGAAGACGAAGGCTTGGTTGCGGCATGCAGCACTCGAAAGCACCGGCTCGATGCCGAAGGGCAGCTCGAACGTGTCGCTGTGCCACTGCCCCACGCACACGGGCCCCTGCCACTCCGAGAAGAGCGGCTCTTCATCGCCACTGATCGTGCGCTCGACGTCGAACCAGCCGATTTCGGGCTGACTGTTTCGCCTTACCGCTCCACCGAGCACTTCGGCCAAGATCTGCGCACCGAGGCAGATGCCCAGCACGGGACGGCCGGACGATATGACGGTCGCGATGAAATGCTTCTCGGCGCGTAGCCAAGGGTTTGCGGTCTCGTCGTCTGCCGCCATCGGGCCGCCCAAGACAACTAGGAGGTCGGTCTCCTCGACAGAAGGGTACTCGCCAGACGGCGCCAGTCCTGTGGTGAGCCGGTGACCACGCTTCTGGGCCCATTTGGCGATGGCGGCAGGTCCCTCGAATGGAACGTGTTGAATCACGTGCACGCGCATGGTCACATCTCTCTGTCGCTGACTCCGACCCGTTCGACGGATTCTACCTGCCAAGAGCCCGCCCCTGTAAGGTTTGTCCCCATTAGCGAGGATTATTGCGCTACGCGAGTGACTCGGCTTGCATCGGGTACTACCATGATGCGATGTTCATCGCGAACCTAAGGTTCTAGGCCGACCCGCCGCCCACGGACGAGGGAGTCCGCACATGCACGTGGTAATCGGAGGATACGGCCGAGTAGGCCGCTACATAGCGCACGAGCTCGAGGCCAACGGGCACTCGGTTGCGGTCGTCGACCGGAGTGCCGACGTCTTCGAGGAGTTCGAAGGCATCAACGGCATGCGCCTCACCGGTGAGGTCTTCGACCGGGACACGCTGATCAAGGCCGGTATCGAACGCGCCGATGCCTTCGTCGCGGCCACCAGCGGGGACAACAGCAACATCGTCGCCGCCCGGGTCGCCCGTGAGCGCTTCGGCGTTCCGTTGGTCGTCGCGCGGATCTTCGACCCGAAGCGTGCGTCGATCTACGAGCGCTTCGGCATCCCCACCGTCTCGGCGGTCCAGTGGTCGGCTTCTCGGCTTCTGGCGATGGTGCTCGATCCCAAGGCGCGGAGCGACTTCGCGTTCGGCCAAGGCGAGGTGCTCCTGGTCGAGATCGAGGCGACCCAGGCGGTCGACGGCAAGCGCGTGCTCGACCTCGAGCTGCCGCGTGTGCTCTCGATCGTCTCGGCGGAACGTGACGGGCACGCCATGCTGCTGACTGATATCGATGTTGTCAAAGCCGGCGACCTCCTCTACATCGCAATCGACCGTGACTCTATCCCTGAGCTGCGCAAGCTCATGGGAATGCAGTAGGAGGCCGCCATGAATGTAGTCATCGTAGGAGCCGGCAAGTCCGGCCTGTATCTCGCACAGGAACTCAAAGGCGAGCACGACGTCACCCTCATCGAGGAGCGCTTCGACCGCTCCGACGTGGTCGCCGCCATGATGCCTGACGTCCACGTGGTTCATGGCGACGCCTGCGAGACCGAGGTCCTCGAGCACGCGCAGATCGGTTCGGCGGCCCTGGTGATCGCCGCAACCGGCGACGACGAGGACAACCTGGTGGTCGCGATGCTCTCCAAGCACTTCGGCGCCGAGAAGGTCTTCGCTCGCATCAACCACCCCAAGAACGAGTGGCTGTTCACTAAGGAGTTCGGAGTGGATGTGCCCGTCTCGTCGACCTCGATGATGCTGTCGCTCGTGGAGAAGGAGGTCGGCTTCGGCGACCTCATCACGCTTCTCCGTCTGCAGGCCGACAACGTCTCCATCGAGGAGATAACGCTGCCGCCCACGGCTTCGGCGGTCGGTAAGCAGCTCATGGAGCTCGCCCTGCCTGAGAACTGCCATGTCATGGCGATCATCACCCCAACCGGCGAGCTCACTATTGCGAAGGGCGATACGCTCCTGAGCGCGGGCGACGAGCTGCTGCTGATCTCCGACGGTCAGCGCGACGACGAGGTCTGCACCGCTCTGGGCGTAGGCAAGGACGCGATCGTCTCGGCGGCAGACGTCGTCGCCAACCATGAGGACGGCGCGAGCGCCTAGCTCTTGGGAGCGCGCTCGGACTTGACCAGCTGCTCGGGCTCGTCGTCGAAGTCGGGATGGTATGGGACGTCGGTGACGATGACGCCCTCCTGTCCGAAGAGCTGCTGCTTGATCCAGAACGATGTCTGGTCGTGCAGCATCGCGTCGGCGGCGTTGGTGGGCGCGTACTCAGGCAGGATGACCGTCACAACGTGGTCTTTGTTGGGACGCGGGATGTTGCTCACGTAGTCCACGAGCGGTCCGATGACCTCTCGGTAGGGCGACTCCACGACGTTGAGGCGGATGCCCATCTCGGCTTTCTCCCAGCGCGTGCGGAACGCCGCCGCTTCTTCGCTGGTGACGTCGATGTAGAGCGCCTCGGTGGTGTCGGCGCGCAGCGTCTTGGCGTACTGGAGAGCGCGCACGAGGCGCCGGTCGATGTCCTTGACCAGCACGATCACGTGGTTGTGGAGGCGGTTGTACGCCTGCCAGTTCAGATCGGCGAGCTCGTCGTCGGGAAGCGCCAGCTCGGCCCTGACCATGTCGTAGCGCTTCTTCACCCATGAGAAGTACGCGACCATGATCGGCACGATCACGACGACGATCCAGCCGCCGGCGGTGAACTTGGTGATCGCGATGACCGAGAAGACGACGCCGGTCGTGACCGCGCCCACCGTATTGATGATGGCGGCCCTCTTCCAGTTGGGATCGTCCTTGAAGCGGAACCAGTGGAGCACCATCCCCGCCTGCGACAGCGTGAAGCACATGAACACGCCCAGGGCGTACAACGGGATCAGCGCGCTGGTCTTGCCCTGGAAGCCGATGATCAGTACTGCCGCGGCACCGGTCAGAAGCAGGATGCCGTTGCTGTGCACCAGCCGGTAGCCGCGGTCCTTGAGCTGGTGCGGCAGGAAGTCGTCGCTCGCCATGAACGACCCCAGCCGAGGAAAGTCCGCATAGCTGGTGTTGGCGGCGACCACGAGGATTCCCATCGTGGCGAACGAGATCAGGTAGTAGATCAGCCCCGTGCCGAACAGCTGTCGCGAAATCTGGCTGATGACCGTCTCTGTCTCGACCTCACGCACCCCGGCCGTAACCGCCAGCCAGCTGATTCCGAGGAAGAGCAGGAGCAGGATGCCCGCCATCCATGTGAGTGTCTTGGCCGCGTTCTTGGAGACCGGCTCTCGGAACGCCTGAACGCCGTTTGCAATCGCCTCGACGCCGGTCATCGCCGCACAGCCGGACGCGAACGCGCGCATGAGCAGGAACAGCGTGAATGCCTGCGCGGGCTCGATCGTGTCCTTTGCCGAAGGCACGGTGATCGCCGCAGTCCCTTTGGTGAGCGCCACGAAGACGCCGAAGAAGATCATCAAGACGATCAGACCGATGAAGGCGAACGTCGGCCCGGCGAACAGGGCTCCCGATTCCTTGACACCACGCAGGTTGCCAACCATGAGCAGAACGACAAAGAAGAGCGCGATCGGCACGGTCCACTTGAGCAACTGGGGGAATGCCGAAGTGATGGCAGCGGTGCCGCTCGATATGGACACGGCGACGGTAAGCACGTAGTCGACGAGAAGTGACGCACCCGCGACGAGCCCCGCCATGTCGCCGAGGTTCTCCTTGGCGACGATGTAGGAGCCGCCCCCCGATGGGTACGCCCGGATGGTCTGCCGATAGGACAGCGAGACGATGATGAGCAGCGCGCCGATTGCCAGCGCGACCGGCCACGCGAGGTGCAAGTAAGCAGTCCCAGCAAGCGACAGGACGAGAATGATCTCGCCGGTGGCGTAGGCGACGGATGAGATCGCGTCGCTGGAGAAGACCGCAAGCGCGATCGGGTTGCTCAGCCGCTGGTGCCGAGACTCCTCGTTGTGGAGCGGATCGCCCAGGAAGATGTTCTTGACGCGGTTGGCCATCCGGACCTACGACCTCTCGGCAAACGCCAAACGCGCCGGTGGCGCGCGGGGGTGCAGCGCATCCCCTACCTACGGAATCATCTGCACAGGATAGTGTCAGTCGTCCCGTGGGGGGAAGCCCCCATGATCCGGCGTGCCCCATAGACCCGTGGCGCTGGTACCGTTGGGAGCGTCGTCGAGCGGGTCGCCGGCGTCGTCGCCCATCGCCTCAAGGATCTGCGGAATCTCCCCAGTGGGGAATCCGTCGAGCCTGAGGCCCGCCTTCTCGTCCTCGTCGAGCAAGGCCTTCTGGCGCTGCCAGAGATCGCTTTGGGGCGGTCCGCCGACTGCGGGAGGATCCTCCCCATAGTTGGGAGGCACGTCATCGGCAGTTCCAGGCACGCCGGAGGTCCCGGAACTCGGGTCGCTCGTGTAGTCGTCAGGACTCATCGGCTGCACCTTCTCGTCTTCGAGATCGTTGGCACCGCTTCCAAGCTCTCTTCCCGATTGTCCCCAACTCGTGCGCTTGGCTCACATCCGCTGCCGTTGCCCGACCCCTCAAAACGGGCAGTATCGCTACGTGCGAGCGGGGTTCGGCCGAGAGACTTCACTCACGATGTCGAGGAGCGGGGGGCGTACCTTGTCGCGGCAGGAATCCGGAAATGGGCAGAGCCGCAGCGACGAGGGCAGTTCTCGTAGCGCCCGCATTCTCTGGATCGTCTTCATTGCTGCAACCCTGGGAGTCGCGCTGGCTGGCCGGCTCTACTTCGACGCTCAAAGTCGCGACCTCCTCGCGAGGCAGGGCGAAGCTCTCTCGGCCGTACGAGACCTCAAGATCGGCCAGCTTATCGAATGGCGCGCGAACCGCCTTGAAGACGGCACCTTCATTGCGACCGATCCCGCACTGCGGGATGAGGTTGACCGGTGGGTTGCCGATCCCAACGATGTCGCCGCGGCTGAGACACTTCGCCAGTGGATGAAGGTCACGACCGAAACCAAGGGCTACTCGGGCGTCGCGATCATGTCCCCCGATGGCTCCCGGTGGTTGTCGACATCCGCCGACTCGCTGCCGGACTCCCCAGAGCGCGCCGAGGCCGAGAAGGCGCGGGGATCGACCGAGGCGACACTCACCGACTTCTTCCTCGATCCGGCCACAAGCCAGCCGCGACTCGATGTGGTCGCCCCGCTCGTCGGCGGGTCCGAGAAGACACGCGCTGTGGTGGTCCTGAATCGAGATCCGCGCAACTTTCTGTACCCGATGCTCCAGAAGTGGCCGTCTCCCAGCAAGAGTTCGGAGACACTCCTCGTCCGCCGAGACAACGGCGGAGTCCTGTACCTGAACAATCTCCGGTTCCAGACCAACGCCGCTCTACGATCGAAGCTGCCCCTCTCCAACAGGAAGTTGCTTGCAGTACAGGCAGTCGAAGGTTCTGCTCACACCGCAGAAGGAATCGACTACCGAGGCACCCCGGTGTTCGGAGCCGTGGGGAGGGTCGGCGATACCCCCTGGTATGTCGTCGCAAAGATAGACCGAGCCGAAGCGTTCTCCGGGCTTGCTCGAAGCCAGTGGCTGATCTCAATCGCGGCCATCGTGCTCACGGCCCTGATCGGCATGGGGCTCGCGTTCGCTTGGCGCCAGCGCACCATCGAGTACTACCGCAAACAGCTCGAAACCGAGCGATCCGAAGCGCTGCTCTCCCAGCAGTACAACCTACTGACGCGCTACGCGAGCGACGCCGTCATCCTGGCCGACGAACAGCTGCGGATCATCCAGGCCAACGAGCGCGCGATCGCGCTCTACGGCTACACAGAGGACGAGCTTGCTTTGCTCACTCTCGACAGCCTGCTCGCTCCGGACGTCGACGGGCTGACGACCTCCATGGCGGCCGCGCTTATCGGCGACAGTGGCGAACTGATCGAGGTCAGACAACGCCGGGCCGACGGTTCGGTCATCGACGCCGAGATGACCACGCAGGCCATGGTCATCGACGACCAGATTCTCTATCTGACCATCACGCGAGACGTTACAGCCCGGAAGGCCACCGAGAGGGCCCTCGAAGAGAGCAGGATGCTCCTCGAATCGGTCATCGGCAGCACGCCCGACGCTATCTATGTAAAGGATCCGGCAGGTCGCTACCTGCTCTTCAACCATGGAGCAGAACTGGTGACCGGCAAGAACGCCCCGGACGTGCTGGGGCGCGACGATACCTTCCTGTTCCCCGCCGAGGAAGCGAAGACCGTCATGGATGGCGATAGGGCGGTCATGGATGGCGGAGTCGCCGTCAACTATGACGAGCACGTGACCGCTTCCGACGGAACGATCCATCACTTCTCGTCCACCAAGGGCCCGCTCTTCGACCACAATGGCAACGTACGCGGGCTCTTTGGCTTCGCACGAGACATTACCGCTCGCAAGACCGCCGAAGACGATCTCGTTCGCACGACTGCTTTTCTAGAGAACCTGTTGGACTATGCCAATGCTCCCATCGTTGTTTGGGATTCCGATCTCAATATCACTCGATTCAATCACGCTTGCGAGAGGCTGACCCGCCGAGGTGCAGACGAAGTGGTCGGCAAGCATCTGCGCGTCCTGTTTCCGGACGAGAGCGTCGACGATTCGCTTCTGCAGATTGCCCGAACTGCCCAGGGCGTGTACTGGGAAGCCGTCGAGGTTCCGATTCTGCGCGCAGACGGCCAGGTGCGCATAGCTGTTTGGAATTCGGCGAACATCTATGACGCCGAGAAGAGGCTAGTCGCCACAATCGCCCAGGGAACCGATGTCACTGAGAGCAGGGCTACCGAGCGCAAACTCCGAGACTCCGAGCTGCGCTTCCGAAGTATCGTGGATTGCTCACCAACGGCCATCTATCTCTATCACCTCGAGTCAGACGATCGGCTGGTGCTGACCGCCGCAAACCCCGCGTCCGATGTCATCATCGGCATCGACCATTCGACACTCCTAGGCAAGACCATCGAGGAAGCGTTCCCGAACCTCGTGCAAACCGAGATCCCGGACATGTATCGCGCAATCGCGCGGGGTGAACTCCCGCCGCGGACGTTCGAGATTCCGTACGGGGACAATCGGTTCTCGGGCTACTACCTCGTGACCGTCTTCCAAACCGGTCCCGATTTGGTCGCGGTGGACTTCCTCGACATCTCTGACCGCAAACGGGCGGAGGAGGAACTCGCCGCGCGTAGTGAAGACCTGCAGCGCTCCAATGCAGAACTGGAGCGTTTTGCCTACGTCGCCTCGCACGACCTTCAAGAACCGCTGCGAATGGTGGCAAGCTATACCCAGCTGCTGCAGAGAAGGTATGAGGGGCGGCTCGACGCAGACGCCGATGAGTTCATCGGCTACGCGGTTGACGGGGCGAATCGGATGCAGCGGCTCATCAACGAGCTGCTCGCCTACTCCCGCGTCGGCAGTCAGGGCGTCGAGTTTGTCGAGGCGGACCTCGAGCAGGTGTTTGGCGAGGTTATGAAGGCGCTCAGCGTGTCTATCACCGAAAGCGAAGCTGTGATCAGGCACGAGCCTCTGCCCACGGTCGCCTGCGATCCCACTCAGATCGGACAAGTCTTCCAGAACCTCATCGCGAACGCGATCAAGTTCCGCGGCGAAGACGCTCCCTTGATCTACGTCGGTGTCGAGAGTACCGAAGCAGAGTGGGTATTCTCTGTGCAGGACAATGGATTGGGAATCGAGCCCGAGTACTTTGAGCGCATATTTGTGATCTTCCAGAGGCTGCAGTCGCGAGCCGACTACCCGGGCACGGGAATGGGGCTGGCGATCTGCAAACGAATCGTCGAGCGGCACGGGGGCCGTACTTGGGTGGAGTCGACGCCGGGACAAGGGTCGACGTTCTACTTCACGTTGCCGAAGCGAGGGGAAAGCCAGCATGTCGTCTAAGGCTGACATCGGACCTGCAATCGAGATCCTGCTCGTGGAAGACAATCCGGGAGACGTTCGTCTCACCCGTGAGGTGCTGAGCGAAGGCCGGATCCGCAACACGCTCAACGTCGCGACCGACGGCGTCGAAGCGCTTGACTTCCTTCACCGTCGCGGCGTTTTTGCAGATGCCAAGCCACAAGACCTGATTCTTCTTGACCTGAACCTCCCCAAGATGAACGGCCGAGAGGTCCTCGCCGCTATCAAGAACGATCCCGAACTCAGGCACATCCCCGTAGTCGTCCTCACCACCTCTGCGGCCGAAGAGGACATAGTGAGCGCCTACGATCTGCACGCGAACTGCTACATCACCAAGCCGGTGGACCTCAACCAGTTCGTGAAGGTCGTCCAGTCCATCGAGGACTTCTGGCTCACCATCGTCAAGCTACCGGGGGATGCGGGATAGGTGGACAGACTCACCAGAGCACTGCTCGTAGAGGACAACCCCGGCGACGCAAGGCTCATCGTCGAGATGCTCTCGGAGGTCGACTCAGACATCGAGCTCGAACAGTGCACCACGCTCTCGTCGGCGATCGAGAGGCTGGCCGACAACTCCATCGAGGTGGTCGTGCTCGATCTAGCGCTTCCGGACAGCCAGGGCATCGACACCTTCAATCGGCTTCAAACGGCGGCGCCGCACGTTGCTGTCATCGTCCTGACCGGCAACAGCGATACTCGTGAGGCGATTCGCACCGTCGAGGAGGGCGCCCAGGACTTCCTGGTCAAGGGCCGTGTCGACGGCGAGATACTCACTCGCTCGATCGACTACGCGCGCAGCCGCAAAGAGTCGGAACTGCAGCTCCGTTCGAGTAAGGCCGAGCTCCGCGAGAGCAACGAACAGCTTCGTGAGATGGTCTATGAGGTGGCCGAGGCGATGGGCCGTGTCGTTGAAGCGCGCGACCCCTACACGCAGGGCCACCAGGAGCGTGTCGCGCACGTTGCCAAGCTCATCGCGCAGGAGATGGGCCTACCCAAGGAGGACGTCGACGCAGTCGAGATGGCTGGGCTCATACACGACATCGGCAAGATGTGCATCCCCGCGGAGATCCTGAGCAGACCAGGCAGCCTCACCGCAATCGAGCGCGGGCTCATAAGGCAACACCCTCAGAGCAGCTATGACATCCTGAAGGACATCGCCTTCCCGTGGCCCATTGCTGACATCGCGCTGCAGCATCACGAACGCCTGGACGGTTCCGGCTATCCGCAGGGCCTTCTCGGCGACGACACCCTCCTTGCGGCGCGCATCCTCGCTGTCGCGGACGTGGTCGAGGCGATGTCGTCTCATCGACCTTATCGGCCGGCGTTGGGCCTTGAGATCGCAATGGGTGAACTCCGCGACCACCCCTCGCTTTACGACCGGCAAGCCGTCGAAGCTTGCGTGCGACTCTACGAATCCGGCCGGCTCGACCTCTGATTGGCGCTGTGTGCGTGGCGCGTGATCAGATTGAGCTGCTGGTCCTAGACGCATTTGCGCCGTAGACCACGCCCTGACTGAACCGAGCCCGCAATATGGCAGGGATTGACGCTCCGTCCGCGAAACTAGCGAATGGCCACCACTCACGATTCTTTGCGTGCAGTCCCCAACGGCAGCCACAGCCGAGGCACGGACACGGCCGCTTGCGACTGAACCCCGAACCTTCTTGGAGGACCAGTGAAGCGCACCTCGGTCAAGGATCTGTTTCGCAATTCGGACACGCGTCCTAAAGCAATCATCTGGAGCAGCGTGTTCATACTGGTGCTCGCCGGATTCGCCGTCGCAGTGGGGGTCATCGCCACGTCCACGCGTATGTTCTGCACGCACTCCTGCCATAAGGTTCAGGATGACGCGATCGCATCGTACAAGGCGTCGGCTCACGCCAACATCTCATGCATGGCCTGTCACGAGCCGGTCAATGCGAACCCGATGCAGTTCGCCAAAGCCAAGATCAAGAGCGGACTTGAGGTCATCCCGACCGTCAGGGGGACGTACACGTTTCCGCTGAACAAGGGATCGGCGTATGCGCTCAATGCCCATGAGATGGGTAGCAAGCAGTGCACACAGTGCCACGGAACGAATCGAAAGATAACGCCGGCCACCGGCCTCAAGATCGACCACGCGATTCACGCCAAGGAGGGAGTGACCTGCACGTCGTGTCACAACCGCGCGGGTCACGACGAGTCTGGAATCAAGCTGTCGCTGAAGGGCAACTCCAAGCACGAGGACTTCACAGAGATGGACGCGTGCTTCCGCTGCCACGGTCTCGAAGGTGAGCACGAAGCTGCGGGCGAATGCATCACCTGCCACCCTGCCGGATTCGAGCTCGTCCCCGAGACCCACAAGACCGGTAACTGGCTCAACGGCGAGCATTCCGAGGCGGCCAAGGAGTCACTCAGGGAGTACGGCGCGGCCGGAGTAGAAGCTGAGGAACTGCTCAAGGAAGGCGTCGCCGAGCGTGTGGCCAAGCCTGTCGAGCACTGCTCGACCTGCCACAAGAAGTCCTTCTGCGACGATTGCCACAACAAGCTGGCGAGCAAGCTGTTGCCCGGAACCAAGGTGCAGTAACTCGAGAGCACCGAGAGAATCCCTGCAGCTACTGGGCCGCTCGCCACTCCGCTAGAGCCTGCAAGAAGGCGGTCTGGCGCTGCTGGAATGTGTCGCGCTTGGATGACGGCGCGATCATCTCGGCGGCGGCGCTGCAAACTCGCTCGGCGGACTGAGCACGGGCCTCGAGCGCCTCTAGATACTCGCCGAGACGGGCGGCAGGGTCAGCGCTCGGCTGCAGCCGCAAGCTCTCGAGGTCACGCCGGGCATCCTCGGCACAGTAGTCAGCCACGGTCACTCCTCACGTATACGGCCGGCGGCGACAGCTTACCTGTCTTCGATCGTCCGCGACAGCGATGCCGCGGTCTCGGAAGGGCTCAGAAGAAGAACAGGCCAGGAGCTCTGTAAGCTCCTGGCCTGCATATTCTCTGGTGGAGACGAAGGGGCTCGAACCCTCGACCCCCGGCTTGCAAAGCCGGTGCTCTCCCAACTGAGCTACGTCCCCGTGCGCGGGAGAGTATAGCATCGTGCGTCGCCGAGTCACCCCCGGCGTCGCGAGGCGCCTGATCTAGGCGATAACGTCGCCGCTTTCGAGGTGAAGCGGAGTGGGGACAGGCTCGGTGCCGGTGGCCCACGGGAACACCACCGCGAGCAGCGGCGGCACGACCACGGTGGTCACGACGACGACGAACACGATCATCCCGTAGGTCGCGGAGCCGATAACGCCCATCGCCAGCCCGGTAGACGCAACAATCAGCCCGACCTCTCCGCGCGGCACCATGCCCACTCCGATAGCGACCATCCGGCGCCAGCCCATGCCCGATGCGCCCAGTCCGCAACCGAGGATCTTGGTGGCGATCGCGATCGCCGCGAGGACCAGACCGGGCACCAGGATAGTGGGCGATGCAAACTGCGAAAGCTCAACCTGCATACCGGTCACTACAAAGAAGTACGGCACCAGCCACTCGTACAACGGCCGTGCCTGCTTGGCCAGTTCCCAGCGGTCCTCGGTCTCGGCGAACATCATCCCGGCAAAGAACGCTCCAACGATTCCGGCCAGGCCGATCGATTCGGACAGGGCCGCCATCGCGAGCATCACGATAAGCGCGATCACGAATCCCGCATTGGGGATCTTCAGCCGATCGAGCCAGTGCGCATGGCGCTTGACCAGCTTGGGAGCGATCCAGAGTTCGAAGCCGACAAAGAGGACGACCTGCGCCAGTAGGATTCCCATGTGCACGACGTCGACACCGTTCCGCGATGCACCGACCACGAGCGACAGGACCAGCATCCCCAGAACGTCGTCGATTACCGCCGCGGCCAGAATGATCCGCGCCTCTGTGGTCGTCAGGAAGCCCCTGTCGGCGAGTACTCGCGCTGTGATCCCAACTGAAGTCGCCACGAGAGCCGTGCCGATGAACATCGCCTCAGGTCGGCCATAGCCAAGCGCCATCCCGAAGGCGAACCCGCACGCCAGCGGAAGCACGATACCCACCGCGCCCACCACGAACGCCCGACCGCCCACCTTGAACAGCTCGGACGGGCGCGTCTCGAGTCCTACCACGAACATGAGCACGATGACGCCCATCGTCGCGACGGTCGAGAGTGTCGCCGAGGGAGCCACCCAGCGCAGAAGCCCCGGACCGATCATGATGCCGGCCATCAACTCGCCGATGACCGCGGGCTGCTTCATGCGCTCAAAGAGCTCGCCCATGAGCTTGCCCGCGGCAAACACTATCAGCAGGCTGAGCAGCACTCTCGATGTCTCTGTCGCCATGATTCTCATCCTAGTTCGGGTACGCGTGTGTTCAGCCTAGCCCCGAAGTGTTTCGGCGGGATTACCTAGGGCGAAACGCATGGCATCCAGGCCCGCCGACAGCGAAATCCAGGTTTCACGCGCCTTTGTTGCCGATGAAACGCGCCCGAAATGTGTCGCCCCTACGGTGTTTCTGCGGCATTTCCTACGAAGCCGCCTCGGAAGATGCGCACCTTCCGAGATTCGCCGTCCAATGACGTACGGCGCCTGTTACCCCCCGAATTGGCCCGCCGACGCGGGCCAGCACCCTTCAAGGAGGTGTGGGCGTTGAAGACGTTAATGACGAAGTTCTTCGATCCATCTGCGATCACCGGCCAGTGGCCGAGGATCCTCAAGCGTTCTGCAGTCAAGACGGCGATTCTCACGGTCATCGCTCTGGTCCTGCTCACCGGTTTCGCGCTTGCGGGCGACCCCAATGGCGCAGCCACCGGTGACATCACGGCGGTAACCGCCGCAACGGCTGGTCAGCCGACCACCGCTGAACTTGGCGCCGCCCTCGGTCACCTGACCATCGGCGTCAACATGTTCTTCGTGATCATCGGTGTCGCGCTGATCTTCTTCATGCAGGCGGGCTTCATGCTCGTTGAGACCGGCTTCTGCCGGGCGAAGAACGCCGCGCACGTGGCAATGACCAACTTCATCGTCTTCGGCGTTGGAGCGCTGGTCTACTGGATGGTCGGTTTTGCTATCCAGTTCGGCGGATTCGGCAAGATCGCACTGCTCGGCGGGGTCGAGCCGCTCGACCGCCTTTTCGCGCCCGCCACCGGCTGGGGCCTTTTCGCTTTCAAGGGCTTTCTCGTCGGCTCGCTCGGTGACGGCACCTACGACGTAGGTATCTTCGCGTTCTTCCTGTTCCAGCTCGTCTTCATGGACACCGCCGCCACAATCGTCACGGGCGCCATGGCAGAGCGCTGGAAGTTCTCCTCATTCATCCCGATGGGCGCTTTCATGGCCGCAGTGGTCTACCCGGTCTACGGTATGTGGGTCTGGGGCGGCGGCTGGCTGTCGCAGCTTGGCACCACGATGGGTCTGGGTCACGGCGTTCTGGACTTCGCAGGATCTTCAGTAGTTCATATGGTCGGCGGCTTCTCGGCACTGGCTGGCGCCATAGTCATTGGCCCTCGTCTTGGCAAGTTCAAGAAGGACGGAACCCCGATAGCCATTCCCGGTCACCATCTCCCCATGGCCATCCTCGGGACGATCATCCTGTTCTTCGGCTGGTTCGGATTCAACGGAATGTCGACTCTGGCCGCTGGCGACATGCGGTTCTCGATCATCATCGCCAACACGCTTCTCGCTGGCTGCGCAGGCATGATGACCGGCATGTTCCTGGTGTGGAAGCTCTGGGGCAAGCCTGACCCCTCCATGGCGGTCAACGGCTCACTGGCCGGCCTTGTGGCCATCACCGCCCCTTGCGCGTTCGTAGCTCCGTGGGCCGCTGTCGTCATCGGTGGCATCGCGGGCCTGCTAGTCGTCGGATCCGTCATCTTCATTGAGCGGGTCATGAAGGTCGACGACCCGGTCGGCGCCTCGTCTGTCCACGGCGTCAACGGTGCGTGGGGCATGCTCGCCCTCGGCCTGTTCGCCGACGGCAGCTACGGCGCCGGCTTCAACGGCATCGCCGGCCCCGTCACAGGCCTGTTCTATGGTGGCGGATTCGGTCAGCTCGGCGCGCAGATAGTCGCTGTAATAGTGTGCGGCGCCTGGGCATTCGGAATGTTCTACCTGTTCTTCAGGGCGCAGAAGGCCATCATGGGCCTGCGCTCCTCCGAGGCCGACGAGATCGCCGGCTTGGACGCAACCGAGATGGGCGTGCTCGCCTACCCGGACTTCGTGAACACCAGCCCGGTCACTGATGGAGCCGATGGAGGTGCAGCGTAAATGAAGAAGGTAGAAGCTATCGTCCGACCCGAGCGGCTGGACGCGGTGAAAGAGGCCGTCATCGGCCTGGGCCACAAGGGCCTGACCGTCACGGAAGTGAAGGGTCATGGTATCCAGGGCGGTATCTCTCAGCACTGGCGTGGCGCTGAGTACGTCATCGACCTGCTGCCGAAGGTCTCACTGGTCGCCGTGGTCAACGACCACGAGGTCGAGGAGCTCGTCGCCGCGATGGTGAAGGCCGCGAGGACCGACCGAATCGGTGACGGAAAGATCTTCGTGTCGACGATCGAGCAGGTCTACCGCGTCCGTACCGGAGAGAGCGGTCCTGAGGCCCTCTAGCAGGCAGACCCTATACAAGACAGGAAGCGGGTCCCGAGAGGGGCCCGCTTCTTCTTCGTGTGCGCGTTCACGCTCCTGAACTGACTGGCCAGGAGCGACCGGGATGGCCTTCGCACCGTCCGAGGTTCCCCTTCAGGGGCTAGCCTCGAGGACTCTTGGTCGACTTGGCGTTTGCGACCGCATCCTCGGTGTTCCAGGGACTTCTGCCCGACTCTCGGGTGCTGTCTGTTCCAGCTCGTCCGAGGCCTTCATCTGCCATCCCGGACCGATCTTCCTGCTCTGAATCGCTTTCCACCTTCAGTAGTGGTGCCTCCTTACTGACGGCTATGGACGCCGAGCAGACGCCCTACAGCCGACTATACCCCCGTGGGATACGCGGTGGGAGAGGCCTGCAGCAACAAATGACGAACGGCCCCCATCGGGAGCCGTTCGGTTGGAATGCGGTGACAAACGCATGACCCGCCTCTCTAGTTCAGCGCGTCGAGTGCCTTCTTCATGTCGGTCTCGGAGGTCTCGCCCACCTTTTGCGTCGAGACGCTCCCGTCCTTGTTCAGGAACACGAACGTAGGTACGTACTTGGCGTTGAACTGGCCCATGAGCTGATTGCCTTCGGCGCTGTTGTCAACGTCGAACCGCTTGAACTCGACCTTGCCCTTGTACTGCTGCTCTAGCCTGTCGACCACAGGCTTCATCGCTTTGCAGCTTGGTCACCAACCGGTATAGAACTCGTACATCACGGGGGTCGCGCTCGGCTTCGCCGTAGCCACGGCTGCAGGCGCGGCCGATGAACCGCCTCCCTGCTCAAGCGAGCCCGTCCAGGCCACGATCCCCTTGTCGAAGTGCAGGATCTTGGTGAAGCCGAGACCCTCGAGCATCGAGACGGCCTCAGCCGACCGGGCACCCGTCTGACAGTAGACCAGGACCGGTGCTGTCTTGTCCCACTGCGAGGCCACGGACTGGAACTGATCGAGCGGCACGTTCTGGGCACCGGGAATGTGGCCGCCCTCGAACTCGCCGACGGAGCGAACGTCGACGATACGAACACCATCGCTGGCGGCTTTCTGGACGCCCTTGACGTCGACGACGGTCGTACCCTTGGCGGCCCCGGCGGGCTTGAGCGCAAAGACCGCGATCAACAGCACAACGACTCCGACGGCGATCCAAGGCACGAACTTCATGAGGCTGCTCGCCGGCTTGGCCGACGAGTTCTTGGGACTGGGCTTGCCCTGACGCGCTTTGCTCATCGCACGAGTCTCCTCACAGCGGTTCTGGTCTCGTCGTATGATACCCCATGGGGTATCTCTCTGCAATCATGCCGTTGGCCGCGGCATACTCGGGGATAATCACTTCTAGATTCCCAGATTCGCTAGAGCAAACCCGCCACCAACAGCGGCACGTATGCTGCCGCGAGGAGTTCAATGTCCGACAAGGCCAAACGGACGCGCGGGTCGCACGTTACGGCGACCGAGCCGTTGCGCGCCGAGCTGCTGTCTGCCGAACGGCTCGCGGACGACGCCCGCATCATCGCGACGGCCCAGTCATGGACCGTTGGCGGCGACGTGCGCACCACACCGCTGATCGCCGTGACCGGTAGCGCCGCTTCGACTCTGGCAGCCGACAATCGCGAGCTGGCCTCGGCTGCCCGCGCGACCGGCGGATCCTCGCCCGCCGGCGAATGGCTACTGGACAACTACTACCTGATCGAGGAACAGGTCCTGCTCGTCAAAGAAGACCTGCCGGCCAACTACGGCATCGAGCTTCCTCGGCTGGTGGGAGGCGAATGGGACGGCTTTCCCCGCGTCTACGAGGCGCTGCTCGACGTCATCGCCCACACCGACTCGCGCCTCGACGAGGAGTACCTGCTCCGGTTTGTGGGCGGCTACCAGGAGGTCGCGCCCCTCACCATCGGCGAGGTGTGGGCCGTTCCGATCATGCTGCGGATCGCGCTGGTCGAGAACCTCGCTCGCCTCTCCCGCGCCGTGGTCATCGCGATGCGCGCCGAGAAGGACGGGGACCGCTGGGCCGAGCGGCTGGTCCTGGGCGCGCAGGACGATGCCGCCCAGCTGCCCGGACTGCTCGCCACCATCGACACCGAAACAGGCGAGGTGCCGCCGGCGTTCTTCGTGCGCCTGACCCAGCGGCTCGGGGAGCTGGAGACCGGCGGAGAGGCCGTCAACGCGTGGCTGGAAAGGCGCCTGTCAGCCGAGGGGATCGTGCTCGAGACGGCCGCCGCCGACGCACAACAGGAACAGGCCGCCAACCAGGTCTCTATCGCGAACGCCATCACCAGCATCCGCATGCTCGACGCGCTGGACTGGCGCGAGTTCTTCGAGGGCGTCTCTATCGCCGAGGCGATTCTGCGCAAAGACCCGGCTCAGACGTACGCCGTGATGGACTTCGCCAGCAGGGACCGCTACCGCCACTCGCTCGAGATCATCGCGCGGCGATCGGCCGACAGCGAGATCCAGATCGCCGAGAAGGTCATCGCGCTCTCGCAGGAAGCTCTCTCCATCGACGCCTCTGACGACGTCCGCGGCCACGTGGGCTGGTGGCTCATGGGCGACGGCCGCCTGCGGCTCGAACCGCTCGTCGGCTACCGGCGGCAGAAACGCGAGGCGCTGTACCGCGGCCCGCTCGCGAACCACGCGCTGTACTACTGGGGCACGTTCGCCGTGTTCTCGGCGGCGCTGATCGCACTCCTGGCCATCTACAGTCTCGCCGAGAATGCCGACATCGCTCAGGTCATCGCGATCGTGCTGTTGGCGATCATCCCGATCTCCGAGGTCTCGATCGTGCTGGTCAACCGGCTTTCGGCGTTCGTGTTCCCGCCACGCATCCTGCCCAAGCTCGATTCCCGCCTGCCCGTGGACGACGTACACCGTACGCTCGTCGTGGTGCCGGCGTTGTTCTCCTCGGCCGCGGCGACGCAAGGCGTTATCGACACGATGGAGATCGCGTATCTGGCGAACCGCGATTCCAACGTGGGCTACGCGCTGCTCGGCGACTTGCGGTCGTCGGAGGAACCGACGCGCCCTGACGACGGCCTGATCACCGAAGCCGCGGTGCGCGGAATCTCGCAGCTCAACGAGCGCTACGAGGCCGAGCATGGCGTGCGGCCGTTCCACCTGCTAGTCCGCAAACGAAAGCTCAACGAGTCCGAGAACCTGTGGATGGGATGGGAACGCAAGCGCGGCGCGCTGCTGGAGCTTGTCCGCGAGATGAGGGGCGCCACCGACACGAGCTTCTCGACCAAGCTGGGCGACCAGGAATTCCGTCACTCATGCGCCTTCGTGATCACCTTGGACGCCGACACGGTCTTGCCGCGCGACGGGGCCCGCAAGCTCATCTCGGCGATCGCGCATCCGCTCAACCGCGCCCGTTGGAGGCCGGGAGACCCCAGCGTCACGACCGGATACGGGCTCATCCAACCGCGCGTGGGGATGACCCTGCCGGGGTCCAAACGCAGCCGCTTCGCCGCGCTGCACTCGGGCCCGACCGGCATCGACCCGTATGCGGGCGCCGTATCAGACACCTACCAGGATGTCTTTGGCGAGGGCTCGTTCACCGGCAAGGGTATTTTCGAGGTCGACGTGTTCGA
>CAZIPT010000041.1:0-18018 GCA_964541375.1 uncultured Eubacteriales bacterium
CGCCCCCGCGCCCGCTGCTGGGACTGCGCCCGAACTTCCGGCCCCGACGACTGCCCCCGCGTGGTCACCGCCAGCGGTGCCGGTGGCACCCAAGCCCGCCGCCGCAGCCGGGGCGGCGCTCGCGCTCGTACCCAACGGCACCGAGCGACCCAAAGCGCATGCGGGCCCACTTCCCCAGGCCCTTTCCGTGGAAGGCGGCGCCGTGGTCCGGCCTGACGAACTCGCGTCCCCGCCCGCGCGGCCGGCGGAGTTCTTCGAGATGGCTGCACCGGTTGAGATGTGGTTCGGCGACTACCGTGTTGGCGTCAAAGCGGGATCAGGGACCCACGCGCAGTTCCGCAAGTTCGCCGATGCGCTTCTCGGCGACCTTAAAGGCAACGACGGCCGCGCCCGATAAGCTGACTGCGCGTACTCTGTTGTTGCACTCGTTGGCGGTGGTCTTCGGGTCGACGTCTCACTGAATGTCGTTCAAGCACACCGGAAGGGGTTGGGGTTGGCGGAGGCAGGCCAGAGGCTCGGTCAGCTTCTCATGCGCGCCGGTGTCATCACCCCGGCTCAGCTCAACGACGCCCTCGAGGTCCATCGTGCCGCCGGGAGCCCTATCGGCCGCGTGCTGGTCGACCTGGGTTACGCAAGTCAGGGCGACATACTGTCCGTCATGGCTAAGCAGATCGGGATCGAGTACATCGATTTCGGCGAGCGCCGGCCCCAGCCGGAAGCGGTCGCACTCGTCGCCCGCGAGATGGCGTCGCGCTACACGCTCATGCCCGTCGAGGTCAGAGGTGGCGTCCTCATCGTGGCGATGGCCGATCCGCAGAACGTGCTTGCGCTCGACGACCTGCGCATTCTTACGGGGCAAGACATCAGGCCCGCGATCTCGACCAAGGACGATATCCTTGCGGCGATAGAGGAGTTCTACAGGATCGCCGAGCACACCGAGGAGGACATGTTCCTCGGCACCGAGGACATCTCCGACGAAGAGCTGGGTGCCCTCACAGGGGTCGAGAGCGAAGCTCCGGCCGTCAAACTGGTCAACTACATCATTCAGAAGGCGGTCGCCGACCGCGCCTCCGACATCCACATCGAACCCCAGGAAATCGATCTGCGAGTGCGATTCCGCGTGGACGGCGTTCTTCACGAGGCGATGCCACCGGCGCCCAAATCCATCCAGACCTCGATCATCTCGCGGTTCAAGATCATGGCGGACATGGACATCGCAGAGTCCCGCAAGCCCCAGGACGGACACTGTGCGGTAACAGTCGGCGGTCACAAGGTGGACTTCCGGGTCTCTACGCTCCCGACGGTCTACGGCGAGCGCGTCGTTCTGCGAATCCTGCGCAAGGACTCGATCTTGCTGCGTCTCTCCGACCTGGGGTTCCTGCCAGAGTCGCTCGCTCGATTCGAGGGCTCCTTCACAAAGCCCTACGGAGCGATTCTCGTCACAGGGCCGACGGGCTCAGGCAAGTCGACGTCGCTCTATGCGGCGGTCAACGTGCTCAACGACCCCGCCAGACACATTATCACCGCCGAGGACCCGGTCGAGTACCGTCTCCCCGGGGTCAACCAGTGTCAGATCAACCAGCGCGCTGGCCTCACATTCGCGCGAGCGCTGCGTTCATTCCTGCGTTGTTCGCCCGATGTGATCCTCGTCGGGGAGATTCGCGACCAAGAGACCGCTCAGATCGCCATCGAATCCGCGTTGACAGGTCATCTCGTGCTCTCCACGCTGCACACCAACGACGCGGCCGGCGCGATCACCCGACTCACCGAGATGGGCGTCGAGCCCTTCTTGGTGTCCTCGGCGGTTGACTGCGTTTTAGGCCAGCGGCTCGCCCGCCGGTTGTGTACGGACTGCCGACAAGAGTGGACGCCGCGACCAGAAGTCCTCATTGACGCCGGTTACCCTGCCGATAACCTTCCCGAGGTCGTCTTCCGTGCTGTTGGCTGTAGGAAATGCGGTGGAACCGGATACCGCGGACGCCTGGGCGTGCATGAGGTGCTCCTGATGTCGGAGGAGATAAGCAGGCTGTGCGTGGAAGAGGCTCCTGCCGAGAAGATACGACAGGTTGCCATCGAGCAGGGTATGCTCACGTTGAGGCAAGACGGTCTGGAAAAGGTCCGGATGGGCCAGACTTCGATCGAAGAGGTCGTGCGGGTCATTCTGTAGAGGTTTGTGCGAGGGACCACCGAGTCATGGGGAGTCAGAGCAATGTCTACGTACAACTATGCTGTTCGAGACAAGGCCGGCAAAGTCGTCAAGGGCAAGCTGGATGGCGAGAACAAGGCGGCGGTTCAAGCCAAGCTCGCGCAGATGGGCTACATCATTCTGGAGCTCGACCAACAGGGTAGCCTTGCCGGACTCGGCTCACTCAAGTTCGGCACGGGGGTAAAGCCCAAAGACATCACGATCTTCGCGCGCCAGTTCTCGACGATGATCAATGCTGGTCTGTCGCTCACCAAGTGTTTGACGATCCTCTCGGCGCAGACTGAGAGCGCGGGGCTTCGCGACGTGATCGGGCAGATCGGCAAGGATGTCGAATCCGGCCAGTCTCTCTCCGACTCGCTCGGCAAACACCCTAAGGTGTTTCCGCCGATCTTCGTGAACATGGTGCGTGCCGGTGAAACCGGTGGTGTGCTCGATGAGGTCCTGAACCGCGTCGCGGACCACTTCGAGTCCGAACAGAAGCTCAAGGGCAAGATCCAGTCGGCCATGACCTACCCTCTGGCAATGGGGGGTCTCGTTCTTGTCGTCCTGGCGGCGATGATGGTCTTCGTTGTTCCGACGTTCGAGAAGATGTTCAAGGATATGGGCGGAACGCTGCCCTTCATGACGCAGCTGCTGGTCGACATCTCGCACTTCGTCGCGGGATGGGGCGGACTTGTCCTGCTCGTGTCTGTGATCGCGGTCATCGCGCTCTTCAAGTGGTGGTCGAAAGGCCCCGGCAGGACGATTTGGGACAGCGCGAAGCTCAATATGCCCATCTTCGGCTCTCTTATCCGGAAGATCTCTCTCGCCAAGTTCACGAGGACCTTTGGGACGTTGGTCTCGGCGGGCGTGCCGATCCTGTCGGCGCTCGATATCGTTGCAGACACCGCGGGCAACGAGGTGGTCGCCAACGCTGTGAAGAAGGCCCGTTCAGCAATCAAGGAGGGGGAGACCATCGCTAAGCCGCTTGCCGAGTCCAAGGTCTTCCCGTCGATGCTGGTGCAGATGATCGCCGTCGGAGAAGAGACCGGCGCCCTGGACACCATGCTCAACAAGATCGCCGACTTCTACGATGAAGAAGTCTCCACGGCCGTCGACGGCCTGACGTCGCTCATCGAGCCGCTGATGATGGCTACGCTGGGCGTGATCGTCGGTGGCATGGTCATCGCCCTCTACCTCCCGATGTTCACCATCATCACGCTGGTCAAATAGCGCGACCGCATCCCAAGAACACGGTAAGGCCCGAGCAATCAACGGCTTGGGCCTTACCCCCTTTATGGACAAAGCAAACGTCTCCGTGAGATTGTTTGTGAGAATTCCCTAAGAAAGGTCTCAAGTTCCCCAGGGGAGTACCGATACTTAGGGTGTCAGCAGCAGGGGGGCAAAAGGCCCCTCTCATTGTCCCCACTCGGGGGAGAGGAGGTGCGAGGTCATGAAACTGTTCCGCAAAGATGAGGGCTTCACCCTCGTGGAACTCATGGTTGTCGTACTTATTATCGGTATTCTTGTTGCCATCGCTATTCCTGTCTTCAACGCTGCCAAGGCCAACGCACAGAAGAAGTCGTGCTACGCGAACCAGCGTACCCTCGAGGGCGCCTACCAGACCGCCATCGCCAATGACATCGTTATGGGAACCTCCGTCACCCCGCTGATTCCCACGTATGTCAAGGACAACCCGAAGTGTCCGGATTCGGCGAATGGCGGGGCAAACCCGTACACGTTCGTTGCTGCCGGAGGCACGGATCCCACGGGCACGGTTTCTCCGTGCGGCGCACCTGGACACGGTCACTTCTAGGATTCCTGAGAGACCAAGCTCTGCGAGGCCGGCGGGTTTCCCGCCGGCCTCGTGGCATGTGTTGACGACTATCGACAAGTCCCTGCTCGCGAGCGCTACACTGTATCGCCGACGCCGGCGTCACAGGGGAGGTCCCGCTGGAATCGCTGATGTACATCACGCTTGCCCTCTTCGGACTGCTGTTCGGGTCGTTCGCAAACGTCGTGATCTGGAGGTTTCCGCGCGGGGAGTCGCTCTCGTACCCGGGTTCCCACTGCCCCGTCTGTGAGGCGCCGATCAGCTGGTACGACAATGTTCCCGTCGCCTCATGGATCGCACTCCGCGGACGATGCAGGTCGTGCGACGCTCCCATCTCTGCGAGGTACCCGGCCGTCGAGCTCATGTCCTCGGTTCTGTGGGTGGTCGCCGGCGTCCTGTTTGGCATGAGCTTCAAGACTGCCTTCGCCGTGTTCTTCTTCTACCTGCTGCTCATCCTGTCGTTCATCGACCTGGATCTGAGGCGTCTACCCAATGCACTGCTGGGCCTGATGTCCGTCGTAGGACTAGTCGGGATTCTCTTCTCCCAACTGACTCGCCTTCAGGCGCTGCCACTTCTGGCGACCGGACAGGGGCTTCTAGGTGAGCCCGCTGTGTCCGCAGCTCTTGGAGCTGCCGCGGCCGCGGGGGTGATGCTCCTGATCGCTCTGGGCTACGAGCGATACCGGCACACACAGGGATTGGGGATGGGCGACATCAAGCTTCTCGCGGTTATGGGCCTCTACCTTGGGCTCTTCGCGCTGATGGCCCTCTTCTTGGGCACCCTTCTCGGCGCGGCATGGGGACTTCTGGCTGCGCGCGCCAGACGTACTTCTCTGCGACAGGCGATGCCGTTCGGGCCGTTCTTGGCGCTCGGTTCATTCGCGACCGTCTTGTTTGGCCCGGCTGTATGGAACTGGTACATCACACTGCTTCGATAGTTTAATCTGTGACACGTCTAACAGAGCGCGTCATAGGCGGGGCTTTAGGTGGCGGTTGTGCTTGCCGATACTGAGCGTGGACGAGGGTTAGCATCCTGTCCGTGTGGTATTATCCGCTCCAGGAGCACCGCCGCAGAAATTGACGTAGCTTAGACGCAGCAACAATCGAGGGGGGACGCGTTGACTCCTGTTCGTTTCGGTGCAGTTCAAGCGCCCGTCGGTCTCGATATTGGAACCGACTTCATTCGCGCAGCCCAGATCAAGTCCTCGGGATCGGGTAACGCCCTCGTCGCCTACGGTTCGGTCGCCATGCCGTTTGGTGCTGTTGTCGAAGGCGAGATCGTTGACCCGGCGGCGGTGTCAGGGGCGATCAATGAGCTCTGGAAGCGGACCGGACTCCACGTCAAGGATGTCGCGATCGGTGTGTCGAACCAGAAGGTCGTAGTCAGACTCATCGACCTTCCGTTCATGGAACGAGACGAGCTTGCCGGCGCCATTCAGTATCAGGCTCAGGATTACATCCCGATTCCGGTCGAGGAAGCGATTCTGGACTTCCAGATCATCGGCGACTACATGACCCCGTCCGACGAGCACGTGATGGAAGTGCTGCTGGTCGCCGCGCAGCGAGACATGATCGCCAACGCCGTCGCTGCGGTAGAGGGCGCGGGACTCAGGATGGCGCAGGTTGACGTGACCGCCTTCGCACTTGTGAGATCCCTGCTCGGAGCCGCCAACGGCTGGCTCGCAGACGATACGGACGCGGGCGAAGCGGTAGGGATCGTCCACATCAGCTCTGGGTTGACCAACATCGTGGTGGTCGAGCGGGGAATCCCGCGCTTCACTCGCGTTTCGTCCATGGCCGGCAACCAGTTCACGCAGGCAATCGCGAACGTGATGAACCTGACGTTTGATGAGGCCGAGCAACTCAAGATCCGTGTCGGTCTGCCGGATATCGATGCTCCCCAGGAGCCTGCGATCGACTCGGATGAGCAGGGCGTGCGCGTGGCTCAGGAAGCGCTCGAGCGTGAGACCAACAAGTTCATCGCGGAGGTTCGCCGGTCGCTTGACTACTATCTGACTCAGGCGACCCAGGTACGCACGATCAAGCGCGTCTACCTCACGGGCACAGGCTCAGAGCTTAGAAATCTTCCCAGCTACCTTGAGAAGGGCCTGCAGACGCAGGTGGTTCTCGGCGACCCGCTCGCTCAAATCACCGCCTCCGGTGTGGCAGCGCAGGCTGTTGAAGCCGACAGGATGGGATCGGCGGCGGCAATAGGCTTGGCGCTGGGGGGTGTCGGGTAGCCATGGTGAGGATCAACCTCCTTCCCAAGGAAGTACTTGAGAAGCGACGCTACGAGAAGTGGTACTCGTACGTCTTCATCGTCTTCGCCGCCCTTCTTGCTCTCGTCGTCATCATCTACGGGTACTTCTGGCTCAGTGGTTCGCAGAAGAACGCAGATCTCCAGCTCCTTCACGAGCAGTCGCAGAAGCTCCAATCGCAGGCTGATGCGTTCGCCGTATTTGAGCAGAAGGAGCAAGATCTCGTCGCACGGCAGGCGGTGGCTTCAAATGCGCTCGCCGGTCGTATCAATATGGGCAGAGTGAGCGAAGAAGTCTCGCTGGTTCTACCTGACGAGGTCTGGCTACAGACGATGGGCATCAGCCAGGTTGACGGACTCTCGGTCGGTGGCTACACGCCGTATTCCGCGAGCCATTCGATGGACGTGAGTTACAAGTCGGTGGCGAAGACCCTCGTTCGCCTCAATGAGCTGAAGGACGTATCCGACGTCTGGTTGACGACCGCCGTCAACATGGACTACACGGCATTCATTCTGGCCACCAACCAGACAGCACTTCCGGCTCCGGTGGTCAGCTTCACCGTGAGGGGCAAGGTTAGTCCGACCGAAGCAAGTGCAAGCGGCGGGAAGTAGGTGACGACACGATGAAGATCGGACCACGCGAACAGCTCATCTTGGTGGTAGTCGGCCTCTTCGTGCTGTTTGCGGCCCTTGCCGTACTACTTGTCTGGCCGCAGTACCAGAAGCAGCAGACACTCGACGAGCAGATAGCTGCTGCGGAGACGCAGCTGCAGACTTCCAAGACGCTCTTGGCCCAGCGCCAGCAGATCAAGAACAGGACAGCCGCCACTGACGCGCAGTGGCTGAACCTGGCGACCCTGGTACCGGAGAGCCCCGACCTTCCGTCATTGATCATTGAGATCCAGGACGTGGCGTTCGCCTCAGGGGTCCAGATCAACGCGATCACACCCTCCGCACCGACGCAGAGTGCCGACAAGAGCTACGTCACCATCCCCCTACAGGTGGGAATCGTTGGCACTTGGGCGGATACCGTGGACTATCTCAAGAATCTGAACGCGCTGAATCGTGGTTTGCGCGAGGTGAGCTATACGTCGACGGTCGCCCAGAAGGGCACCGGGAACCCGGTACTTCCTGACTACTCGGTGAGTACTCAGGTCGTCCTTGAGGCGTACACGATTCCTGCTGCTGCTGCGGGAGCTTCCGCGCCCGCGGCGACCCCGGCCGCCCCGGCAGCTCCGGCGCAGTAGAGGAGGACAGGTTCAGATGGCAGACGTACCCAATGCGCCGATCCAATCGCCTGAGCCTGTACCTGGTGCGGCCCCCAAGGTGGGCTTTCTGGCCTCCACGACCGGCAAGGTCGTTCTGGCGGTGGCTGCGCTGGTGGTTCTACTGGCTATCGCCGGGGTGGTGCTCGGCATCTTTGCGTTCGGCGGGCTGAACAGCTGGTTGAAGTCCGGGAGCGTGACCGTGGTGCCGACGACCGGTGCAGTTCCGGCTTCGACGACGGCTTCTGTCACTGCTGTGGCGATCGTCGAGCCGCCCCAGAGGCCACTGTCGGCGTCATTCACCTTCCGAAACGTCTTCGCTCCGTCAATCAAGGCGCCTGTCCCCGCTAGTGCGGAGACAAGTTCGACCAGCACTTCCACCAGCGGGTCGACCGATTCCCCGGATACGCTCTACCTCGTCGACATTGTCACCACCGATAGCGGTCGTCAGGGAGTCTTTGTGTGGAACGGTGTGACCTATACCGAGGGGGCTGGCGGCGTGATCGACTCGTCGCCATGGAAGGTGCTCGAGGTCGGGTCCGATTCTGTCCTGATGCTGTACGGAGACACGCAGGTGACGCTCTCATTGGGGCAAGGGGTCTCGAAGTAGCGATTCTCTTTCGTCGCAGAGAGTGAGCCATACGCCGTACGAGACTCCTTCGTTCCCACCGTAGCCAAAGGACAGGTCGATGCGTTACACCACTGCCGGCGAATCTCATGGTCGAGCGCTTGTTGCTATGGTGACCGGAGTTCCGGCCGGGGTGCCGGTCGACGCCGAGAAGATCAATGCCGACCTTGCGCGTCGACAGCTTGGCTACGGCCGCGGCGGACGCATGGCCATTGAGACCGATCGTGCGACCGTGCTGTCGGGTGTCAGGTTTGGACTCACGATCGGCAGCCCGGTGGCTCTCACGATCGTCAATCGCGACTGGGACAACTGGACTGATGTCATGGCTTCTGTCGGAACGAAGCCCCTGAATGCTCGAGTGGTTGCGCCCCGACCGGGCCACGCGGACTTGCCGGGTGTGCAGAAGATCGGCTCCGACGATGTTCGCGACGTTCTCGAGAGGGCGAGCGCCCGTGAGACGGCTGCGCGCGTGGCGGCCGGGGCGATCGCGAAGGCGTTTCTGGCTGAGGTTGGCGTCAGAATCGGCTCCTACGTGACGGCGATCGGTGGCGTGTCGGTGGAGGACGAGATGTCCGAAATCGCTGACGCTGACGACGTGGAGGCCAGCGAGGTTCGCTGTCCCGATCCAGGCGCGAGCGAACGCATGAAGCGCGCAATCGACGACGCGCGCGTGGCCGGCGAGTCCCTCGGCGGTGTGTTCGTCGTTACGGCCGTCGGGGTGGTTCCCGGTCTCGGCACATACGCCGAGGCATCGGGTCGCCTTGACGCCCGGCTTGCGGCTGCCGTGATGTCGATTCCCGCCATCAAGGGGTTTGAGGTTGGGGACGGGTTCTCCAACGCCGCCGTGGTCGGGAGCAAGGCCCACGACGAAATTCTGTACGACCCCGCCCGAGGGTTCACACGCCGCAGCAATCATGCCGGGGGACTCGAGGGAGGCATGACCAACGGCGAAAACGTGATCGTGCGCGCCGCCATGAAGCCGATTCCTACGCTTATGACACCGCTGGCGAGCGTTGACCTCGATACTCTTGAGGCAATAGAAGCAAGCCGTGAGCGCAGTGACGTGTGCGCTGTTCCTGCGGCGGCGGTGGTCGCGGAGGCCGAGGTGGCCTTTGTGCTCGCAGAAGCCTATCTGGACAAGTTCGGGCACGACTCCCTGCCCGACATCCTGCACGCTCGCGACGCCTATCTTGGGCGCCTGCAGCGCTCGGTCCGATGAACCATGTCCTCCTCATAGGGTTTATGGGAGCGGGGAAGTCCACGGTTGGCCGCCTCGTGGCCGATGCATTGTGCGTGCCGTTCACGGACATCGACGCGCTCGTAGAGCAGTTGGATGGACGACCGGTAAGGACGATCTTCGAGGAGGATGGCGAAGAGGCATTCAGGAACCTTGAGACGAGTGCGGTGCGTTCACTTTCCACCCTGCCGAGCAGGGTCGTTGCTTGCGGCGGCGGGGTCGTGCTGAGCGACTCGAACCGCGCCTATCTCAAGTCGCTGGGAACGGTCGTCTACCTTAGGGTGACCGCCGCCGAGACCCTCGCAAGGGTGGGGAACGACAGTACTCGTCCACTGCTCTCCGGTGCCAGCGGTGCGCTTGCTGCCGGGAAGCTCCTTGAGGCACGCGAGGCGCTCTACTCGGCCACGGCCGACGTTGTTGTCGACACCGTCGACCGTACTCCCGAGGAGGTCGCTCGGCAGGTCGTCCAGATCGTCAACGATCGGAACGCAGAATGAAGGCCCACGTGGTCAGAGTCGATGTTGCCGACGCGGCCTACGACGTGGCTGTTGGCCCCGACGCGCTGCTCGAACTGGGCGAGCGCGTGCGCGGCGTGTCAGAGGCACGAAGGATAGCTCTGGTGAGCGACCACAACGTGGCGGACCTGTTTGGCGCGCGCGTCGGTGCGTCGCTGGTTACGGCCGGCTTCGACGTGTTGCCCTTGGCGGTCGCACCTGGCGAAGCGAGCAAGAGCTGGCAGGTCGCCGGTGAGCTGCTCGAGGCGTTCTCGCACCTTGCACTGGACCGTCGCGACCTTGTTGTCGCTCTGGGCGGGGGAGTCATCGGCGATCTCGCCGGCTTTGCGGCAGCAACCTATCTGCGTGGCGTCGACCTTGTACAGGTTCCGACGACGCTGCTCGCACAGGTCGACTCTTCCGTGGGGGGCAAGACCGGCGTCGATTTGTCGGCGGGTAAGAACTTAGTAGGAGCTTTCAAGCAGCCAAGGCTCGTGGTCGCGGACACGGAAGTACTGCGATCGCTGTCCGAGGTCGAGTGGGCTAGCGGTTGTGCCGAGGTGGCGAAGAGCGCGGTCATTTCGGGCGAGGGGTTCATGAGTTGGCTTGAGGCCAACGTCGCAGGCCTGCGGGAGCGTGAAAGCTCCGTGACAACAGACACAGTTGCGCGCTGTGTGCGATTCAAGTCGGGTGTGGTTTCATCCGATGAAAGAGAGGAAGGTGTGCGCGAGTGCTTGAACTATGGGCACACGCTCGGGCACGCTATTGAAAAGGTCGCCGGCTACGGTGTGATCCCTCATGGGATTGCCGTAGCCGAAGGCATGAGATTCGCAGCGCGTCTATCGGTGGAGGTTGGACACGGGACGACCGAGTTTGTTCGAAGACAGGATCGCCTGCTGGACAACTTGGGGTTACCTGCGATGAGAACAGGATTTGCACCGTCTGAGCTGCAGGAAGCAATGCATGCCGACAAGAAGGCGCGAGGTGGAAAGGTGAGGTTCGTCCTTTCGGATGGTCCAGGACTGTGGCGCTGTGAGTTCGTCGCGGATGCGACGATCACTGAGCACTTGGCAGCATGGGCAGAATCGAAAGGGGGAGGTTTGGGATGAAGAGGGTACTCGTGCTCAACGGTCCAAACCTCAACCTCCTGGGCAGCCGAGAGCCCTCGGTGTACGGAAGCCTCAGCCTCGCACAGATCGAGGCGCAGCTTTCCCAGTTGGGCAGTGAGCTCGAGATCGAGGTCACTGTGGCCCAGAGTAACCACGAAGGCGTCCTCATTGACGCATTGCACGACGCTGCGTTGTCATGCGATGCGGTCGTGTTCAACCCCGGTGCATTCAGCCACTACTCCTACGCGCTGCGCGACGCGATCTCTGCGATCGGTGTGCCCGTCGTGGAGGTCCACCTGTCCAACATCGCTTCGCGCGAGTCGTTTAGGCATGAAAGTGTCATGACTGCGGTTTGCGCTGGGCAGATAAGCGGCTTCGGTGCTGAGAGTTACCTGCTCGGCCTGCGCGCAGCGGTCGGTCTTACGACCGCGGCGCAGGAGACGTGAAGAGAGGGACGATTCAAGTGAAACGGGATACCAGCTGTCTCAGAGCACGGCTTCGTCGAGTCGCTGCATCCAGTGATGGTTTCACCTTGGCCGAACTGATCATCTCCATGTCGATACTCCTGGTCGTGCTCGTGGGTGTCCTGAGCGCCGTTCAGTTTGCGGCCGGGGCGACAAAGCAGGCGTCAGCGCGTCAAGGCGCGATTCAGCTGGCAAATCAGCGGATCGAGTATGCGCGCAACATTCCCTACCAGGCGTTGGGGACGAAGAACGCCAACGGAACGTTTGGCGATCCGGCGGGCATCCTACCGACGGCGGGGGAGAGCATCACGACGACCTCCGGCACCTATACCGTGAGCTATGACGTGTGGTGGCAGCGTAAGGACGACCCGGATCCGGCCGCCAGGACGGTCATGTACAAGCAGGTACAGGTGACCGTTGCTTGGGCCTTGCCGCATCCAGGGAGCGTCAGTGTTGAGACGGCCATATATGGCGTGGACACCGGAGCCGTCATCGGTGATGTCCAGGTCTTTGCGATGGACGTGGATGATCTGGCGGCGGTGCCAGGCACGGCCATCACGGTCGCGCCAAGCAGCGGTCCCAGTCGAATGGTTGAGACGGGCGATGACGGATACGCGCACTTTGGCCAGGTACCGTACGGGAACCTGACAAGTCTTGCAGCCTCGAGGGACGGCTACATGACCGATCCTTCCTCGCTTACCTCCAAGACCGTCGCTCCCAACGTGGTCAATACATGGTCCGTTTCGCTGCAGCGGCCCAAGAACGCGACAATTCATGTACAGAGCAGCGCCGGGGTCCCTCTAGTCGGCGCGTCAGTGATGCTCACGAATCTTGAACGGGGGTTGTCGTACGGACCGTTCACCACTGACGCCTCCGGCAATACGGCCGCGTTCCCCAACCTCTGGAACGCCACTGGGGCCGGCTACCAGGCGACAGCTACCTTCAACGGAAACAGCGCAAACTCGACATTCCATATCGGGACGACCGACACGTCGGTGTCGAGCACTATCGTCCTGAACACTCAGGCCGACATCACGGTGACCGTTCACAAGAGTACCGACAACTCGGGGCTTGACGGCGTCACGATCGCGATCAGCGGACCTGTCAACCCCTATAACGATGGCACCCTCACGACTGCACCGAACGGCACCAAGGTCTTCACCATCACACGGAGCGGGACGTACACGATTACGGCAAGCAAGACTGGGTATTCGCCGCAAACCGTAACGTATTCTGTCGATCTCGCGAATCCCGTCAACCCCGCGCCAATCGTGTTGGTGCCTGTTGCACCAGGTGTAAAGCTTCAGGTCACCGTGACAGATGCGTATAGCGGCGCCAAGCTGAGCGGGCGTGCTGTAACCGTCAAGGACAGTCTTGGCGTTGTGAAGGGCAACGGAACCACCGACACCAACGGCCAGATTCCGCAGATCAGCATTCTGGCGAACGGCACCTACACGGTTACCGTCGCGGCGACAAACAACTACCAGGCGTTCACCGGCAACACGGTCATCAACATCACGGATCCGAGCCCCGTTGGCTACACGGCTGCCACGGTGACGGGTCGGATCACTATTCAGATTCGAAAGTCCGACGGCACCGTCCCGTCAAGTCCTCAGAACTACCGAGTACGGATCAAGGACCCGTCGGGCAACCAAATTCCCACCGGAACCGGCTACAACGTGTTCGATTCAAGCGGTAACTTCACGTTTGCACCGCTGGCTGTGGGCACGTACACCTATGCGGTGAGGATTCCCAACGGGAGTTGGCCCACCAACTACCTGACCGGGCCGACTGTCGTAATCGGTGTGTCCACGCCCTACATCAAGCTTCACACGGTGAACTGATGAGCATGCGAACTGACATACAAGCGGTGCAGGAGTCGGTACGGCCCGACGACGGGTTCAGCCTGACCGAGCTCTTGGTGGTCGCGGGGCTGTTGATGTTCATCCTCGGGAGCGCGTACTTGGCGCTCACCACGGTGACCCGCATGAACGATAGCGTTCAGGCTCGCGAACAGGCGTCGTCTGCAGCAACCATCGGGCTCGAGCGTGTCGTCCGAGAGATGCGGCAGGCTCGCGCGCTCAGCACGGGAACGAATGCGTTCAAGACCACGTCGCCCGATCGAGCGGTGTTCTATGTCGACCTCGATCACATCGGCTCGCCGGAGCGCGTCACCTACTACGTCTCTAACGGCTCGCTCTACCGGACGCAGGCTCAAAGCACGTCAGCGCTTCCGACTGACGCGGACTACGGTGCAGAATCCAGCCCGGCGAAGATTGCGACTCTGGTCCCAGGTTGGACCACGGTGTTCACGTACTACAACAACGGATCGGGTACCTACGGTAGCTTCACGCCGCCTGCGGCTGTAACCACGCCGGCTGGTACCACGGCGGTTCAGGTTACCGTGAAGTCCAGCGCCAAAGTGGGCACTGCCACGATGACGAGCCAGGCATCGAGTCTGGTCAACATCCGCTCGACCAGCATTATTCTTAGTGGGTCATAGTAGAGGTGCCGCCGCACGAGAGTGGCACGATGTTCGTGTCACTCTGCACCAGGAGATGTGTTGAGATGCCGAGAAGAGCAAAACCGATCTCATCAAAACGTATCGCAGCCGTCTTGCGGCGAGACGACGGCATGGCGCTCGCGACCGTTGTCGCGATCTCTGCGATTCTCTTTCTGTTGGCGACGACCCTCGTCATGCTGGTCACGCAGCAGCAGATCACGACCTCGCACGTGGTCGCTCGAAACAAGGCACTCCAGGTCGCCGATGCGGGCATCACCGCGTACCTCTATCAACTGCGGTACAACAGCACCTACGACCAACTGCACCCGACCATGGGTCCGGTCGCCACTACCGAGGGATCGTGGACTGTGACCGCGACCCGTGAGACCAGCGGAGGCGTTGTGACGCTTCGCTCGGTCGGTCAGATTCCGAGCTTGGGTTCGAAGAGAACCATCCTCGCACGGGCGAAGTTCCCGTCCTTCTCGGACTACATGATCGTGATGAACGATTCGTACGCGATCGACTCGCCCTTCAAGATCAAGGGCAAGGTGTACTCGAATGGTCCCGTCAGAAACGACGGTGAGATCACCGGACACGTGTACTCGAAGGCAGCGATCACCGGTGGTGGAATCTTCGGTGACGGCAAGACGGCCTACTGCAGCCAGCCGACGATCAACTTCAGTGGGATCAACGCGGATCTGAACGTCCTGTCTGCCTCTGCGACGTACACGGGGACCAACTTTCCCGCGTCGGGTGGATTGGGCTACAGGGTCATCCTGAGCGGGACGGGGGGCACCTACCAGCAGGTGACCGCTGTCAATGGAACGACCGGCGCGCTGACCCTCTCAGGTTCCGCTATCCCGTTCGAGATTCCGGCGCCGCCTATGTCCGGCGTGCTGTTCTTCAAAGACCGGGTGTGGATCGACGGTACCTACTCGCGTCCGGTCACTGTCGTCTCGAGCGCGACCCAGCGGGATACCTCGAACTCGGGCATAGGCGGGGCTGCAAGCCCCTATGACGGTTCGGCCTTCTTCATCGTGGGCAACCTGATGCCGACGAACGTGGCCAACAATGCCATCGTGTGCGGGTTGGTGGCACCGGGCGACATCAGTATCCCGATCTGGTACGACTCGATGACCAACAACTACGGCGGAACGACATCTCCGCAGCTCAATATCTGGGCTGCGATGATATCTCAGACGGGGACGCTTCACTGCGACAATGACACGACCGGCAGAATCAGAGATCTCTACGTGTGCGGTGCTCGTACTGCGATCAAGGCGGGCAACTTCTCCGGAGTGCAGAAGAGCACGATGGAGTATGACTTCCGACTCCAGGAGCAGAGCCCACCGTTGTTCCCCGTCATACGCGACGGTTCAATGACCGTCGACTCTTGGATCGAAGAGTGATTCGTCGCACTTGGTTCGTCTAGAATCCCTTTGACCGTGTTCCCTTCGAAGGGACCCTCCCGGATGGACGCCAGTAGCCGGCTGAAAGCGCTTCGCGCGAACCTTCGGGAGTCGGAGTTCGACGCGTTCGTCGCGAGTTCCGTGCCCAATGTCACCTACTTGACCGGTTTCGACAGCGTGTGGGACGCCGAGCCCTGTGCACTGGTCATGGTCACCGAGACCGCGGCAACTGTCGTCACGGACAGCCGGTTCGAGGCGGCTGCGACGCGGGCCGCAGATGGCGGCCCCCTTCAGGTCCGGGTCTGCCAGGCCGAGCCATGGGGGCTGGTCGCGGAGCTACTCGTGGAGTCCGGTGTCGAGGTCGTCGCGGTCGAGGATTCGCTTCCCTATGGCGTGGTACAGCGGGTCCGGACTACCGTGTCTGCCACGGTCACGCCCACCTCGGACTGGGTCGAGCAGATTCGGATCGCCAAAGACCCTGAGGAGATTGCCCGCATCGTCGCGGCACAGTCCTTGACCGACGAAGCGCTCGATCACATCCTCGAGTTTGTCTCGGCAGGCATGACTGAGACCGAGGTTGCGCTTGAGCTCGAGTTCTTCATGCGCGCTGGTGGCTCTGAAGGGGTCGCATTTCCGCCGATAGTCGCGAGCGGTCCTAACTCGGCGCTGCCTCACGCGCAGCCAAGCTCGCGTGCGCTCGCGCGCGGGGACTTCCTCAAGCTGGACTTCGGCGCGCGGGTCGGTGGTTACTGTGCCGACATGACGCGGACAGTCGTTCTTGGTCGAGCGAGTGATCGTCAGCGCGAGATCTACGCGGCGGTTCTGGCGGCGAACCTCGCTGGGCTCGAAGCCGTGCGGCCGGGACTCGCGGGTCGCGACATCGACGCGGCGGCTCGCCAGGTGATCGATTCTGCGGGCTACCGTGATCAGTTCGGCCACGGACTCGGCCACGGGGTGGGGCTGCAAGTCCACGAGCTGCCGGGTGTCGGGCCGCGGAGCGACCGGCCCGTTCCTCTCGGCAGTGTGGTGACCATCGAGCCGGGCGTCTATATCCCCGGGTTCGGCGGTGTTAGAATCGAGGACTTAGTGGTGGTCGAGGCCACGGGCGCGCGAGTGCTCACGACTTCGACCAAGGAGCTCATCGAGCTATAGACGACGCCCGCTGCGGCGTTGCACTTCGGTGGAGAAGGAGTACGGCTGTGTCTGTGACGACTGCGAACTTCAAGAACGGCATGTGCATCATCCACGACGGCAAGCGCTGGACGATCATCGATTTCCAGCACGTCAAACCGGGCAAGGGCGGCGCGTTCGTCCGCACCAAGCTCAAAGAACTCAAGAGCGGGCGTGTCGTCGAATACACATTCCGTGCCGGCGAGAAGTTCGAGGACGTCCGCATCGAGACCAAGAAGATGCAGTACCTGTACAACGATGGCGACACCTTCTACTTCATGGACAACAGTTCGTACGAGCAAGTCGAACTCGACAAGGACTTCGTCGGCGAGCAGGCCAAGTGGCTCAAGGACAACGACGAGGTCGAGATCATGACCGCCGACGGCGAGTTCATGGGAGTCGAGCCGCCCATGTTCGTGGAGCTTGAGGTCACCGAGACCGATCCGGGATTCAAGGGCGACACGGTCCAGGGGGGCACCAAGCCTGCGACCATGGAGACCGGAGCAGTCATCCAGGTCCCGATGTTCATCAACACCGGCGAGGTCCTCAAGATCGATACGCGTGACGGACGCTACATCACTCGCGTCTAACTGAGCACGCGAGAGCTACAGATTTCGGGCCGGGCGCAGATGTACGTGCGCTCGGCCTCGTATATACTCTGTAGTTCACCGATGTCCGTACGGACGCGGGAACAAAGGGGTTCCGCGCCTGTTTGATGCACGATTCAACGCGAGGGGAACTGCGATGAGACCTGTGCACATCACCGACACGACGCTGCGCGACGCGCACCAGTCGCTGTGGGCCACGCGCATGGAGATCGGCGACATGTTGCCGCTTCTTCCCAAGATTGGACCGGTTGGATTCTGGTCTCCCGGGGGCTGGGGCGGCGCCATTCCAGTTGTAGTGGCCGGAGGGGTCGACGCGGGGCGTGCCGGCGACGAACACGCGCAGGCGCTGGTCGACGGCGACGTAGGCCATGACGGCTCGCGCGTAGTACTCGGGGGCGTTGTCGACGCCTGAACCGGTGGCCGCGGCCTCATGGCTGTTGCTCTGGAGGTAGTCGAAGGGGCCTTTGCCGCCGATCTTCCACATGCTGGAGCCCATGCGCTCGCCGGCGGCGACGGCGCCCATGATGCCCCAGGCCGTGTTTTCCATGGTGCCGAATCCGCCGTCCGTCTTCTGGGTGGCATGGAGGAAGTCCAGTCCCTTGGTCACCGTTGTTGGCCGTGGGTCAGCCTGAGCCGCCCGCTTCGCCGCCGTTGGACAGCAGGCTCTGGATGCGCGCCACCGAGCGCGCGTTGCCATGCCCGTTGGCGCCGCCGATGTCGGCGGCGCGCCAGGCCGGCGTGTTCGCCACCTGCGCCTGCGGCGCCGGGCCGGCAAAGGTCTTGTACATCACGCTGGTCTTGTCCATCGCCGCGGCGGGCAGCGCCAGCGGCGGCGGCGGCAGCACCGGGCTGGCG
>CAZIPT010000042.1:0-17973 GCA_964541375.1 uncultured Eubacteriales bacterium
GAGAGCCACGACGATGGCGTTCGTGCCGCTTTCGGCAAGAAGCACTACACGATGGAGCAGGTTGAGAAGACGGTTGTCTCGGCGCTGAAGAACGGCTGCAGTCGCTTCGACCTGTACTTCATGACCGGCATTCCGTCTCAGACGGCAGCGTCGGTGCGTGAGACCACCGAGTACGTGCGCCACCTCTACGAGGTCGTCGGCCACGACAAGCGTCTGCTGTGCTTCACGAGCCCGATGGCGCCGTTCCTCGATCCCGGGTCGATCGCTTTCGACAATCCGGAGGCTCATGGCTACACGCTGCGCGCCAAGACGCTCGAGGAGCACCGCGAGCGTCTGGTTCTGCCGTCATGGAAGCACATCATGAACTACGAAAGCGCGTCGATGAGCCCCGACGAGATGGTCGAGTCCACTTACGACGCCGCGATCGGAATCAACCGCGTCAAGGCCGAAGCCGGCATCATCGACCCCGCGACTGCCAACCTGACCGAGACCCGCATCACTGAGGCGCGTTCGGCCATGGCCCGCATCGACGCGATCATGGCCGGCCCCGAGGCGACTCGAGAGCCCGCGATCAAGGGCCTCAAGGAGGAGTTCGACCGCCTTTCACAGTCCACCGTCGCCGACAAGAACGAGCTGAACTGGCCGCGTTCGACTACTATCAAGCACGTCGCGGCCTGCGCCGGGCTGTTCGTCCGAGAGAACGTCGCGAACATCCTGGCGGGAGGCCGAGGCGAGATGTCGCCGGCAACGTCCGACCAGCCGGTGATCAAGACAGCGATAGTCGAAGCCCCGGAGGCCTGAGCCACACATGACCGACACGCAACCGACGCCCGGCCGTCCGACGACCGAGCGCGTTCAAGGCATCTTCTCGTCCATTGCCGACCGCTACGACGTGTTCAACGCGATGGCGTCGCTCGGCATCGACCGCGGCTGGCGCAAGCAGCTCGTCCGAGCATGCGCCCTCAACTCCGACTCTCGCGTGCTCGACCTGTGCTCCGGCACGGGTGACGTCGCCTTCGCCCTCGCCGAGCAGGGCCGTCCCGCCGAGGTGGTCGCCACTGACTTCGTCCCGGAGATGCTTGCCGTCGCCGAGAAGAAGGCCGTCGAGCGCCGGACCGAGACGCCGGTCTTGTTCTCGGTGGCTGACGCGCAAGATCTACCGTTTCCCGACGAGAGCTTCGACGTGGTCACGGTGGCGTTCGGTGTGCGGAACCTCCCCGAGCGCGAGCGCAACTTCACCGAGGTGCTGCGCGTGCTCAAGCCGGGTGGGCGCTACGTGATCCTGGAGTTCTCGACGCCGGGATTCGCCCCGTGGCGCGCGGTGTACCACGTCTACCTGCGCCAGGCGATTCCCGCCATCGGCGGGGTTCTCACTGGTGACCGTGCCGGCTTCGTCTACCTCAACGACTCGATCCGGCAGTTCCCCACGCAGCCGCAGCTCACGGCCGAGCTGCGCGAGGCGGGCTTCTCGGCGATTTCGTGGAAGGACCTGACCGGCGGCATCGTCGCCCTTCATACCGCTGTCAAGTAGATCGCTGCTTCATCGCTCGTACCGGTCGGAAGGGTGCCGGGCTGCGGTAGAATCGGGACGATCCTACGAACCGGAGGAATCCCATGCTGCTTACTGCACGCTACGTGCTTCCAGTCGCTGCACCCCATATCGAGTACGGGGCGGTGCTGGTGCAAGGCGACCAGATCGTGGAGATTGGCGACTTCGAGCATCTGCGTGCGCTCCATCCCAACGAGCCGGTCCGCGATTTCGGCCTGGCAGCGATCATGCCCGGCTTTGTAGACCTGCACACGCATCTTGAGTACACCGCTATGCGCGGGCTCGTCGACGACCTGCCTTACTCGCAATGGAAGCTGCAGCTCATGCAGAAGGAGCAGCTCTTCTCGAGCCAGGACTGGGACGACTCGGCGCTTCTTGGCGCTCTGGAGGCACTGCAGTCGGGGATCACCACGGTGGCCGACATCACCGAGACCGGCGCCTCGGGTCGCGCCGCCAACGCGAGCGGGCTCCGCGCGACGATCTATCGCGAGGTCTCCACGATGGAGAAGAACATGGTCTCCTCGGTCATGGAGCGCGCCGCTTCCGACATCGAGACATGGCGTTCCACAACCGACGCCTCACGCCTGACCATCGGAATCGCGCCCCACGCGCCCTACTCGTGTCATCCGGAACTCTTCCGCAAAGTCGCCGACTACGCCAAGGACGGGACCCCCGTCGCGATCCACCTTGCCGGGAGCTATGAGGAATACCAGTTCGTGAAATACGGCTCCTCGATGCTCGCTACCGACGTGCGCGACACCTACGATGCACACGCTCCGGCGTGGCTTCCCACGGGAGTGAGCCCGGTTCGCTACGTACTGCAGTGGGGCCTCTACGAGGTGCCGAACCTCATGGCTGTGCACTGCACGCAGGTTGACGACGGCGACATCGAGATCCTGGCGCGGCACGACGTGGCGATCGCCCACTGCCCGCGCTGCGAGGCCAAGCTGGGTATGGGCACCGCGCCGGTCGAGAAGTTCCTCCGAGCCGGTCTGCGCGTGGGTCTCGGCACCGATTCGCCGGCGGCCTCGAACTCGATGGACGTGTTCGAGGAGATGCGCGTCGGTCTGCTGGTTCGCCGAGCAACCCTGGGTGAGCACCACTTCATGAACGCGCGGCAGTTCGTCAAGATGGCGACCCTGGACGCGGCACGCGCACTGGGCGTCGACGACCGCCTTGGTTCACTTGAGCCGGGCAAGCAGGCCGACCTGATCGCAGTCGACCTGTCCAAGTCGCACCAGATTCCGACGCATTATCCCTACAGCACCCTCGTTCACACCGCCAATCAGGAGAACATCCTGGCGACCATGGTCGCCGGCCAGATCGTGTACGAGAGCAGGGTTTGGCGCGACGTCGACCACGAGCGGGTCTTCGCCCGCGCCGAAGAGATGCGGATGAAGCTCCGCGTCTAGTGTGGAACGATCGAGCGGCTGCGCACATCCCTCGAGTGAGCGCCGAGAGGCCCGTTCCGCGTCTTCATGCTTGCTTAGGAATCATTCGGGTTTGGCGGGCGAGTTGCTGTTCGCGTTACGGAATCGCAGCACATCTCGGTGAGAAACGCGCTATACTACCCGAGATTCAGGCAGGCTCAGGCGTGGGGCAGTGTGTTCCGTGCCGCAAAACCAGGAGGATTGCACGTGAGCGACCAAGATTTCTTCTTCGACGAAGACGACAAGCCAGCCAAGGATGCCGGCGAGGCTTCCAAGAAGGCGGGCTCTTCTCCTTCTTCCGGCGGCTCAAGCTCGACCAACAAGAGCGCGACCAGCAAGAGCGCGACCAGCAACAGCGCGCCAGAGCCAGAGTCCTTTTCGGCCCAGAGCGTCTCGATGACGATCGCCATTCTCATCGGCGTGATTGGGATCCTTCTGGGCGCGGTGATCGGGCTGTTTGTCGGCAAGAGCATCGCAGCGCCGTCTGCGGCTGTCGTTCCCGCTGCGGCCACGGGGGGCGGCACCACGCAGCAGGCGCCACAGCTCACCCCAGAGCAGCTTCAGGGCGGGCAGCTTCCCAAGGGTCATCCCTCGGTTGGCGGAGCGGCGACCAGCACGCCGAAGCCGTAGCACGTATCGAAACCCAAGGGGCCCGGCGCTCGGCCAACACGGCTGACCCGGGCCCTCTTCTTGGCGGCATCGTCGGAGGAGAACTGTAGTGGCGATCAACAAGGCAAAGACCTCACCGGTGATGAAGGCGTTCATCATCGTCCTCATCATCGCGTTTGTGGGGACCATCGGCTATGCGGGTGTGGACAGCATCTTCAAGCTCTTCACCCAGCCTGCAGCCCAGTCGACGACGACGACGGCCACCCCCGCTGCAACCGTGGAGCAGATCAACGCTCAGTTCCAGCCGGGCATTACCGCTTTGACCGCAGCCGCGGCCAGCGATCCGACGAGCTACACGGCGCAAGTCAATCTCGGCAATGCGTACTTCGACTGGGGGCAGACGCTGTCGACTCCGGCCGAGGGCCAGAGCGAGATATCGACGGCCGCAGCGGCAGCCGCCGGACCGCTCTGGGCCTCTTCCAGGGCCGCGTACGCCAAGGCCGTCAAGATCAAGGCCGGCGACCCGGCGGTCGAGACCGACATGGCGATCGTCACGTTCTATAGCGGTGAGACGACTGAGGCGATCGTCATTGCGGAGCGTGTGTCAAAGTCGCAGCCAGACTTCGCGCAGGTGTGGCTCAACCTGGGCGTGTTCTACGCCAACTCGGGTCAGAACGCCAAAGCGATCGCGGCGTTCGAGCGATACTTGAAGCTCGATCCTAAGGGCCAAAACGCGTCGTTCGCTCAGGATCAGCTCAAGGCACTGAAGGCGGCGCCGACCACGCCGTAGTGTCGAGGTAGTCGAGCAGGTCTCCAGCGGAGAACGGAAGGGCGGGCACCCTGACAGGGAACCCGCCCTTTCTTGCGTTGGCCTTGAGGACGACTGCTAAGCGTTTGGCGTGTGGTGCCCCAGCACCTGCACCGCCTCGTCCATCGTCGACGCCGTCGCGAAGATGCCGTTGAGTCGTGTGAGCGACAGGATGTTGTCGACGGTCTCGTTGGTCACGAGCACCAACCGGCCACCGACCACCGCGTACTCCTTGGACATGGACAGCAGCAGACCCAGCCCAGAGCTGTCCAGGTACTCAAGGCCGCTCAGGTCGACCACCGCCGATCGGGGCTCCGACTTGAGTATCCGGTCTATGCTCATGCGGAACTGGGAGCACTCTCCATAGTCTAAGTCCCCAGCCAGCGATAGATGCCAGTACTTCGGTTCCTGCTCCAAATCCAGCGAGAGCGCCATGCCAGACCCTTCCTCGGGAAGTTGCTCGATATGTTGTTACCCAGACACCGCGCTCTTGGAGCACAATGGTGCGAGCGCTACAATTCCACCATCGTCCTCCGACATCGCAGGGAGTATCGGTATCCATGGAACTAGGTATCCGAACGGAACGGGACGGCAGCGTCTGCACCGTGGTGCTCGAGGGTGAGGTTGACGTCTACACTGCACCGCAGCTCAAAGCGGAGTTGGTGAAACTGATCGACGACGGTTGCGTCAGTATGATCCTCGATCTGGAGAAGGTCGCCTTCATCGACAGCTCGGGGCTCGGGGTCCTCGTCGGCGCACTTCGGCGAGCTCGCGAGAAGGGCGGAGCCGTGCGCATCATATGTACTCGCGATAGCGTCCTGAAGATCTTCAGGATCACCGGTTTGGACAAAGTCTTCCCGATCTTCTCCGACGCTGCTGAGGCTCGCGAGTTCTAGCGAGCCGCGGATAGGCGGCCGGCACGGCAGCAACGGCACGGCGGTTGCGTGCGTCGGCATGGAAGCGTCGTGAAAGGGTGGGCTTGTGTTCGGAATCAGTGGGACGGAACTCGTCCTTATCGCGGTATTCGTCCTCATAATCTTCGGGCCCGACAAGATTCCCGAAATAGCGCGCACGGTGAGCAAGGCCGTTGCGACGTTCAAGCGTGTTCAAGAGGATACCGAGCGGCTCATCAAGGCCGAGATGTTCACGGCCGACGCTGTGGCGACCGACGCCGACAGTGATTCCGCCGTTTCTAACCCCGCGGGTAGCGCCACCGAAACCGTTGCCTCAACGCTGTACATGGCCAATGACGACGACGATGAGGAGGAAGAAGAGGAGTAGTCTCCTCTCTCATTTATGCCGATCACTCCTTCACGCATGCCCTTCTTCGACCACATCGCCGAACTCCGGCGTCGTATCGTGGTCATCGCCGTCACGATAATCGTTGGCTCGATGGCGCTGTACACCTGGGGCTGGGACATCTTCAACCTGGTGATGGCACCGATCACGCCGCTTCTCAACGGCATCAAGTGGCAGATATTCACGCCGTTCGGGACATTCGGCCTGCGGTTCACGGTTGCGTTCTATGCCTCGTTGGTGGTGGGCGGGCCCATCATCATCTGGCAGATAATGGCGTTCTTCCTCCCTGCGCTGCGGGAGAAGGAGCGGCGCTACGTCATTCCAACGTTCATCGCTCTGGTCGTTCTGTTCATCGCGGGCGTTTCGTTTTGCTACTTCATCATCCTGAGCACGGCCTTCTCGTGGATCTTCGCGCAGGGTGCCGCGTCAATCGGGGTGACCCCCGACGCATCGAAGTATTTCCAGGGCGTCATCATGATGCTGCTCGGATTTGGGATAGGTTTCGAGCTGCCCGTGGTCGTCTTCTATCTGGTCATCTTCAACATCGTGCCGTACGCGAAGCTTCGTTCGAGCTGGCGTGTTGTGTACGTCGTCCTCATGGTTGTTGCCTCGGCCGCTACCCCCGATTGGTCGCCGTGGACCATGGGCGGCCTCTACGTGGCGCTCGTCCTGCTCTATGAAGTCTCCATGCTGCTCGCCCGCGTGACACTGCGCAAGCGCATCCTGGCGCAGAAGCGCGCCGAGCTCGCTTTGGACGAGGAGTAGGGCACTCGCCCCATCAGGAAGGGTCACGACGTGCACGAAATGGGCATCATGAGCGGTATCCTCGAGTCGTCCTTCGACGCAGCCGAGAAGGCTGGCGCACAGCGCATCACGGAAATCCGCATCACCATCGGCGAGCTCACCGAGATCCAGGAGTTCGCGCTCGACTTTGCGTTCGAGTCGATGACTCCCGGAACGATGGCCGAGGGTGCCAAGCTGGTCGTCACCACTATCGCGCCGAGTTCGCGATGTCGTGAGTGTGGCCTGGAATACGACCACGATCGCTTTGAGATGATCTGTCCGTCCTGCGGCAGCTTCAATGTCGAACCGCTGACCGGGCGGGAACTACGCATAGACAGCATCGAGGCCGACGACGGTGAGGACATCCTCGCCGATGAGTCCGACGACAAGCCTCAAGAGACCCCGAGCGCCCCTGAGGAGTGAGTGTGGAAATCGATCTGAGCAAACCCATCCTGGACCGCAACGAGCGCCTCGCCGCTGACAACCGTGCGCGTTTCGACGCCGCCGGTGTCTTCGTTCTCGATCTGATGGCCTCGCCAGGCGCCGGCAAGACCTCGACCATCCTGGCTACCATCGCCGCGCTGCGCGACCGCTACCGCATCGCGGTCATCGAGGGTGACATTGCGAGCAAGGTGGACGCCGAGAAGGTCAAGGCGCACGGCATCCCGGCCGTTCAGATCAACACGGGCGGTGCGTGTCATCTCGAAAGCGACATGATCAAGCGCGCTGTCGATGCTCTGCCGTTGGAGGAGCTCGACCTGATCATCATCGAGAACGTCGGCAACCTGGTGTGCCCGACCGATTTCAACTTGGGCGAGAACGCCAAGGTCATGATTCTTTCGGTGCCCGAGGGCCACGACAAGCCCTACAAGTACCCGGGCATCTTCCAGGTCTCCGAGGCGGTCATCCTCAACAAGGTCGACACCATGCCGTACTTCGACTTCGATGAGGAGGAGTTCACCGGCGTGGTCAAGTCGCTCAACCCCACCGCCCCGATCTTCCGCATCGCTGCCACAAAGGGCGACGGCGTCGCCGAGTGGGCCGACTGGCTCTCGGCGCGCATCGACGCGGCCAAGGCGGAGGCCGGAGCCGCATCGTGATCGCCCGCGAGGAGGCCTACGCGCTCGTCACCGAGCGCATCCCGCAGCGCAATCTCGTGAACCACTGCGTCGCGACCGAGGTCATCATGCGCGCGCTCGCCGAGCATCTCGGCGCCGACGCAGCTGATGCGGATCGCTGGGCGCTCGCGGGTCTTCTCCACGACCTCGACTACGCCGAGACCGCCGACGACCCCGCACGCCACGGGCTTGTCAGTGCGCAGGAGCTGGCCGGCGTCATCGACGAGGAGATGCTGCACGCGATCCTCGCGCATGCCGACAAGGCCCCCCGAGAGACGCCGATGGACCGCGCGCTCTGGTGCGCCGACCCAACGACAGGCTTCATCGTGGCCGCCGCGCTCGTTCGACCCGAGAAGGACATCACGGGGGTACAGCTCAAGAGCCTCACTAAGCGCTGGAAGGAGAAGGCGTTCGCGAAGGGCGCCTCTCGCGAGCAGATGGCGGGCTGCGCCGAGCTCGGCCTGGAGCGCGACGAGTTCCTCGGCCTGGCGCTGGCGGCGATGCAGGCGCGTGCTTCGGACATCGGGCTCTAGCGCGACTTCCCAAAAAGAGGCCTTCTAGCTGCACGTTTGGTTCCTGACGGGATTCTCGGAAGGTGTCCGGGGTTTTATGGGGGTTGACGGACCTGTGTATAGTCGTCTGCAAAACGCCGCCCTTGGGAAGGTCGTCACGCGTTGAAGCTCATCGTCACCGAGAAGAACATCGCCGCCAAGAAGCTCGCCGAGATCCTGTCGGTGGGCAAGCCCAAGACCGAGAAGATCTACAACACGCCGGTCTACACGTTCCGCGCCGATGGCGAGGACTGGATGACCATCGGCCTCAAAGGCCACATTCTGGGCGTGGACTTCCCGCCGCAGATGGTGTTTGCGAAGGGTAAGTGGGAGGCCGTCTGGGAGGACGACCACCGCGCCGCGCCCGCAACGATCCCCGCCTCACTGCCCACCCCGCCTTGGGAGAAGCGCAAGAAGCCGTTCACGGTGGACGGAATCGACCTCAAGGGCTGGAAGCTGGCCGCGCTGCCGTATCTGGTGTGGGCGCCGGTCGGCAAGTTGCCTGCAGAACGTGAGCTCATCCGAGCGCTCAAGAGCGCTGCCAAGAAGGCCGACGAGATCATCATCGCGACCGACTTCGATCGGGAGGGCGAGCTGATCGGCAGCGATGCCGCAGCGCTGGCTCGCGACGTCAACAAGAAGGCTCCGATCAAGCGTGCGCGGTTCTCGGCGATCACCAAGGACGAGGTCCAGCGTGCGTTCGCCGAGCTCGTCGAGGTCGACGAATGCCTCGCGCAGGCCGGGGAGTCGCGCCAGGACATCGACCTGGTCTGGGGCGCTGTGCTGACGCGCTATCTCACTATGGCCAAGTTCTCCGGCTACGGAAACGTGAAGTCGGCCGGTCGGGTGCAGACGCCCACGCTCGCCCTCATCGTGGCGCGGGAGCAGGAGCGGGACGCCTTCGTGCCCGAGATCTACTGGACAGTGAAGGGCAAGTTCAAGTGCGCGGATGCCGGCGCCGAGGCGGGGGAGTTCTCGGCGGGTCACGCGACTGATCGCTTCAAGAGCGAGGCCGAGGCCAAGCGCGTCATGGATGCCATCTCGGCAGCCAAGACCGGGACCGTGACCAAGGCCGAGAAGAAGCAGCGCAAGGTGGCACCGCCTACGCCCTTCAACACCACCGCGCTGCAGGCTGCCGCGGCGGCCGAGGGCATCACGCCGGGCCGGACGATGCGGATCGCCGAGTCCCTCTATATGGATGGGCTCATCAGCTATCCGCGTGTCGACAACACCGTGTATCCGGCCTCGCTCGATCTGGGCGCGATCCTGTCGGCGCTTTCCGAGGTGCCGTTCTACCGCGAGCATATCGCCGGAATCAAGAAGGCCGGTGCGCTGCACCCGACGCGCGGCGCCAAGGAGACCACCGACCACCCGCCGATCCACCCCACGGCAGCGGCCGATCCCGACAAGCTGCGGCCCGAGGAGTGGAAGCTCTACAACCTGGTCGCTCGGCGGTTCCTGGCCACGCTTTCCGATGCAGCCATCATCGAGGGCACCAAGGTCACCATCGATGTTGCCAGCGAGCCGTTCGTGGCCAAGGGCGACATCCTAGCCTCGCCGGGCTTTCGCGCCATCTACCCGTACGGGCTGAAGAAGGACGAGCAGCTTCCCGCGCTTTCCGAGAACGACTCGGTGGACTTCCTGGGCGCCGACTTCGCGCAGAAGCAGACCGAACCGCCCTCGCGCTATAGCCAAGGCAAGCTCATCCAGGAGATGGAGAAGCGTGGACTGGGCACCAAGGCAACGCGCCATGCGATCATCGAGCGGCTGATCGAGGTGCGCTACGCGGTCAACGAGCCGCTCGAGCCCACCTGTCTTGGCCGAGCGGTCATCGAGGCCCTGTCGACCTTCGCGCCCCGCATCACCACGCCGGATATGACCTCCGACCTCGAGGCCGAGATGGACAACATCGCGAACGGCCGAACCGACAGGGCGACCGTGGTCGGCCATTCTCGGCAGTTGCTCGCAAACGTGATGGATACGCTGATCGAGCACGCGCCCGAGCTCGGCGAGATCCTGAAGGCCGCCGGAGCCGACGACGCCAAGGTGGGCGTGTGCCCCAAGTCGGGTCACGACCTGCTCATCAAGACCGCCATCAAGACGCGCGGCCAGTTCGTGGGCTGTTCGGGATGGCCGGATTGCGACGTGACCTACCCGCTGCCGCAAGGCAAGATCGAGGCTGTCGACGAGGTCTGTCCCGTGTGCGGCACGCCGCAGGTCAAGGTGATCCAGTTCCGACAGAAGCCGATCACCATCTGCATCGATCCCAAGTGCTCCACCAACTACGAGCCCGAGATCAGCATCGGCGCCTGCAAGACATGCGCCGAGGCGGGCCGTACAGGCGACCTGACCGTGCGCAGGGGGGCGACCCGCAAGCGCTACGTCCGCTGCACCAACTACGACGAGTGCGGCGTGAGCTACCCGCTGCCTCAGCGAGGCGAACTCACGGCGACCGGAGAGACCTGCGAAGCGTGTGACGCTCCGATGGTCGTCGTGAACACCGGCCGAGGACCTTGGCGCATCTGCGTGGATCCCAACTGCCCCGCGAAAGCCGAGAAGGCCGCGGCAGCCGAGGCGGCCGGCAAGAAGCCGGCAGCCAAGGGCCGCGCGACCAAGAAGAAGGCTCCGCCAAAGCCGACGGTCGGCTGAGCGCTGGGAACTGCATGAACCGGGCACAGTAGCGACATACACCTGAAGGAAGCGGAGCAACACTTGAAGATCGCGGTCATCCAGCATCGTCTGCGCGACGGGGTCGATGCAGAGATAGAGGCTCTGCAGAATGCGGCGGCAAACGCTGGCGTCAGCGGTGCGGAGGTTGTATTCATGCCGGAGCCGCTATCGCTGATGGACGACAGCGCAGCGACCGACCGCTTCTTCGCTGGCCTCGACGGTATGCCCGGCGTCCGCCTCATCCCGAGCACCGCTCCTGGCGTCCACAGTTTTGCCGCAACCGCGCCTCCGCTCGATGGGCTCGAGGGACTCGGCCGCATCGCGCTCCTCGCCGGTGACGCGTGCATGACAGGGCTCGAGCTCGTGCGGATCCTGGGCGACTCACCCAACCTCGCCGTCCTCGCGCCGCGCAGCGAGAACGACCTGCAGGCCGAGGCGGTCATGGAGCTCGCAATCGGGCTGTCGAGGTCACTCGCGAGTCTCGTGGTGGTCACGGAGTGCGCTGGCGCTGCGCCGGGGATCGTGGGTCACGGAGGCTCGGCGATCATCTACCTGGGCGAGGTGCTTGCCGAGGCCCTGAGCCAGGACGACGAGACGCTCTACGCCGAGATCGAGCTTCCGCTGGGCAGGCCGGAGCCTCCTGCGCCGCTCCCTGCGATCGCCCCGATCCTGTCTCAGCGTGTTGCGCACCATCGCGGTGAGCAGCCGCCGATGGACTACCCGGCAGAGCTGAGCTAGGGCCCTATCTCCGCGCGACACGGAGGCTCTCGGCGTGCGACGCCGAGAGCTGGACGCGTGGTAGAATCACGCGTGACTTCGCTGCTCCACTAGTAGAAGCTTTCGCGACGCCTCTCGGCGGCGCTTCTCGCACGGAAGAGGGGGCTCATGCCTTACCCGAGGGTGACCGTTGTCGGCGCGGGGCAGGTTGGCGCGACCGCCGCGCAGCTGTTGTTGCTCCACGAGATTGCCGACGTCGTGATGATCGACGTTGCTGAGGGCCTGCCGCAGGGCAAGGCGCTCGACATGATGCACATGCGCTCGGTCGAGCACTTCGGCCCGAGCATCGTCGGCACCAACGACTACGCCGATACCGCCGGCAGCGACGTGGTCGTTGTAACGGCGGGACTCCCGCGCAAGCCGGGCATGACCCGAGACGACCTGCTGGCCGCGAACAAGGCCATCGTGGAGAGCGTCATCGGCCACGTCGTATCGACCTCTCCGGGCGCCATCATCGTCTGCGTGACCAACCCTCTCGACGTGATGACCTACCTCGCGAAGAACGTCTCCGGTCTGCCCACCAGCCGCGTGTTTGGGATGGGCGGCGTTCTCGACTCCGCCCGCTTCGCCTACGCCATCGCCCAGAAGACCGGCGCGCCTATCGCCGACATCGAGGCGACAGCCATCGGCGCGCATGGGGATGCGATGGTGCCGATGCCGCGCTTTACCACGGTCGCGGGACGCTCGCTCACAGAACTGCTGCCTCAATCAGACGTCGACGAACTCGTGCGCCGCACGATCTTCGGCGGTGCCGAAGTGGTCGCGCTGCTCAAGACCGGCTCGGCGTTCTACGCTCCGGCAGCAAGCGTCGTGGCGATGGTGCGAGCCATTCTCGGCGACACCGGCGAGACGCTGCCCACATGTGCGTACCTGTCCGGCGAGTACGGCATCTCCGACGTCTACGTGAGCGTCCCCGCCCGCCTCGGCCGCGCTGGCGTGCTCGAAGTGGTAGAGCTGCCGCTCAATGAGGCGGAGCTCTGGGCCCTGCAGGCCTCGGCCGAGACGGTCGCCGAAGCCGTGGACTCGCTCGGGTTGCGAGGCTAGCGCGTGCTGAACGCCTCACAGATAGCCGAGGCGGTCCGAGACGCTCTCCCGCGCGTCGCCGACTCGCTTCGGCCGGACGCGCTCGCGGCGCTCAAGCTCGCCGCCGAGACCGAGCGTTCCCCGCGCGGCCGCGCCGTGCTCGAGCAGCTGCTCGCCAACGCCCAGATCGCCGAGCGGGACTCGGTTCCGCTTTGCCAAGACACCGGAACCGTGTGGGTCCGGATCGAACTCGGCGCCGAGGAGTGCCTCACCGGCGACGTGCAGTCCGAGATCGACGCCGCAGTCGCTTCAGCCTATCGAGACGCGAAGCTTCGCATGAGCGTCGTCAAGAACGCACTCTTCGATCGCACCAACACCGGCACCAACACGCCGGCCTTTGTCGAGGTCGTTCACGCCGCCCGGCTCGGCTCCGGCGCCACCGTGCACCTCATGCTCAAGGGAGGCGGCTCGGACAATGCCAGCCGTGTCGAGATGCTTCCTCCGGGCGCAGGCATCGAGGGCGTTCGCCGAGTAGTCCTCGAGACCGTCGAGGCCGGCGCGACCGGCGCCTGCCCGCCGCTTCTGGTGGGCGTGGGCGTCGGGTCGACCTTCGACAAGGTCGCGGGTCTGGCCAAGCGCGCGCTGCTGCGCCCGATCGGCGAGGAGCCGACCGGGCCGAGCGTCGCGGCGCTGGAGGCGGAGCTGCTCTCGGCGATCAACGCGACCGGGATCGGACCGGCCGGGCTCGGTGGCGACACCACGGCGCTCGCGGTTCACGTGCTGACAGCGCCCTGCCACATCGCGGCGCTTCCGGTGGCGGTCAACATGGGGTGCTCGGCGATTCGCTCGGCGACATTTCAGGTGGGCGCGTGAGCCAAATCCGCGAAGGAAACGAGCTTGGCGGCGTCATCGAAGAGGCGACGCCCGCGTCGACCGGCGCATACCGCCGCATCCTGCGAAACCAGCAGTTCCGCCGTCTCTGGTACGCGCAGTTCGTCTCCGGTGTGGGCGACTGGCTCGTAATCGGATTCCTGATGCCGCTGGTGACGGCGCTTTCCGGCGGCTCCTCGTTCGCGGTCGCGGGAATCCTGATCGCCAAGATAATCCCGGCGCTTGTCTTCAGCTCGCTGACCGGCGTGCTGGTCGACCGCTTCGACCGCCGCAAGGTCATGATCACCGCCGATCTGGTGCGCGCGGCGCTGGCCGTCGTACTCGTGTTCACTAACTCGCTTTGGGTCATCTATCTGGTCGTGGTTCTCATGGAGACTGCGTCGCTGTTCTTCTGGCCCGCGCGCAACTCTCTGATTCCCTACCTGGTCTCCGAGGACGACATCACCGCGGCAAACGGACTCGCCTACACCACCCAGCAGGCCAGCATGCTCATCGGTCTGACGGCCGCCACGGCGATCCTGGCTGGCTTCGAGGCCGCGGTCCACGCACTGCTGGAGGCCAACCTTCCGATTGTTGGACGCTTTGTCGGCCTTTTCGCTCCGGCGCTCCTCGGCCCGCGCGCCGGCGTGACACTCGACGTGTTCACGTTCCTGTTCTCGGCGCTCATGGTGTTCACCATCAAGGTGGCAGCGCGTCCGTCTCACATGGCCGAGGGCGAGAACGCATTCGACCTGTCGCTGATCGGCAAGGACGTGGTCGAGTCGTTCCGCTTCCTCGCGCGCCACCGTGAGCTGCGCGGGCTGCTGGTCACCATCGGCCTCGCCATCCTGGGCGGCGGAGCGATCATCCCCGTAGGCTTCAGCTACGTGAAGAACAATCTCATCGGCGCGCTGCCGTTCGCTGATCGCTATACCGTGCTCCAGGAGCTGACCGCCACACCGGCGACGTTCATGCTGGTGTTCATGGCCCTCGGCATGGTCACCGGCGCACTGGTTGTTCCCCGGCTCGAGCACCGAGTCAAGCTGCAGCTGCTCTTCGCGGGCAGCGTCGCGGGCTTCGGCCTGGCCATGCTGGGTTTCGCGAGTGTCAACTACTACTGGCTCGCTGGCATCTTCGCTATCGTCGCCGGGGCGTGCATCGCCACCGTCACCGTTGCCGGCAACAGCTACGTGGTGCGCACGACCGCGGACGAACTCCGGGGACGGGTGTTCACCGCGTTGGAGTCGGTCATCAAGGTTTCTCTGCTCCTCTCGATGATCGTCATGGCGCCGCTGGCCGACTTCATCGGAAAGATCGTCCAGGATTTCGTGGAGAAGAACGGCCTTGCCCCAAGCAGCGTTACCCTGACCGGTTCACGGATCACGCTTCAGATCTGCTCCTTCATCGTGTTGGGAGCTGCCGTCTACGCGTTCAAGGTCCTGCGCTGGCGTGCATGCGAAGAGCCTGAGTGCGAACCCGGCGACTCGGTCCATACGGAGGTGCCCGCCGATGCCTGAACCGATCCGCATCGAGCTGCCGGTTTCGCGCGTTCGGCTTGCCGAGCTCACGGCCGGCGACGAGGTGCGCCTCTTCGGCCCCGTCTACACCTCGCGTGACGCCGGCCACGAGCTCCTCCTCGCGCAACTCGCCGAGGAGGGCATGCTCCCGCACGGTCTCGACGGCGCGACGCTCTTCTACGCCGGCCCGACTCCGGCCGCAGCCGGCCGACCGGTCGGCTCCGTGGGGCCCACGACCGCAAAGCGCATGGACGCCGCCACCCCGGCCCTGCTCCAGGCGGGCGTGGTAGCCGCAATCGGCAAGGGCGCCCGCTCCTCGGCGGTTCGCGAGGCGTTCGCCCAGACCGGCAGCGTCTACTTCGCCGCTGTCGGCGGCGCTGCAGCGCTGCTCGCTACACACGTGACCGCCGCCGAGCCGGTCGCATGGCCCCACCTTGGTACCGAGGCTCTCGTACGGATGACACTCGACGACTTCCCGGCGTTCGTCGCCATCGACACACGCGGCAACGACCTCTACGCCGACGCCCCCGCCGAGTGGCGCTCAACGAGGGGCGCCAGCAGTACGGGCGCGGCGCAGGGCGGTGCCCGGTGAACGCCCCCGGCACCTTTATCACCTTCGAGGGCGGGGAGGGCACCGGCAAGTCCACCCAGATCCGCCTCCTCGCCCGGAAGCTCGGGGCCGCCGGCGCGACCGTTCGGCTGCTGCGCGAACCGGGCGGCACGGTTGTCGGCGAGGCGGTCCGGCACATCCTGCTCGACCCCGACCACGCCGAGATGGGCGTCTCGGCGGAGATACTGCTCTACGAGGCGAGCCGCGCCCAGCTCGTCAGCCAGGTGATCGTCCCCGCGCTCGCCGACGGCGAGGTCGTCCTCTGCGACCGCTTCTACGACTCCACCACTGCCTACCAGGGTTACGCCCGCGGTGTCGACCTCGACCGCATCGCCGGTCTCAACCGTGCCGCGACCGGTGGTCTTGAGCCCGACCGCACGCTGGTTCTCGACATCGACCCTGCCCTCGGCATCGCGCGAGCCACTGCCGAGACCACCGACCGCCTGGAGTCCGAGGACCTCGCATTCCACCAGCGCGTGCGCGACGGTTTCCTTGCAATCGCCGCCGACGAGCCCGCCCGCGTCCGCGTGGTCGACGGTTCTGGCACCGCCGAGCAGGTCGCCGAGCGTGTTGCCGCGGCCCTGGCTGACCTGCCTGCGCTCGCACCCTGGCTGGGCAGTGAGCGATGACCCGCTGCGTCTGGGACGATCTTGTCGGCCAGGAGCGTGTTGCGCGCTTCCTTCGAGCCGTCACCGACAACGACCACGTCAGCCACGCATACCTCTTTGTGGGGCCGCCGGGCTCGGGCAAGGCAACCGCCGCCCGCGCGCTCGCCTGCGCGCTGCTGTGTGACGACGACGGATGCGGCGCGTGTGCCGACTGCTACCGTGTTCGCCGAGGAGGCCATCCCGACGTCCATCTCATCGAGCCTGCCGGTACGGCGGGCTACCTCGCCGAGCAGGTCCGGGAGCTCTCCCACGATGTGAGCCTCGCGCCGATCGACGGCCGCCACAAGATCTACATCGTGTCCGACGCGGACCTATTCAACGACTCCTCCGGCAACGCGCTCCTCAAGACGCTCGAAGAGCCGCCCGACGACGTGGTCATCATCCTGATGGCCCACAGCTTCGACGCCGTCATCCCCACCATCGCCTCACGCTGCCAGGTCGTCCGCTTCCGCCGCATCCCGGCCACCGACGCTGCAGCGATGCTCGTCTCGATCACCGGCGCCGATCCGTCAGAGGCCGCGCAGGCGCTTGCCGCTGCCGGTGGCGTAGTGGCCCGTGCCCGCGACTTCCTCGCGAGCTCTCCTCGCCGAGAAGCCCGCGCTATCATCCTGCGAACGCTGAAGGATCTGTGCGACGCCGACGAGCTCGACGTCTTGCTCGCTGCCAAGGAGCTGCTCGCCGCGGTCAAGGCACCGCTCGAGGACGTGAAGTCGCTGCAGAGCGAGGAGCTGGCCGAGCAGGCGGACTTTCTGGGCAAGTCGGGAAACCGGGCGCTGGAGGAGCGGCACAAGCGCGAACTCACGAGCCGAGAGCGCGAGGGAATCGCCGAGGTGCTCAATGTCGCAGAGAGCTGGCTTCGCGATTGCTTGGTACTATCACTCGGCGTCGACGATCTGGTGGTCAACACCGACGCGTTCGATGCGATAGCGGGCGTCGCCGCGATCATCACGCCGTCTGCAGCCGCCACGGCTCTGGGCTCGGTGAACGAGGCCCGGCGCCGCATATCGTACAATGTGAGCCCCCAGCTGGCCGTTGAGGCCATGCTCTTCGATATTCGAGAGGTGTTGCGATGCCCACGGTAGTGGGAGTCAAACTCAGATTCGCGCCCAAAACCCAGTGGTTCTCTCCCGGAGGCTTCGAGCCTGTCGAGGGCGACACCGTGATCGTGGAGACCGACCGCGGTACCGAGGTGGGCGCGGTCACCAAGCCGCCGCACGAGATCACCAACGCCGAGGTGCGCGGGCCGCTCAAGCCGCTCACGCGCGTCGCCACGGTCGAGGACCTTGCACGCCTGGAAGACTTCGCGGTTCAGGAACGCGCCGCGATCCCGGTGGTTCGCGAGTTGATCGCGCAGCACAAGCTGGACATGAAGCCCATCGAGGTCGAGTACCTTTTCGACGGCGACAAGGTCGTCTTCTACTTCGTCGCCGAGGAGCGCGTGGACTTCCGCGAGCTCGTCAAGGATCTCGCCACTCGCTTCCACGCTCGCATCGATATGCGACAGGTTGGGGTGCGCGACGAGGCCCGGATCGTCGGTGGCCTAGGCCACTGTGGGGAGCAGCTCTGCTGCGTCCGTTTCGGTGGAGAGTTCCAGCCCGTTTCAATCCGCATGGCCAAGGAGCAAGATCTCCCGCTGAACCCCTTGAAAATCTCGGGACTCTGCGGCAGACTCATGTGCTGTTTGCGCTATG
>CAZIPT010000043.1:0-17960 GCA_964541375.1 uncultured Eubacteriales bacterium
CCCAGGGCCTCGTGGCGGGCCACGGGCGCCGTCCGGCGGGGGGTTGGACGGGCCCCCCAGCGGGGGTTTTCTCGACTTAATGCCATTTCCACGCGGCGCACACGGGGGCTGCGCATCCGTGGCCGATGGTGATGGTGCAGTCGGAGTCGATTCCAGCCGGGGAGGCTTGCGATGTTGTTCATGACCTACACCGTTATTGGCGCCCTCGCCTTCGCGGCCCTCTTGGCCGTCGGTAGAGGGCGAGGCCGACTCGCCGTCGCTGTCAGTTCGCTCTCACGTCCTGATTCCCCGGTCGACGAGGCCGAGCGCGTCCTCTCTCGTCGTTACGCTCGCGGTGCGATCTCCGCCGACGAGTACGACCGGATGATGGCGATACTGCGCCGATAGAACAGGCTGACTCAGGCGCTCCATCCCAAGCGCCAAATACCTCCCTGAAACGCGAAGCGACCCGGTTTGGCAGAGCCGGGTCGCTTCGCGTTGGGGAGTAGAATGACTCGCGGGCACGGCCGTCCTAGACGCCGCGCCCGTTGCCCGGACCCTTCAAGGAGCCGCCCGAGTGACCTCCGGTCTCATCCGATCTCTCAGATTCGTGCGTGCCTATCTTTGGTATGCGGTCATGGGAGTGGGCGCGGTTCTGGCGGCCACCGCCGCCGACCTCCTGAGTCCACAGATACTGCGGCGAATCATCGACCAAGGCATCACCAAGTCGGACACCCGCGTGATCTTCGGCGGCGCGGTGTCGTTGGTTTTGGTCGCGGTGCTCGGAGGGCTTGCCAGCTTTCTGCAGGGCTACTTCTCGGCGAAGGCGAGTCATGGCTCGGCCTATCAGATGCGCGACACGATCTTCGACAAGCTGCAGCGGCTGAGCTTCTCGTATCACGACCGAGCTCAAACCGGGCAGCTCATCACGCGCGTCACCTCCGATGTCGACCAGGTGCGCGATTTTGTCGGCGGTGGGCTGGTTCAGGCGGTTTCGGCGGTTCTGATGCTCTGCGGCGCGGTCGTACTGTTGTTCAGGATGAATGCGGCGTTGGCGCTTCTGGCGTTCGCGGTGGTGCCTACAACCGCGCTCGTGCTCGCCGTCTTCGTGGGCCGGCTCGGACCGATGTTTCGGAGCCTGCAGGTCAAACTGGGCGCGCTCAACACGATTCTTCAGGAGAACGTCGCCGGAGTCCGCGTGGTGCGCGCGTTCGCCCGGGAGCCTTTCGAGGCCGTTCGCTACGACGTCGCCAACCGAGACCTGCTCGAACAGGGGCTGCAGGTGCGCCGCACGGTGGCCAACGCGTTTCCGCTGCTCTTCTCGGTGGGTACCGTGGGCGTCGGACTCGTGACGTGGATGGGCGCCGTTCAGATCATCCGAGCAACGCTGACCGTGGGCGAGCTCGTCGCCTTCACGAGCTACCTCTTCCTGCTGCTCCAGCCGCTGTTCGTGTTGGGGTTCGGCGCGCAGCAGATCGCCCGGGCAAGTGCTTCGGCCGACCGCCTTTTCGAGATCCTCGACGCCCCCGAAGACGTCGCCGAGAACCCCCAGGCTGTGGTTCTCCCTCGCCTTGCGGGCCGTGTCGAGTTCCGCGATGTTCACCTGCGCTACCCGGGGGCCGAAGGTGAGACCCTCTCGGCGGTGAGCTTCGTTGTGGAGCCGGACACGACTGTCGCGGTGGTCGGGGCGACCGGGTCGGGCAAGACAAGCCTGGTGAACCTGATCCCGCGCTTCTACGACGCGACCGAGGGGCAAGTGTTCGTCGATGGCATCGACGTACGGGACGCCACGCTTGCCTCACTCCGCGGACAGGTGGGATTCGTGATGCAGGACAGCGTCCTGTTCAGCGGCACCGTCCGTGAGAACGTCGCGTACGGACGGCCCGAGGCGACCGATGACGAGATCCAGGCCGCCGCAACCAGAGCTCAGGCCGACGAGTTCATCCGAGCGCTGCCCGATGGCTACCAGACGCGCGTCGGCGAACGCGGTGTGAAGCTCTCGGGAGGTCAGCGGCAGCGGATCGCGATCGCCCGAGCGGTGCTGATCGACCCGCGCGTGCTGGTCATGGACGACTCGACGTCCTCGGTCGACTCCGAGACTGAGGCCGCGATCCGTTCGCAGCTCGATGAGCTGATGACCGGCCGGACCACGTTCATCGTCGCCCAGAGGTTGTCCACAGCAAAGCGCGCCGACGTGGTGCTGGTGATGGATGAAGGTCGTCTTGCCGCGAGCGGCACACACGCCGATCTGCTCGCGTCCAACTGCCTCTATGCCGAGATAGCCGCGAGCCAACTCGTCGGCGGTACAGAGGTCGCTGCGCCCGAGAGCTGCTCGCTCCCGGAAGGCGGTGAGCTGTAGTGGCCGGCCCATCGCTCAAATCGCTTGCCAAGGACGACAGGCCCACCTCGACGGTGGATGTGGTGCTTCGGCTCTGGCAATACCTCTGGCCGTACAAGAGAGATCTGATTGGCGGAAGCGTGTGGGTGGTGCTGTCGTCGGTCTCCGCGGCCGCCACTCCGGCCCTCACCGGGCTGATCATCAACCTTGCCACCTCGACGGCGAAGACACACGGCAGCCCGCAGGTGCTTGTCGTTCCCGGAGCCGCGCTCGTGGCCGTGTCAGTCTTCGGCTGGCTCTCCCAACGTCAGCAGATCCTTTTGCTCGGCACCGCGGGCCAACGGGCCGTCTACGACCTGCGCTCGGCGGTCTTCTCGGCGATATCGCGCCTCGACGTCGCGTACTTCGAGTCCGTCGAGTCGGGCGACCTGATGAGCCGGCTGATCAACGACGTCAATCAGGTCGACAGCTTCCTGTCGCAGGGCTTTCGGCGGCTGCTGGGCGCCGTGGTGGGGCTCATCGCCACACTCGCGGCGATGCTGTGGGTCAACTGGATGCTCGCGCTCACCACGCTGATCGTCGTGCCCGTGATGCTCGGCGTGACCCGCCTCTTCGGGCTGATCGCGCGAGGCGCATTCCGTACGCGGCAGGAGGCGATCGGTGACGTCAGCGCAACACTCGCCGAGGAGATCGGCGGCATCAAGGTCGCGCAGGCGTTCAACCGGACCGACCGAAACCGCAGCCAGTTCTCGCAGCGAAACGCAGCCAACCGGGACGCCAGTGTAAGCGCGGCGGTGGTCTCCTCGGCGTTCTCACCGGTGTTGGGAGTGATCTCGGCCCTGGCCACCGCAATGATCGCAGGCGTCGGAGGATACCTGGCGGCCGAGCAGATCGTCTCCCTGGGCGTGGTGGTCGCGTTCTTCGCCTATGCGAGGCAGTTCTTCAACTCCGTGTCCCAGATGTCGTCGTTGTACTCAGACGGGCAGTCGGCGCTCGCCGGCGGAGAGCGCGTCTTCGCCGTCCTCGACACCAGGGTCGACGTCGTCGACTCGTCGGGCGCGCGAGCCCTAACCTCGGTCAAAGGGCGCGTAGAGTTCAGAAGCGTCAGCTTCGCCTACCGGACCGGGCCGGAGATTCTCCATGGAATCGATCTGATAGTCGAGGCCGGGCAGACGCTCGCAATCGTCGGGGCGACCGGCGCGGGCAAGACCACCCTGATGAACCTGGCCCCCCGCTTCTACGACGCGACCGGGGGCAGCGTGCTCGTCGACGGATTCGATGTCAGGGATGTCAGGCTCTCGTCCCTCAGACAGAACTTCGGAATCGTCCTTCAGGAACCCTTCCTCTTCAGCGGCAGCATCGCCGACAACATCCGGTATGGGTGGCTCGATGCCACCGACGACGACATCCTCAGGGCCGCCGAGACCGCCGGTGCTGCCGCATTGATTGCGGGGCTGCCCGAGGGGCTCGACACGATGGTGAGCGAGCGCGGCGCGACACTCTCAACGGGCCAGCGCCAGCTCGTCGCCTTTGCGCGCGCAATCGTCGGCGATCCCGCGATCCTCATCCTGGACGAGGCCACCTCATCGGTCGACACGCGGACCGAGATGCTCATCCAGGCCGGCCTGCGCAGCATCCTGAGCCACCGCACGTCCCTCATCATCGCCCACCGGCTGTCCACGGTCAGAGACGCCGACACCATCGCGGTGATGGACGCGGGGCGGGTCGTGGAACGCGGCTCGTACCACGATCTGATGGCCCGTGACGGCGCGTTCGCGCGTCTCCACGAGGCCCAGTTCGCCGCCGAGTAGCGCCCAGGGCCCTGCGCGGTCCACAGCTCGCCCAAGGATCGGTCCTTCGGGGCAGTAGACTCCCTCGGCTCGCCCATCAAGCTCAGCCTCAGCCTCGCCTCATGCTTCCTGAGCTGCTCTTTCACGTCATACCTCACTCTCAGGTTGAGTGTTGCATTTTATATATGACTTCTCTACTATATGTGTTGTCATGTATGACGAATTGGGGGCTGGGGATGTCGCTCGAGGCGGCGATCATGGGCTTTCTGGCCGAGGAACCTCGTACCGGCTATGACCTGAAGACCCGATGCTTCGCGGAGCAGGCGAAGGCCTTCTGGACCGCCGATCAGGCCCAGATCTACCGCACCCTGGAGCGCCTCCAGGCCACGGGAATGGTGGCGTCCACCCGCAAGCGCCGGGTGGGAAAGCCGGACCGGAGGGTCTACCGCCTGACCGAACTCGGATCGACCGAACTGTCGTCATGGTTGGCCACTCCCCCACCGCCCACTCCGCCGCGCGAACCCTTCCAGCTGCAGCTGTTCTTCTCGGCGGCACTCACGGACACGGAGATCGCTTCCAACCTCCGCAGCAGGCGGAGCGTGCATCAGGCCTGCCTTGAGGAGCTCCGACGAGAGGTGAGCGCTCCTCTCGGCCCCCCAGTGTTGCCGGATCGGGTTCGGCTGCTCAGGGATGCGGCGTTTGACGGAGCCATAGCTCGAGAGAGAGCGGCGATCGATTGGCTGGACGACACGATCGAGGCGGTCGAGAGCGGGCGTCTGCCGGCCGGTGAGCCCGCCGCCACGACACAGAGGCGTTCCACAGCAGGTTCGGCATGATGCCGAGCGGAGCAACGGAGGGGGTCACCCGGTGAGAATCGTTGCGATCGATGCAAGTCCCGCGCGTGGGGTGTTAAGCCTGACGGTGGAGGCAGCTGCCCGTTCAGCCGAGCGGGCCGGGGCCACCGTAGAGCGCGTGCGCCTCGCGGAGATGAGGATCCTCTCCTGCACCGGCTGCGGGATGTGCCGGTATGGAGACGGCTGCAAGATCTCTGATGACCTGCCCGGACTGGCCGAGCAGATTGCGGGTGCGGATGGCGTGATCGTCGGTCTGCCGGCCTACTTCCGTCGGCCTGATCCCGCGCTCCAGACGATGCTGGATCGACTGAGCCGCTTTTTCCCCAGGGACGGTCAGCTGGTTCTGCCCGGACTCGGTGAGCACACCAGGTCGTTCGGCTCAGGCGAACGCAGCGCAAAGAGAGCGGTCATCATAACGGCGAGCCGCGCGCCGGAACCGCTCGCGACGTTCTTCGGCTACACGACCGGGCCGATCCGCGAGCTCAGAAGCGCACTCGGGGCCGGGGGAATTCGGACGGTCGGGTCGCTCGCACTGACCGGAGGATGGTGGCGGGAGTCGTTCGACGAGTGGGAGCGCGACAAGGCGACGTCGCTGGGGAGGATGCTGGCGGGCCGAGTCTGAACCGCCCAGCGAGGTCGGCTCATAGCACTACTACGCGTGCTTCTCGGCGCACCGGGGCCGCACTTCAGCGCTGGAGAAGCAGGTCCATCACACGCCTGCCGGGATCCAGGATCAGGCCGGTCCGCTCGGCGGATGACTCGTCGAAACGGCGGCCGTGGTTGCTGCTGATGCCGGGCCCCCAGAGCACGAAGGGCACGGGCTCTCCCACGTGAGTCTTGATCTCGATGGGAGTCGGGTGATCGGGCATCGCGAGCACTCGAGTCTCGTTGTCGGCCGCAAATCGCGCGACCCTGGAGATCACCTCGCGGTCGATCGCCTCGATCGCGGCGACCTTTCCGGCGACGTCGCCAGCATGGCCCTCCTCGTCGGGAGACTCCACGTGGATAACGACGAGATCGTGATCGTCGAGCGCGCGTAGTGCGCCTTCAGTCTGCGCGACGTAGTCGTTGTCCGAGTCCCCGGTGACGCCGGGGATCCTGAGCCTATCCATACCCGCGAGTGCGGCGAGTCCGTTCAGGAGGTCGACACCACTCGTCATGGCGGCCGTGACACCGCGCTTCTCGGCGAAAGGAGTCAGCTCGCTGGGAGCGACTCCGGGCCAGAACGGCCAAACGTCGGTAGCGGGCGAGCTTCCCCCGGCGGTGCGGCAGCGGTTTACCCCGCTGTTGTCCAGGAGCACGCGAGCCCTCCCCATGTAGTCGAGCAGAAGGTCAGCGCCCGGACCCCTGGGGAAGAAGGGCTCGACGTGGCGGTCGGAAATGTCATGCGGGGGCGTGAAGGTGACGTCGAGCAGCTCCGGATGACCGGTAACGACGAGGATGTGGCGATATGCAACGCCGGGGTACAGCTTGAACGTGTCGTCGTCGAGGCCACTCGCGATATCGGCGATGATGGCGCCGGACTCCTCGGTGGCGATGTTGCCTGCCGAGTAGGAAGCCATGACCCCGTCGACCAGACTCACCAGATTCAGCCTGAGCGCGACCTGGTCGGGCGCGAGGGCAATCCCCATGCTGGCTGCTTCGATCGCTCCTCGGCCGACGTAGTCGGTCACCGGATCGTAGCCCAGGATCGAGGTGCAGGCCGCCGAGGACGAGGGCTCCGCTCCGGTAGGAACCGTGTGTGCGAGGCCCAGCGTTCCCCCGCTTGCCAGCGCATCCAGATTGGGTGTCTTGGCCGCCTCGAGCGTCGTCTTGCCCTTGAGGGAGCCGATCGGCCAGCCGGACGCACCGTCGAGGATCACGACCACGTACTTCATCCGTCTCAACCCCAGTCATGGGCGGCAGACCATCTGGACGCCACCGTCATCGTCATGCGCTGTTCCGCAACAGCGTACCAAGCTTGCGCGTGGCGCAGACAATGTTCAGTACGAAGCTTTCGTGTTGCCCGTCTTGCCTCCCAAGTCGTCGAAGCTCTCGGTCGTTCCCCAGCGGCCCGTGTTCACCCGCACCGTGGCAGCAAGAACCGCGGGAAGGGGGGCGGCGTGGGGGAGCGGCCAGCGCGGCGGCTCCCAATCGGGACGGAACTTCTGCTTGAAGCGATACAGCCCCTTGAAGCTGTAGAAACGTCCCCCGTATTCGTACGCGAGCCGGAGGAATCTCTCGATCGTGGGGTCCTCCTGCTCCCCCAGACCGGACAGCGCAGCAAACCCCAGGTTGAAGGATGCGAGTCCGCTCTCGCGCGCCCACTCGATCAGTCGAATGAACGCGAAGTCCATGACCCCCTCAGGCGCGCTCGGGCGGTACCGCATCAGGTCGACGCTTGCGCCTCGGACGGCCGGCTCCAGCACGATGTTCGCGAAGGCCTCAACTTCACCCTGCGGCCCCTCGACCACCATGACGTCGGACTCGCGCAGGTACTCTTCATCGAACCAGCCCAGCGAGAAGCCCATCTCAAGACCGCCCTCGCGCGCAAGCCAGGCATCCGAGACATCCCTTAGCTCCCGCAGAAGCGATGGACTCTGGGGCGCCTCGAGCACGAACGCCGAGTACCCTTCGTTGGTGAGCCGGTTGACGAGGTTGCGTTCGACCCGATAGCGCTTCCCCGAAAGCGAGAACTGCTGTGCATCCACGACGGCCTCGTGCCCGATACGAGTCGCCGAGAGACCCGCGGCCCGGTACTCGTCGAGATAGTCCTCTCGCGTCTGATAGAACGCGGGACGCCAGCCGTTTTCGACGCAGAGCGCGAGCATCTCGCGGATGCTCGCCTGCGCATCCTCGACAGGGCCGACGGGGTCGCCGAGCACGACAGCGATGTCACCCACAAGACGGTAAGCCAGGAACGATCCGCCGGCCGTCAGCCTCAGGTTCTTATCCGGAAGCAGCGCGATAGCCGCCAGTGGGGTCACTCCGAACTCCCCGGCGATCGACCGAGCGGCACGAAGCTCGGCCGCTGTCGCGCCTCGGCGAACGAGCACCGGACGAAGCAGCATGAGGAGTGCGAAGCCGATGGTCAGGACTCCGACCACGTAGATGGATCCGACGAAGAACCGTGCGATGAGTGTCTGCGGCACAACCCCGGGGTTGTAGAACTCCGTGAACATCACGAGCGTCTGTCGCGCGGCGGGCCAGAAGGTGAACGTCATCCCGAACTGACGGTCGAGCATGAAGAACCCGAACGTGCCGTAGGCAAGCGTGACCAAGAACGCTCCCGCAAGGATCCTCACGCCGCGCGCGACAGAAGGGGCGTCGGGACGGGCACGGAACTCGGAGCGCCTGGCGAGCAGAAACAGCAGCAGCGCCAGGGAGATCAGCGCCTCCTCGAAGTCGAGCCCCTTGATCAGGTGTCCGGAGATGCTGATCGCAAGCACCACGACGGTGGTCAGCCACACGAGCCGTTTGCGGCGCCAGAGCCCTCGGGCAAGAGCCATGAGCGCGATTCCGGCGAGGGCAGCGGACAGGCGACCATATTGAGACTGTAGCGGGAGCACCCGGTCGAGGAGGCGCAGCCGCTCGGCAACCGCCGGCGTCATTGCAGAGAGCAGGTTCATCGCCCCTACCCCGAAGGTGACGACGGCCGCGAGCCGCACCGGAAAGACGTCGGCTGCCTCGCTTCGCAGAGCAGTGAACGTCGGCACGCGCCGCACCGCGAGAGCTCCCAACACGAGCGGCAGCCAGTAGGTGAGGGCGCGGAACCCAAGCGAGATGACGATGGCCGTCGGTGCATTGGCCCCAAAGGACGAGAGCATCAGAGCTATGACGACCTCTACCACGCCGACCCCCTGCGGCACGATGGAGACGAGCCATGTGAGCATGCCGACAGCGAAGGCCGCTATCAGCGCGCCGAAAGCGGGCCAACCGAAGGCGAAGCCCACGGCGACAAATGAGAGCAAGTCGACCGCGTACGCGGCGGCCGAGATGGCCACCACACCCAGGGTCGCCGCCGGCCTGGCCGCAATGGTTTGGCCCGCGAGTGCGTAGCGCGAGACCAGCCTGGCCGACCAGCCCTCCGGCGCGCCTCTTTCGCGCCAGAGCGGCAGCGAACGAGCGGCCTTCTCGGCGGGCTCCAGAAAGGATGCAAGAGCCGCAGGCCGCATGGTTGCCAGTATGAGACCGGCCGCCAGGGCGAGGATCGTTCCGAGAACGATCAGGCTTGAGACGATCTCGTAGAGGTGAACGGTGTCCAGTGAGATGAGGTACCAGAAACCGGCGAACATGACCGCCCCGAAGCCGCAGAAGTCGGCGAGACGAGCCACGACGGGCATCTGAAGGACCTTCTCGGCGGGCAGGCCGCGCTCGACAGCATCGCGTGCCATGAGTGATCGGCCTGAACCACCGGCACCGGGCACGATCGTAGACAGGTAGAGCGAGCCGAGGGTGAGCGGTACGAGCTCGCGATAGGGACGAGGCACGCCCACGGCACCGAAAGCGGAACTGTACATGCCGATGCGCAACGCGTAGTAGACGATCTGCAGTGCGGCGGCCAGCGCGAACCACTGCCAGGCTCCGTAGCGCGCCGTGACAACGATCTGTGATACCGCGGAGCCGTGCGTCGTCGCCAACCACGCGGTCAGGAAGATGATCGTCCAGAAGATGATCCGCCTGACCAAGCCTGTCGACCTCCCGACTCCGGCGGTCGCTCTCGGAGCGGCCGCATTCTACCAGCATAGAGCGTGTACCCTCGGGAGCGACCATTGATTCGAAGTCCGAGGCCAGCCGTTCTAGGGAAAGAGCCTCTCTAAGCCCACCTACACCACAGGCTGGAGTGCCCACGTGGCAGACAGGAACCTCAGTGAGGCGGAACGCGCAGACCGGCGAGGCCCAAAGCCGAGACGGCGAAGCAGCAAGATCATCCTCTGGAGCGTCGGAGCGCTTGTGGTTGTCGGTGCAATCATGTTCGTTCCTACCGCGCTGCTCACCGACAGACCGGAGTTCTGCAAGACCTGCCACACGATGGTCCCGTTCTTCAACGCGTGGGAGCAGGGCAAGCACAAGGGCGTGTGGTGCATCGACTGCCACGTCGGCTCCGGGTTTCCCCGGCGGTTCGAGCACAAGTTCGTGGCGCTCAATGAGGTCTACGCCGAGTTCTTCACGCGACCAACGTTCCCCAACTACAACGCGGAGATCCCCGACGCCCGCTGCGAGCGATGTCACCCAGACGTAGCCGGACAGACCAAGACGCCCCTCTCGAAGTTCTCGCATGCGATGCACCTGACCAAGAACGTGCGTTGCGCACAGTGCCATGCTTCGACGGGACACAAGGTCACCTTCTCGGCGCTCTCGGACGCCGGGATCCTGAACCCGGCTAACGCCCCTGCAGGACTGACGTACGTCGGGGAGGCGTTCAAGGCGCCCGGCGGTCAGCCGAGCGTACTTCCGGGCCACAAGCCGGTTCCCTGCACTACCTGTCACGATCAGGGACACCTGCAGTGCAGCTTCTGCCATGCGACGCCCGCCAACCACTACGGCGCCGACTGCAAGACCTGCCACAGGCCGACAACGCCCTTCGCGAACTTCGTCCACCCACCCAGTGGTGAGCACGACTACAAGAGCCGTCCGTGCGCGACGTGCCACCCGAACGGCTACCAACAGGCGTACTGCACGTGTCACAAGGGAAACCCGCCCACGGGCGACTAGCCGCGCGCGCCAGCAAAGCCTTTGGAGCCATCCGCCCGACCCACACCGCGACGACCTCGGGTATCATGCACGAATGAAGATGACCAAATACCACGACACGCGCGGGCTCGATCCCGTCTCACGCACGTTCACCGAGGTGATCATCGCCGGCATCGCTCCCGGCGGCGGACTCTATGTCCCCGAGGAGCTCCCCCACCTCACGCTGGACGACATCCTCGCAATGGAGTCGTGGCCGTACTGGCGGCGAGCTGCGGCGGTGTTCTCGCGTTTTGGCGTCGACCTGGCCGATGGCCGCATCGACGAGCTGATGCAGGACGCGTACGGTTCGCAGTTCGACGACGACCGCATCGCCCCTGTCGAGGAAGTCGTTCCCGGCACCTGGGTCCTCGAACTCTGGCATGGGCCCACGAGCGCATTCAAGGACATGGCGCTGCAGTGCCTGCCGCTGTTCTTCTCGGAGGCCATCGAGGGGTTGGGTGCGCGCGGACTCGCAACCGGGGACTACCTGATCCTCGTCGCCACGTCGGGCGACACCGGCAAGGCGGCGCTTGAGGGGTTCTCCGATCGCGAGCACACCGGAATCGTGGTCTTCTACCCCGCTGACGGGGTGTCTGACATCCAGCGCAAGCAGATGGTCACGCAGGCCGGCGACAACGTGGGCGTGTTCGGCGTACGCGGGAACTTCGACGACTGTCAGGCGGCGGTCAAGGCCGCCTTCGACGACGAAGCGTTCAGGACCGAACTCGCTGAGCAGCACGGGCTGACTCTCTCCAGCGCAAACAGCATCAACTGGGGCCGGTTGTTGCCCCAGGTCGTCTACTACGTGAGCGCCTACGCCGACATGGTGGCCGCCGGCGGCGTCGTCGCCGGTGAGCCGATGGACGTGTGTGTGCCGACCGGCAACTTCGGCAACGTGCTCGGCGCCTACTACGCCCGCCGCATCGGAGTCCCCATCGGACGCCTGATCGTGGCCGCCAACGAGAACAACGTGCTAGCCGACTTCATCGCGACGGGCCTCTACGACATCAGCGATCGCCAGTTCGTCACCACGCCCTCGCCGTCGATGGACATCCTGCTCTCCAACAACCTCGAACGGCTGTTGTACGAACTCACGGGCGACCCGGCCCTCGTACGCGGGTGGATGTCCTCTCTGGCCAAGGACGGCCGCTTCCAGGTCGACCGTGACACCTTCGCCAAGATCCGCGAGCTCTTCAGCGCGGACTACGTGGGCAACGACGAGTCGCTCGACACGATCCGCGAGGTCTTTGGCGAGACCGGTTATCTGCTCGACCCGCACACAGCTGTCGCGTGGGAGGTCGCCGAGAGGCTCCGCGAGCGCGATCCGGTGCTGGTCGTCTCCACCGCCCACTGGGCCAAGTTTGGCGGCGACGTCTACAAAGCGCTCGCCGAGCTGCCTTACGTGGAGGTTCTGCCGGACGGGATCCGCGAGCTCTCCGGTGTCGAACTGCTCGCTCGGGTTCAGGAACTCGCGGGTCAGGACACGGCGGTTCCCAAGACGCTCACCGATCTCGACGAACGTGCCGAGCGATTCACGAGCGTGGTCAGCCCGGGGCGCAACGGCGTGGAGAACGCCGTTCGGAGTTGGCTCAAGTAGCCGGCTCGCCGACGGACGGCACTGCGGCCCCACGAACTGGCACAACGGAGACCGAGGAGGGCGCACCATGAGAGCCGTTGTCGTCTACGAGTCGTTGTGGGGCAACACCGAGGCGGTCGCACGCGCGATAGCCGAGGGTATCGGCGCGGATGCGACGGCGCTGAACACCGACGAGGCCACTGCTGAGGCGCTCGAGGGCGTCGACCTCATCGTCGCGGGCGCGCCGCTTCTGGGCTTCGCGCTTCCCACCGAGGACATGCGCGCCGGAATCGCGAAGAACCCGACCGCCCGCACGCCTGACCTTTCGCATCCCTCGATGCGCGCCTGGCTCGACGCGTTGCCGCCGGGCACAGGCCGCTGTGCCGGATTCGAGACGCGCATCTGGTGGTCCCCGGGAAGCGCCGCCAAGAAGATCTCGGAGGAGCTGCGCGCAAAGGGCTACTCGGCGGCAGGCAAAGACGAGAAGTTCGTGGTGATGGGCAAGTACGGTCCCCTCAAGGACGGCGAGCTCGACCGTGCGCGCAGCTGGGGCGCGAGCCTGGCCGAGACCCCCGGATAGGCGCGTCGGGCGTCAGACGCGCTAGAATGGCGCCCACGCCTCTGCACCCGACTGGAGCTCACTGCATGTCCGAAGACTCTCGCGAGGTACTCCAGCGCTTCTTGGACAACCTCTTTCGCGACACCGGTCGCGTGTCACGCCTGGATGTGGTCCTTCGTGCCGAGACGCTCGACCTCGACGCCGACTTGCTCCCCATCATCGAGAACCTGCCGAGCGCCGGCTCGTACACGCGGCAGCGCCTGGCCGACCAGATCAACTCCGCCATCGTGGGGCACGGCCTGACACGGCAGTACGGTACGGTCGACTAGCGGGCCGAGACTCCCGGCGCCAGCTCGCCCTTGAGGTCCATGACCTCGCATCCTGCGTGAAGACCACAGTCGTCAAGCAGCACCTCGCCCGTGCGCACGTCGGTGAGCTTCGCGCGCATCGTTGCGTCGAGAGATTCGTCGGCGCGAGCGACCATCCGCCCATGAGACGGTGCCTTGAGCGGAGCTGCCACGGCGCCCTCGAGCACCACCTCGAGTCGGAAATCGCGGTCCTCGTACGTCATCGCCGCTCCGCCCGCCCAGCTCTCAAACGCGGTCAGTTTCGCGCCGGTGTAGCTCGTGAACCGGTAGAGCGTTCCTGAGATCCAGGCCCCGGCGATGAATCCGACGAACGAGCTACCCATCCAGGGAATCTTGGCGACCGAGACCGTCACGCTGGTCTCCCGCCGGTCGAAGTGGTTGCTTTGCGCCCAGACCCAGGATGACGGGAACGAGCGCCCCCAGTCCTTCTCGGCATAGCCGCGGCCGCCATCGAAGACCAGCTCCTCGCCGTCGAGAACAACCCGGCCGGTGATTGCGTGCTCGAGCGAGCAAACGCCGTGGTAGCCCTCCATACGCGGCACGAAGCGGAACGGTCCCATGATGCCCGGCGTCCTGGCCGAGACCGGCCACGGCACCCAGGGACCGAATCCCAGCTCGCCGGTCAGCCGCAGTCCGTCGCAGTCGAGGTCCAGCCTGACGCCGGATTCAGAGAAGGTGTTGAGACCGACGGCTATCGAGAAGCGGTCGCGATCGTACGTGAACGCTTCCAGCGGGTATTGGAGGTAGGCGGTTCGACCCCCGGGCCGGACGACCTGGACAAACGAGTGCGAGGTGCCGCCGACGCGATCGTGGCTGACACCGGGGATGAGCGCGAGAACCTGAGAACTCGAAGCATCGACGCACTTCAGATACCAGCCCTCGAAGTAGTCGTCGCTCTGACCGCCTCCCTGGTAGATCTCCGGCTGCCAGATGCGCCGTACGGAGTATGGAAGCCTTCGAGCCCAGCCGGGGGCGCTCGGCCCCGCTGGTGCCGGCAACGGACGCGTCATGAACTCGTCTCCGATCCGTCCGCACGCGAGCCCAGGACGGCCGCGTAGACGTCGAGGGTGCCATCGATCATGTGTCGCGGGTCGAACTCAGTCAGACAGCGCTCGCGCGCTGCATCGGCAAGAGTGTGCGCGAAATCGCGATGGGTCAGCAGGCGGACGATCGCCTTCGCGAGCGCAGGGGGGTCGGCCGGGGGAACCAGCAGACCGGTCTTGTCGGCAAGGACGACCTCGCCGACGCCGCCCACGTCAGTAGCGACGGTCGGCACACCGGCGAGCCCCGCCTCGATGAGCCCCAGGCCCAGCGCCTCGGTGACCGACGGTGAGACGTATACGTCGAGCGCGGCCAGAAACGCCGGCATGTCATCGACCTGGCCGAGCCAGCGAATCGCCGAGGAGACCTGAAGGGCCGCTGCCTGCTCTCGCAGCTCGCTCTCCTGCGGTCCCGAGCCGCCGAGCAGGAGTAGTGCGCCGGGCACCACACGTTGAACTTCGGCGAGCGATGAGATCAGGTGGCGAAGCCCCTTCTGCGTCGAGAACCGGGCGGCCAGGCCGAAGGTGGGGGTCTCGGCGGCGATTCCGATCGCCCGGCGGCACCCAAAGCGGTCCTGCTCGGCGACGAAGGCCTCTGGAGCGACACCGTTGCGGACGGTGGTGACCCGCTCGGCCGCGATACCGTAGTCGTCGATCAGCTCGGCACGGATGGAGTCCGACACCGCGATGTAGTGGGAGACGCTACGCGTCAAGGCTCGCTCCACCGTTCGGTAGCGCCACTTCGCGCTCGCGGACGTCTCTTCTCGGCGGAGGACGTGGTTGTGCGCGGTCACGACGAACGGCCCGGAGCCGGAGAGGGCGTTTCCCAGCCGGCCGACGAACCCCGCCTTGAACCCGTGCGCGTGGACCAGGTCGAAGTCACCATCCCGCACGATGCGCCGAAGCGCCACCACCGCCCGAGGATCCTCGAGCGGGTGCAGCGGACCGGCGATGGGAACCGTGTGAACCTCAAAGCCGGCATTGCGCGCGGCATGAGCGACATCGGAAGCGGCAGGCGCAGCGACCTCGACCGCGTGCCCGCGCTCGGCGAGTCCGCTTGAAAGCGAGAGCACGTGCTCCCGCATCCCGCCGGACGCAGGACGAACCACCATCAGGACGCGCATCACTCGCTCCCCGGGCCGACCGCAGCCCGCCGAGACAAGCGGAGCATCAGGTAGCCGGCGAGACCGGCGACGAGCGATGCCAGCAGAATCGCCATCTTGGCCTCGTTGATCTCCTCAAGGCCTCGAAAGGCGAGGCTCGCCACGAAGAGCGACATGGTGAATCCGATTCCTCCGAGCATTCCCGCGCCAAGTAGTTGAGGCCACCCTACGCCTGCAGGCAGGTCGGCCACTCGGAGCTTCACGGCAAGGAAGGACATCAGCGTGATTCCGACCGGCTTGCCCACCACCAGGCCGAGCAGGACACCCAGCGCGATCGGAGTGGAGATGGCAGCGGCCACGTCGACCCCGACGAACCGCACACCTGCATTGCTCAGAGCGAACAGCGGCAACACCACGAAGGTCGTGTACGGGTGCAGGGCGAACTCCAGTCGCTGCAGGGGCGCGGCGGTGTGCCGGGCTTCTCGGCGGATCTCGAGAGCGCAGAGCTGCTGCTCGTTGTCGATCAGCACGTGGCTGCCCGGGACGTCGGCGGCCTCGATCTTGGCCAGGCGACGGCGGGTCTGGGAGACGAACCTAAGAGGGTCGACCTTGGCGACGGCGGGAATCGTGAAGGCGATGAGGACGCCCGCGATCGTCGAGTGGATGCCGCTCATGAACACAGCGAACCAGAGGAGACCGCCCACCGAGAGGTAGGGAACGGGGGTGTCGATCCCACTGCGGTTGAAAGCCACCAACAGGGCGAGGAGCGCAGCGGCCACAGCGAGCCACCCGAACGAGATTCCCGACGAGTAGAAGATCGCGATCACCACGATCGCCCCAATGTCGTCAGCGATAGCCAGCGCCACGAGAAACACCTTCAGACCGGACGGCACGCGGTCGCCAAGGAGCGCCATGACGCCGATGGCGAACGCGATATCGGTCGCCATCGGGATACCCCAGCCGTTTGCACCCGACCCGCCTGCGTTCAGAGCCAGATAGATGAGCGCGGGAACCGCCATCCCGCCGATCGCCGCCAGTATCGGCAGCACCGCCTTCCGCCGCACGGAGAGCTCGCCGACCAGCACCTCGCGCTTGATCTCGAGCCCGACCACAAAGAAGAAGAACGCCATAAGCAGATCGTTGACCCAGTGGACGAGCGATTCGCTGAAGTGCCAGCCCCCCACCCAGATCCCAAGTTCGGTGTGCCAGAAGGCTTCGTACGCACCCCAGAGTGGTGAGTTCGCCAACACCAGCGCGACCACCGTCGCAGCCAACAGCGCGACAGCTCCGGCGACTTCTGTGTGGATGAACTCCCCGAACCCCTCCCTCAGACGAACAGGGAGCGGACGCGCCGCGTCCACCACATCCGGCTGCCGTCGGTCACTCACGAGCCCTCTCCCGTACCCGCGTCGGTATCGGGCTCGGTATCGAGCACGAGTTCCATCAGCACGACATCGAGCCAGCGGTCGAACTTTCGTCCGACCTCGAGGAGCGTCCCGACGTGCGTGAACCCGAGCCGCTGCGACATTCTCAGCGAAGCGTCGTTCTCGTGGACTATCTGGCTGACGATTGCGTGATGGCGCAACTCACGTGCCCGACCGATGAGCACCTCGCTCAGCGCCGGGCCGATTCCCAGCCCGGCTGAATCGGGCGCAACGTACACTGAGATCTCGACGGTATGCCGATAGGCGCAACGGGTGCCCCACGGACTCAGCGCGCCCCAAGCGACCACGCCATCAGCGTTCTCGGCGACGAGGGCCGGGTACGGATCGGCATGGTCCTGCAGCCACGCGACCTGCGCCGGGAGCGACCGCTCCTGAGTGTCGAATGTGGCGGTCGACGTGCGCACGTAGTGGTTGTAGATGGCCGCGATCGTAGGGGCATCTCGCTGGGTCGCCGGTCGGATGGTCAAGTCGCGCATGCAGCCCCCAGTGTTCCGCCGACAACCCCTCCGGATAGATGGTACCCGCGGTCTGTCGAGCTAACAAACGGGCTCCTCAATGCTTCACAAGAACCTGACATTTCGGCGCAAGAAATGGCATACGCATTGCTATTTGTTTGGACAAGAGCAGGGCGACCCGTCGACCCCTCCCCCCTCAGACGGGGAACGCCCCTCGCGAATGACAGAACGCGCCCAACCCCCCTCGGGCGCGTTCTGCTTTTCCCCGTTGGGCCGTTCCCCGAACGACCGCATCTGTCCAATGCGATGCCCGCCGAGGAACTCCTCGGCGGGCATCGATGCTTCGGTGCAGACTCGTGGGATGCCGGTCTGCCCTGACTACCCGAACCGCCCGGTGATGTAGGCTTCCGTACGCTTGTCGTGCGGTGCGGTGAACATCGCTTTGGTCTCCCCGACCTCGATCAGGTGCGCAGGGGTTTCCATCGATTCGCGCAACATGAACGCGGTCCGGTCTGAGATGCGCGCGGCCTGCTGCATGTTGTGGGTGACGATGACGATGGTGACGGTGTCTTTGAGCTCGGCGATCGTGTCCTCGATCTGCTGCGAGGAGATCGGATCAAGCGCCGAGGCCGGCTCGTCCATGAGCATGACTTCGGGCCGGGTCGCCAGGGCGCGCGCGATGCACAGACGCTGCTGCTGCCCACCCGAAAGCTCGAAGGCGTGCTTCTTGAGCGACTTCTT
>CAZIPT010000044.1:0-4466 GCA_964541375.1 uncultured Eubacteriales bacterium
CCCGCGCCATCGAGGGCGGCGGCTCGCTCACGATCATCGGAACCGCACTCATCGACACCGGCTCCAAGATGGACGAGGTCATCTTCGAGGAGTTCAAGGGCACCGGTAACCTGGAACTGCGACTCGATCGCAGCCTGGCCGACCGCCGCATCTTCCCCGCCATCGACGTCATCACGTCGGGCACGCGCAAGGAAGAGCTCATCCTCGATCCCGCCGAGGCCCCCTTCGTCTGGGGCATTCGCCGCATCCTCCACGGCATCGACAACCCCGAGCGGGCCATGGACATGCTCATCAAGGGCCTCAAGCAGACCCCGAGCAACATGGAGTTCCTCGCCAAGATGGCGCGTCGCGCCGGTGAGAAGGGCAACGGGGTCGAGTTCTAGCAGTTGGGCCGTCGCGTCGCAGAGGCGCCGTGCTCAGACATACTCGCAGAGCCGCCCTGGTGGGCGGCTCTGCTGCGTAACTGCGCGCGGCACCCCCGCGACGCGACGGCCGCGCGCGCCTCACCCCCGTGCGCGAAGACCCTCAAGGCCCATCGAGATTTCCTTTGCTGGGCGGTTCTCACGGTGATACACTAGCTCGGCTGTCCTCAGGCCTGGTCGGAAACCAGGCCGTTATCGGAGGTGTTTGAAATGAAGCAGGGAATTCATCCGGAGTACGTGGAGGCAACCGTCCACTGCTCCTGCGGTAACACGTTCAAGACCCGCTCCACCAAGTCGGATCTTCACGTCGAGCTTTGCTCGGAGTGCCACCCGTTCTATACGGGCAAGCAGAAGTTCGTTGACACTGGTGGACGCGTCCAGCGCTTCAGCGACAAGTTCGGCAACGCTGCCGACGCCGTCCGCGAGAAGGAAGCCGCCGAGAAGGTCGCCCGGGTGAAGGCGGCCGATGAGGCTGCCGCTGCCGCGAAGGTCGCGCGTGAGGCCAAGGAGGCCGAGAAGGCTGCCAAGGCCAAGGAAGCCGAGAAGGTCAAGGCGACTCGCGAGGAGAAGGCCGCACAGCGCGAGACCCGCGTCGACAAGTTCGATGCCGAGGAGACCGTCTCCGAGGTCATCGAGGTCGACGAGGCCGACGGGCTTGTCGCCGACACGATCATCGATGACGTCGTTGTCACCGATGAAGCGACCGGAGAGGTTGTCGAGGAGATCATCGTCACCGACACCGTGATCGAAGACGCCGAGACCGGCGAGGTCGTTGCCGAGATCGTCGAAGAGACCGTCATCGAGGATGCCGAGTAGGTTCGCGCTCGTCGCATACGCTGTCTAGAATGGGGAGACGAGGCGACTCGTCTCCCCAGCTCTTTCTTCCGCGGGTCTGCCGCGGCCCTCAACTGGAGGTAGCACCTTCTTGGACGTCAAGCTTCTCTCTCACACACCGGAGCCCGAGCGCGCGATCGCAGCTGCGGCGCGGCTGTGCTACGCCCCGGTGGGAGCAGCGGAGCTGCTCGAGACCATGAGCGACGAAGCGGTGCGTAAAGTCCTCAAGATCATCCTCACGAGCGGGCACACTTCGGCGCTGGAGCACGCAAGCTACACGTTCGCGGTCGACGGGGTCTCGAGAGCGCTCACGCACCAGCTGGTACGCCATCGACTCGCGAGCTACAACCAGCAGTCGCAGCGCTACGTCTCATACACCGCCGAGCCTGCATTCATCGTGCCGCCGGACGTCGCGGCAGACCCAGTCGCATCCTCGGCGTTCCTCGACTCGTGCGCCGCGTCCTTCATCGCCTACCGGCAGCTGCTCGACTCGGGCGTTCAGCCCGAAGACGCTCGCTACCTGCTGCCAAACGCGATGGAGACCAAGATCGTGGTCACTATGAACATCCGCGAGCTGCTCCACTTCTTCGAGCTGCGCTGCTGCAAGCGCGCGCAGTGGGAGATCCGCGAGCTGGCATTGGCGATGCTTGAACTCGCCGAGCCTGTGGCACCATACATATTCTCGGACGCCGGCGCCTCGTGTCGGCGAGGAGCTTGCCGAGAAGGCAAGATGACGTGTGGCGAACCCTACGAGAAGGCACCCAAACGTGACTGATGCAGCTGCCAAAATGCCCGCGCTCGACGGCCCTATCACCCATACGCACATAGGTGGCCAGGCCGTGCTCGAGGGCATCATGATGCGCGGCAGGTACAACTGGGCGGTTGCGGTGCGCACGCCTGACGGCAGTATCCACTTCGAAGAGCATGACCTGGAGTCGGGCAAGGCGAAGAAGAGCTGGATGCGCTGGCCGATCGTGCGCGGCTGTGTTGCGATGGTCGAGACTCTGTCGCTCGCGATGAAGGCCTTCGCGGTCTCGGCGTCGCTTACGGGGGAGACCGAGGAGGAGCAGCTCACCGCCAAGGAGATCAGCATCACGATGATCTTGGGTGCGGGGCTGGCGATCGTGTTCTTCATCGTGCTGCCGGCCGTGCTTACCACACTCATGGTGGGCTCTGCTGCGACGAATCCCTTCCGATGGAACATCGTTGACGGAGTGCTGCGGGTCGTCGCGTTCTTCGGCTACATCTGGGCGATCGGGCGAATGGGCGACATCAAGCGTGTCTTTGGCTACCACGGCGCCGAGCACAAGACGATTCACGCTTACGAGCACAACCTCCCTCTGGAGCCCGAGCTGATCCAACGCTACGAAACGCTCCATGTTCGCTGCGGGACGTCGTTCCTCTTGATGGTCATGATCCTCGCGATCCTGGTGTTCTCACTCGTGCCGGTGCGACTCATTGCCGCGAGTCTGGGAGTGGACAGCCGAATCGGCATCATGCTGATCGCCATAGCGGCACGCCTGCTCTTTCTGCCACTGGTTGCCGGCCTTGCCTACGAGGTCACCGTCAAGTGGGCAGGCAACCATTCGACCAACCCGTTCGTGAAGGTCCTTCTGTGGCCGGGAATGCAGCTCCAGCGCATGACCACGCGCGAGCCGAGCGACGAGATGGTCGAAGTTGCCGTGGCCGCAATGGTTCCCATAATCGCCCGCGAGGAGCGCGAAGAGCGCATCGCGCGAGGGGAGCCCGCCGAGGGCGACCTGCCGGTCGGGCTCCTCGAGGTGTCGGAGATGTCCGAGTCCGAGGCCGCAGGCGGCTCGCCTGCTCAGGTCGAAGAACCGGCCACCGAGCACGATGAACCACAAGGTCTGATCTGATGGGTCGCCACTCCAGACCCGAGAGCTTCTTGCCCACCGCGCTTCTTGTAGTGGCGCTCGTTCTCACGGTGGGAGTGGCGGTCACCTACGCGGTCTGGCGCTTCTCGGAGCCTAGAGGAGTCGACCAGGCGGTCGCGTTCCAGAAGGCTTCCGGGCCTGCGACGAGCTCATCGACCTTCGCAAGCCAAGTTGATTCAAGCGCTCCGGCGACAGCCGATGTCACCGTCACCGTCGGCTTGACCGCCGAGACGACCGCGCCGCCGACGAGCACGGTTCTGCCCGTGGCTATCGCGGCGCCGGAGCTGCCGGCCTTCTCGGCGAAGCGCTACCTGGGCACGCCGGTGCGCGTAGTGCCCAATCGGAAGAAGGAGATCGCTCTCACCTTCGACGACGGCCCAGGACCGGAAACCGAGAAGGTGCTCGAGATCTTGCGAGAGCACGACATCCACGCAACGTTCTTCGTGGTCGGACGTCGGGCGCGAGGGCACAAGCAGGACGTGCGCGACATGGCGGCGCAGGGCCACGAGGTGGCCAACCACACATGGAATCATCCCGAGCCCGGCGCGATCAGCGATGCGGCACTTGCGAAACAGTTCGACCGCAGCACGAAGCTGATCACCGAGCTGACCGGTCGACCGCCGCGCTTCGCTCGGACGCGCGGAGGCAAGTACTCCTCGGCGACGCTGGATAACTTGACCGGCCGCGGGCTGATCCTGGTCCTCTGGAACATCCACTCCAACGACGTCGAGCCCAGCCCATCGCCCGAACAGATCGTCCGAAACGCTACGAGCGGGGCCGGGGCGGGATCGATCATCCTCATGCATGAGACCAATCCGAATACCGTCGAGGCGCTGCCGGAGATACTCGACGCGCTGAAGCGCAAGGGGTTGCACCCGGTGACGCTCTCACAGCTTCTTGCCGACGACGAGCGCGGAAACGACTGAGCGGTTCCATAGCGAGCCTGCGTCCGCTGCCGACCGTGGCGTGGCGTCGTCGTGAGGACCGGCCCCCGCGAGTGCTAGACTCTCTGTTTGCAGTGATCACCGAATCTAAGGACGCGTTTCTCCCATGCGCAACAAGCTCCAGAAGATGCTCGACACCTACACCGAGCTGACCGCCAAGCTCGGCGATCCCGCGGTCCTCGCCGACCAGAAGGAGTACACGCGGCCCGCCAAGGAGCAGCGTGCCCAGGCGCCGCTCGCCGAGAAGGCACGCGAGTACCTGACCGCCCCAGCCCAACCCCACGAGGCCAAAGCACCGCCCAAACACGAAGCCCACCCCGACAGTGAGGAGTTAGCCGCCGAAGAAAACAAGGAACCGCGAGCCGACACCC
>CAZIPT010000044.1:4476-17855 GCA_964541375.1 uncultured Eubacteriales bacterium
CGAGTCAAAGGAACTGCTCAAGCAGGAGGCCGCCCCTGAGATGAAGGAGTTCGCCGCCTAGGAGAGCAAGGAGCTCGAGGCGCAGCTCCCCATCCTCGAGGACGAACTCAAGGTGATGCTGCTTCCGGGCGACCCCAACGACGACAAGGACATCATCGTCGAGATTCGCGCGGGCGCGGGTGGCGACGAGGCCGCCATCTTCGCAGGCGATCTCTACCGCATGTACACGCGCTTTGCCGAGCTGCAGAAGTGGAAGGTCGACGAGATCGACTCCAGCCAGAGCGATTCCGGCGGCTTCAAGGAAGTCTCGTTCCGCATCCGTGGAGACAAGGTCTTCTCCAAGATGAAGTTCGAGTCCGGTGTCCATCGGGTGCAGCGTGTTCCCGCAACCGAGGCACAGGGCCGCATCCACACGTCAACCGCTACGGTTGCTGTTCTGCCCGAGGTCGAGGACGTCGAGATCGAGATCAAGCAGAACGAGATCCGCATCGATGTCTACCGTTCGAGCGGACCCGGCGGTCAGTCGGTCAACACGACCGACTCCGCGGTGCGCATCACGCACCTGCCATCCGGTGTTGTCGTCCAATCGCAGAACCAGAAGTCGCAGCTCCAGAACCGCGAGGCCGCGATGCGCGTATTGCGCGCGCGCCTCTACGAGTTCGAACTGGAGAAGCAGCAGGCCGAACTTGGTGACCAGCGCCGCAGCCAGATCGGCTCGGGCGACCGCTCGGAGAAGATTCGCACCTACAACTACCCCCAGGACCGGATCACCGACCACCGCATCGGGCTGACCGTCCACAACATCCCAGCGGTGATGGCCGGCGAGATCGACTCGCTCGTCGACGGCCTGGTCGCCGCCGACCGTGCCGAGCGCCTCGCGGCGGCTGTCTAGCGGCACACCGGTGGCCACCGAGCAGGTCTGGAGCGTGAAGGCGGCGCTGGACTGGACCACATCCTTCCTTGCCGAGAAGTCCGACGAGCACCCGCGCCGCAGTGCCGAGTGGCTGCTCTCGGCGGCTACCGGGCTCTCTCGTGTCGAGCTCTACGCGTTTCACGACCGTCCGCTCTCCGACGCTGAGCGCACCACCCTGCGTGAGAGCGTGCGCAGACGGGCGGCCGGTGAACCGCTTCAGTACGTGACCGGGGAGGTCGCTTTCCGCCACTGCGTGCTGAAGGTGCGTCCGGGCGTTCTCATCCCGCGCCCCGAGACGGAGGTGCTGGTCGAATCAGTGCTGGCCGAGGTGCGCCGCGCGCTGAGCGAGCGGGGCGAAGCCCTCGTGGTCGACTTGTGCACCGGCTCAGGCTGCATCGCGCTGTCGATAGCTTCGGAATGCCCGGGTGCAGCGGTCTTCGCCACCGACATCTCGCCGGTCGCGGCGGAGATGGCCGCCGAGAACGCCGCTCGGCTCGGCCTGGCCGACGTGGTGACGGCGCTGACCGGCGATCTCTTCTCGGCGCTGCCCGAGGCGGCGCGGGGGACACTTGCCGTAGTGATCTCAAACCCGCCGTACATCCCCTCGGCCGACGTGCCGACTCTTCCGGCAGAGGTCGCCGGCTTCGAGCCTCACATAGCTCTGGACGGCGGCCCCGACGGCTTGGACACCTATCGGCGCATTCTCGCAGGTGCGCGCGATTGGCTTGCACCGGGCGGACTGCTCGCCGTGGAACTCGACGAAAGAATGGTGCGGAAAGCGGCCGAGGAAGCGGTAGAGTGGTACGAAGATGTCACCGTCGTCTCAGACCTCGCCGGTCGCGACCGCATCGTCAGCGCTCGGCTTCCCCTAAGACGACCCTGACAACCATCCGGGCAGGGATGTAAGGGAGGCGTTCGTCATGTCAAAGACGTACCACATCGATTCAGACAGCCCCAACGCGGAAGTGATAAACCTCGCCGCCACGGTTCTCCGTGACGGCGGACTCGTCGTGTTTCCCACCGAGACGGTCTACGGAATCGGCGCGCTTGCAGACTCCAAGTTCGGCGCGCAAGAGATATTCGAGGTCAAGGTCCGACCACTCGACAAGCCCCTGCCCTGGCTCGTTGAGAATGAAGACGCTCTCGATACGTACGGCGTCGACATCCCCGACTACGCGCACCGCCTCGCCCATGCGTATTGGCCCGGGCCGTTGACACTGGTCGTCTGCGCTTCCGACAGGGTCGGCAAGGACTTCCGTGCGCCCGATGGCACAGTGGCCCTTCGTTCGCCGGACCACGAAGTCGTGATTGAACTCATCCAGTCCTCGGGCGGTCCCATCATCGCTACCAGTGCCAACACCACCGGCAACCCGGCACCCGGCTGCTACGAGGACGTCGAGACCCGGATCCTCCACGCCGCCGACCTCTGCCTGGACGGGGGAGAGACCGCTCACCAGCAGGCCTCGACCGTCGTGCTCTGCACCGGCGATGAGCCCGTAGTGCTGCGCGAAGGTGCGATTCCCGCCGACCAAATCGCCGTGACGGTGGCAGGCGGCAACTAGAGAAGCTGTCCCGACCGTCCCTCCCATACGCTCTCGATTCGTGCCCGGTCACCCTGAGGAGGCCGGGCACGGTTGCGGTACAATCACCACATTCACCACCGCCCACACTCGAGAGGCTGACTTCATGCACGTCGTCATCGGCAGCGATCACGCGGGATACGAGCAGAAGCAGCGACTAGTGGAGCATCTAGAGGAATCCGGGATCGTGGTCACCGATGTCGGTACCGCCAACGGCGAGGACTCGGTGGACTATCCCGACTTCGCGATCGCCGCAGCACGGCGGGTTGCCGCCGGTGAAGCCGACCTTGGCGTGTTGGTGTGTGGCACGGGTATCGGGATGGCGATCGCCGCCAACAAGGTCCACGGAGTGCGTGCTGCCAACGTCACGAGCCCCGAGTTCGCGGTGCTCGCGCGCGAGCACAACAACGCAAACGTCGTGACGGTCTCGGCACGCTTCGTCCCGGTCCAGGTCAATGAAGAGATCGTCGACGCGTTCCTCGCGACTCCGTTCGCGGCCGGCCGACACGCTGACCGCGTCGCGAAGATCTCGGCCGCCGAAGGTACCGGGAACGACTAACGACGCCTGCCACAGGTGACCACCGTGTATCTGCATCCGGATACTCGGCAGCTGAAAGAACAGGGCCCGCCGAGAGCGGCCCCGGACGGAAGGACGCATCGAGCATGGCTTTGAAGTACATCTCAGCGCAGGATCCCGAGCTCGCCTCGGCGATAGACGCCGAGCTGGCGCGCCAGCGCAGCACCATCGAGCTGATCGCCTCCGAGAACTTCGTCTCGATGGCGGTGCTCGAGGCCTCCGGAACGGTCCTCACAAACAAGTACGCCGAGGGACTCCCCGGCAAGCGCTACTACGGCGGATGCGAGAAGGTCGACATCGTCGAGGACCTCGCGCGCGACCGCGTCTGTGAGCTGTTCGGTGCCGACCACGCCAACGTTCAGCCGCACGCGGGGGCTCAGGCCAACCTCGCCGTCTACTACGCTGCGCTGGATCCGGGCGATACGGTGCTCGGCATGAGTCTGGCGATGGGCGGGCACCTTACCCACGGGTCGCCGGTCAACTTCTCCGGCAAGTGGTTCAACGTAGTGCCGTACGGGCTGGACATGGAGTCCGAGACGATCGACTACGACGAGATGGAGCGTCTCGCCAAGGAGCACCGCCCCAAGATGATCATCGCCGGGGCCTCTGCGTATCCTCGCGCAATCGACTTCGAACGCTTCGCCGACGTCGCCAAGCAGGTCGGCGCCGTGCTCATGGTCGATATGGCGCACATCGCCGGACTCGTCGCAACCGGCGCACATCCCTCGCCGGTCCCGTACGCCGACTTCGTGACCTCCACGTCGCACAAGACCCTTCGGGGACCCCGTTCGGGCTTTGTCCTCTGCAAGGAGGAGTGGGCGGCCAAGCTTGACAAGGCCGTCTTCCCGGGCCTACAGGGAGGCCCGCTCGAGCACGTCGTCGCCGCCAAGGCCGTCGCCTTCAAGGAGGCGATGCAGCCCGAGTTCGCCACCTACATCGACAGGGTGGTCATCAACGCGCGGGTCATGGGCGAGGCTATGGTCGAGTGCGGGCTGCGGCTGATCTCGGGAGGCACGGACAACCATCTGATGCTGGTCGACCTTCGCCCGGCTGGCATCACCGGCAAGGACGCCGAGCGGCTCCTCGAAGACGTCGGCATCACCACCAACAAGAACTCGATCCCCAACGACCCTGAGAGCCCCTTCGTCACCAGCGGCATCCGCGTCGGCTCGCCGGCCATGACCACTCGAGGGTTCTCCGAGGGCGAGGCACACACTGTCGGTTGCCTGATCGCGCAGACCGTCTTCAACCGTGACCACGCAGCGCGACTCGAGGATGTCCGCACACAAGTGGAGGCGCTGCTCGACAGTCATCCGCTCTATCCCGAGCTCTAGATTCCCCGGTCACCGACGCGTCTCGTCCGCCGAGAGGAGCCAGCAATGCCCCAGGCCAGCCCGTATCCCAACGTCACGGTGGTCGATCACCCGCTCGTTCAGCACAAGCTCACGATCCTGCGCGATCACAAGACAGGGTCAAAGCAGTTCCGTGAGTTGGTCAAGGAGCTGGCGATGCTCGAGGCCTACGAGGCCACGCGCGGATTCCAGCTCGCCGAGACCTCGGTCACGACGCCGATCACCGAGACCATCTCGTACGTGCTCGCGGGCAAGAAGGTCGCCGTCATTCCGATTCTGCGCGCCGGACTCGGCATGGTCGACGGTATTCTCGAGCTGATTCCTGCCGCCCGTGTGGGTCATGTCGGTCTATACCGAGACCCGGTGACCCTGCGCCCCGTCGAGTACTACTGCAAGCTCCCCGAGGACATCGCAGAACGCAGCGTCCTCATCGTTGACCCGATGCTCGCAACGGGAGGCTCGGCTGCTGCAGCGATCAATCTGCTTCGGGAAAAGGGCGCTCGCCATATAGACCTCCTGGTTCTGATCGCCGCTCCCGAGGGCATCGAAGAAGTCCTCGCGCACTGCGACGACGTTCACATCTACACGTGTTCGATAGACTCGCACCTCAACGACCACGGCTACATCGTGCCTGGTCTCGGCGATGCCGGTGACCGCATCTTCGGCACGAAGTAGCCGACGCCACAACGGGAGCACCTACATGCCACGACCGTCCTGGGACGAGTACTTCATGTCGATCGCCGAGCAGGTCTCGGGCCGGTCGACCTGCCTGCGCCGTTCGACCGGCGCCGTCCTCGTCAAGGACAAGCGAATCCTGGCCACGGGCTACAACGGCGTTCCCAAGGGCCTCGCGCACTGCGAGGAGGTCGGCTGCATCCGCGAGCAGCGCAACATACCCTCGGGCAGCCATCATGAGCTCTGCCGAGGCATCCACGCCGAGCAGAACGCCGTGATCCAGGCGGCCAAGCACGGCATCGCAATGGACGGCTCTACGGCCTACTGCACGCATCAGCCGTGCGTGCTGTGTGCGAAGATCCTACTGAATGCGGGGGTCGTGGACATCGTCTATCGCGACCCGTATCCGGATCCGCTCTCCGCCGAACTTCTCGCCGAGGCCCACGTTGTTCCCCGGCAACTCAAGGCTGCGATAGCGTGAGCCTGCGCCACTATCTGCTGATCGCGGGCGTCGGCGCTCTGGTCACGCTGCTGTTGACTCCCCTCGTTCGCCGTGCCGCCATCGCCTGGGGACTGGTCGACACACCTGGCGGACGGAAGATCCACAGCAAACCGATTCCCCGGCTGGGTGGCGTCGCCATCTTCGCTGGTGTTATGGCCGCGATGGCGATGCAGGCCGCGGGCGAGTACTACCTCGGCTGGGGAGGCACCTTGGTGGGCGGCGGCACCGCGCGCGTGCGCATCTTGGGCGTGCTGGCCGCAATGACCATGGTGTTCCTGGTGGGCCTCGTCGACGACATCCTTACGCTCTCGCCCGGCCTCAAGCTCCTGGGCCAGGTCGTGGCGGCCGGGATCGCTGTCGCATCAGGTCTTCGGATCGCCTACATCGGGAACCCGTTCGGCGGTGGCCTGGTATCGCTCGGACTCCTCGCAGCTCCCATCACGCTGGTCTACATCGTGGGTTTCACCAACGTCATCAATCTGATCGACGGGCTTGACGGGCTGGCGGCGGGGGTCACCGGCATCGCCGCGGTCAGTCTCTTGCTGCTCGCAGCACAGGCGAATCGGCTCGAGGCGGCGGCGCTGGCCGCCGCAGTCATCGGGGTCTGTGCGGGGTTCCTCCGCTACAACTTTCACCCAGCGTCGATCTTCATGGGCGATTCGGGGGCGCTCTTCTTGGGATTCACCCTCTCGGCGATATCGCTGATGGGCGTCATGAAGTCCACGGCGACCATCGCCCTGGCGGTGCCGTTGTTGATAATCGGCGTTCCCATCTTCGACACGGCCTCCGCGATCGTCCGCCGTGTACTGCACCGGAGGCCGATCCAGGAGGCGGACCGGGGACACATCCATCACCGCCTTCTCGGTCGTGGGTTCAATCAGACGCAGACTGTCTTGATCATCTACGTATGGTGCGCGGCGCTCGCCGTTGGCGGATACACCGTCAGATGGGTGGGCGGACCATTCAAGGTCGTCGCCTTCGTCGCGCTCTTTGTGATCACGGGATTCATGGCCTACTGGCTGGGGCTATTCGAGGCCGTTCATCATCCTGAAGATGCTGTGGACGCCAAATCGACAGAAGGTAGACGGCGACGGCCGTCGAAATAAACCTGAATGTAGGTTGTTGCCCTCCAAGCGGTCGTGTACGATGACCGTGCTTGTCAGCCGAGTCGGCTGGTTCTGACCCCGAGGGGTCAGGGGACGAGGGTAAGGAACGGGGATCGCAAGAACCGTGCAACTGCGAGTGATGTTGGAGACACCGGTAATCGCAGCTGTGCTCGGGTTCTTGATCGGGGCAGGCCTGATAACGGCCACGGCGTGGAGTCGCAAGATTCCATCGTCGACCGATCCGAGCGACGGAATCGCCGTCATGATGGGATTCATGGCTGGCGGTATGCTCGTCGCTTCGGGGGTTCTCATCGCTTACGTGTTCATCGCACCGGGAGGCTTCATGTACTTTGGGCTGTCTCTCGCTGCGGGGTTTGTGATCGTGTTCGGCATCATCGCCTATCGCATGATGCGCGAATCGTACCGAGACTAGCAAAGGAGCTCTCAGGGTGGAGAAATTCGGCGAAGAGATAGAGGGACTACTTCATTTCCTCAAGTCGAACGACCTTGAAGCCGGCTTCGGCTCCTGGCATCTCACCAACTACCTGGTCTTTCTGTTCATCGCTATCGCTGTTCTGCTCGTAGTGTTCTTCACGGCTCGCAGCAAGGCGGCGCTCGTCCCCAAGGGTCGCTTCTACAATCTCATCGAGCTCCTGGTGGAGTTCGTGCGCAACGATGTGGCCGTTGCCAACATCGGTCCTGAGGGCAAGAAGTACTTCCCCTTCCTGGGGACAGTGTTCTTCTTCATTCTGATCAACAACCTCATCGGTACGCTTCCCGGTGGCAAGCCGGGAACCGGCACGATGGGCGTGACCGTTGCGCTCGCCCTGTGCGCATTTGTGATGTTCAACGGCGCCGGTATGAAGAAGAAGGGCGTAGGCGGCTACATCAAGGGCGTCGTACCCCACGGCGTGCCCGGTGTGCTGTGGCCTGTTATCTGGGTCATCGAAGTCATCTCGCTGCTGATTCGACCGTTCACGCTGTCGATTCGTCTGTTCGCCAACATGTATGCGGGGCACATCGTGCTCGGCATCTTCTCGATCCTGACGAGTATTGCAGTTGAGCAGATCATCCTCGGTATCGAAGGTACGGGTGTCGCAAACATCGCGATCGGCGGAATCGCCGCGGTCGCGTGGATGGCCTTGCTCACGGCGCTCTACCTGCTTGAGATCGGCGTAGCGATTCTGCAGGCGTACATCTTCACGCTGCTCACCACGGTCTACGTCTCACTGGCGGTGGCCGAGCACTAGACATGGTTTCTGTCCGGCGACGGAATCGCCGGCTGAAGTTGCAGGGCGGTCCCAGCGTGGGGCCCACCACAATCAAGGAGGACTAAAGTGGAGTTTCTCGGTATCGGTTTCATGTACGCAATCGCGGTCGTCGGCTCGACGCTCGCAATCGCAATGATCGCCCGCGGTACCACCGAGGCCATGGCCCGTCAGCCTGAGGTCGCCGGTAAGGTCCAGACCATCTTCTTCGTTGGCGCCGGTATGGCCGAGGCGCTCGGTATTCTGGGCTTCGTCATGGCAATCCTGCTCTGGACCAAGATCGGCGGCTAGTTCACTTACTAGGCCGAATCGGAGGTACCAGGCATGGAACTACTCATACCAAAGATGACAGAGCTCATTCCGGCTCTGGTCTCGTTCCTCATCATCTTGTTTGTGGCGTCCAAGTTCGTGTGGCCGCCTATCACCGCCATGCTCGACGAGCGTGCCGTGACCATCCGCGAGTCGCTGGAGCGTGCCGAGGCCGCCAAGGTCGAGGCCGAGCGGCTGCTCGAGGAGTACAAGCGCACGATGGCTGAGGCCCGCAAGGAGGCTGGAACGATACTTCAGCAGGCTAAGCAGTCTGCCGAGGCGACACGTTCCGAAGCTCAGGTCAAAGCGCTCGCAGAGGCCGACGAGTTGATCGCCAAGGCGCGCGAGGCGATCGAGGGCGAGAAGCGTGCGGCGATCGCCGAGCTTCAGAAGTCGGTTGCGGACCTCTCGATCGCAGTGGCCGGCAGGCTCATCGCCGGCGAGCTCTCCCGAGATGACCAGCTCAAGGTCATCGAGAAGTACGTCAGCGAGGCGGGGAGCCTGAATGCCAACTAGCAGGATGCTTGCAAAGCAGGTCGTCGCAACGTACGCAGGCGTGCTCTTCGATGCCGCCGATTCTGCAGGCGCGGTCGATGATGTCTACACGCAGCTCGACGCTGCGCTGCGGCTCGTCCGCAGCCACGCGCCGCTGCGTGACGCCATGGCAGACGATTCGGTTCCCGGCACGCGCAGGGCCGACGTCGCGCGCGAGGTATTCGCTGGGCTTCAGCCCGCTCTCGTCGCCACGATCGCGGTCATGGTCGAGCGCAACGACTTCGGACTGCTCGGCAGCCTGGTCGAGGCATTCGACGAAATTGCCGAGGAGCGACGCGGTGTTGTCGCGGTCGACGTGACAACCGCCGTCGAGCTCTCGGACGCACTGCGCGAATCAATCTCGGCAAAGCTCGCCGCGGATCTGGGCAAAGGCGTTGTCCTTCGGGAGACGGTCGACCCCTCGATCATCGGCGGAATCGTCATCAGCACACACGGGCACCGCATCGACGCGAGTTTGGCGTCACAGCTGGAAAGCGCTCGTCAGGTGCTTAGTGCACATACTGGAGGTGAAGCGTAAATGGCGGAGATTACCGCCAGCAACATCGATGCGGTCCTGCGGTCGCAGCTGGACGCGATCAGCACGAGCGTTGAGTCCCGCGAGGTCGGTACGGTCGCCGAGGTAGGCGACGGTATCGCGCGCGTTGAAGGACTTCGTGGCGCGATGGCCGGCGAGCTTCTCGAGTTCGAGACGTCCGACGGCTCCAGCGTCATGGGCATGGCCCTGAACCTCGACGAGCGTGAGGTCGGCGCGGTTCTTCTCGGCGACTTCATCAAGGTCAAGGAGAACGACACCGTCAAGACCACCGGACGTATCGTCCGGGTTCCGGCGGGCAAGGGCTTCCTCGGTCGCATCGTTGGTCCGCTGGGCAACCCGCTCGACGGCAAGGGGCCGATCACTGCTGAGGGCTACCGCAACGTCGAGCACAAGGCGATCGGCGTCGTCGAGCGCCAGCACGTTCACGAGCCGATGCAGACCGGCATCATGGCCATCGACGCCATGGTTCCGATCGGGCGCGGTCAGCGCGAGCTCATCATCGGCGACCGCCAGACCGGCAAGACGGCTATCGCGATCGACACGATCATCAACCAGAAGGGCAAAGGCGTCATCTGCGTCTACGTCGCCATCGGCCAGAAGGCCTCCACGGTGGCGGCGGTCGTTCAGACGCTCGAGCAGTACGGCGCGATGGATTACACGATCATCGTGTCCGCTACGGCGGCCGACTCGGCGCCGCTGCAGTACCTCGCCCCGATGTCCGGCGCGGCGATCGCCGAGCACTTCATGTACACCGGTGCTGACGGCAAGCCCGCGAGCAAGGACAACCCCGGTAGCGCGACCCTTCTGGTCTACGACGACCTCTCCAAGCAGGCCGTCGCCTACCGCCAGATGTCGCTGACGCTCCGCCGCCCGCCGGGCCGCGAGGCCTACCCGGGTGACGTCTTCTACCTGCACAGCCGTCTGCTCGAGCGCGCGGCCAAGCTGAACGACGAGCTCGGCGGCGGTTCGATGACGGCTCTGCCGGTCATCGAGACGCAGGCCGGTGACGTGTCGGCGTACAACCCGCCCAACGTCATCTCGATCACCGACGGCCAGATCTTCCTGACCTCGGACCTGTTCTTCAAGGGCGTCCGCCCCGCCATCAACGTCGGCATCTCGGTGTCGCGAGTCGGTGGTGACGCGCAGATCAAGGCGATGAAGCAGGTCGCGGGTACGCTCCGTCTGGACCTCGCGGCCTTCCGTTCGCTGGAGGCGTTCGCGCAGTTCGGCTCCGATCTGGACAAGGCCACTCAGGCGCAGCTCAACCGAGGCGTTCGCCTCATCGAGCTGCTCAAGCAGGGTCGGTTCGTTCCTGTACCCGTCGAGAATCAGGTCGTCGCGCTCTTCGCCGGTGGCAAGGGCTATCTCGACGATCTGCCTGTCGAGAAGGTCCAGGCCTTCCGTGACGGCCTCATCGAGTACGTTCGCGGATCGCATGGCGACGTTCTAGCGACCATCGCCGACGAGCAGAAGATCTCCGACGAGACCGAGTCCCGTCTCAAGAAGGTCATCGAGGAGTGCAAGGGCATCTTCTCGGCGGAGCATATGGCTGCCGATGAGCCCGAGGTCGAGGCCGGCGTCGTCGACACCGACTCGGCTGAGTAGGGGAACGTAGATGGCGACTCTGCGCGATATCAAGAACCGCATAGGGAGCGTCCAGTCAACGCGTCAGATCACTCGTACCATGGAGATGGTTTCGACCGCCAAGCTGAAGAAGGCGCAGACGCGCATCGAGAACGCACGGCCCTACGCCCTGGCGATGGCCGAGGTCTTGGGCAACGTCGTCCGCTACGTCGACGATGTCAGCCACCCGCTCCTCGAGCAGCGCCCCGAGCGCCGTCGCGTCGCGCTGGTGTCGATCGTCTCGGACCGCGGATTCGCCGGTGCCTTCAACAGCAACATCATCCGGCTCACGGAGCGCACCGTGGCCGAGCTTCAGGCAGACGGTGTTGAAGTCGAGATGATCCTTTGCGGCAAGAAGGCCCTCGGCTACTTCCGCTATCGCGGTATCGAGCCGGCCGTGTCGATCGTCGGCAGCTCCGACAAGCCTTCCTACGAGGAGGCCCGGTCGATCGCCGCTCACGTGATGCGCGAGTACGAGGACGGACAGGTCGACGCGGTCTACGTTCTCTTCAACCGCTTCAAGAACATCGCCGACCAGGTTCCCGAGATGCATCAGCTTCTGCCGATCGAGCACGAGGTGCTCGATTCCGCTGAGGCGGGCGTCGCAGCTGCCGGTCGCAACCTCGAGTACCTCTTCGAGCCGTCGAGCAAGCAGGTGCTCGCAGACCTGCTCCCCACGTACGTCGAGGCACTCATCTACCGCTCGATGCTTGAGTCGGCCGCGGCCGAGCAGGGCGCGCGTCGTACCGCTATGAAGTCAGCCACCGACAATGCCTCCGAGATGATCACGACCCTGACGCGCAGCTACAACCGCGCTCGCCAGGACGCGATCTCCACCGAGATCGCCGAGATCGTCGGCGGCGCGGCGGCTCAGGAGGACAAGGGCTAGATGGCAGCTACAGAGAAGGATTCCGCTATGAACGTAGGACGCATCATTCGCGTTGTAGGCCCGGTCATCGACGCCGAGTTCCCGGCCGATGCGATGCCGGCCATCTACAACGCCTTGAAGGTCGACGGCACCACCGAGATGGGCGAGATCCATCTGGTGCTCGAGGTCGAGGCGCACCTCGAGGGCGGCGTCGTCCGTGCAGTCGCTATGGACTCCACCGACGGCGTGACCCGCGGCATGGAGGTCGTCGACACCGGCGCTCCGATGCAGATGCCGGTCGGACCCGAGACGCTCGGCCACATCTGGAACGTCGTGGGCCAGTGCATCGACGGTGAGGACGTCAAGACATCGCAGACGTATCCGATCCACCGCTCGGCGCCGAGCTACGACGAACTCGAGCCGAAGACCGAAATCTTCGAGACCGGTATCAAGGTCGTCGACCTGCTCGAGCCCTATCTCAAGGGCGGCAAGACGGGCCTGTTCGGCGGCGCCGGCGTCGGCAAGACGGTCATCATCATGGAGCTCATTAACAACCTCGCCATGGCACACGGCGGTACGTCCGTGTTCACCGGCGTTGGGGAGCGTACCCGTGAGGGCACCGATCTCTGGATCGAAATGAAGGAGTCAGGCGTCATCGAGAAGACCGTGCTGGTATACGGTCAGATGAACGAGCCTCCCGGAGCCCGTCTGCGCGTCGCGCTCGCCGGCCTGACCGCCGCCGAGTACTTCCGCGACCAGGGTCAGGACGTTCTCCTCTTCATCGACAACATCTTCCGTTTCACCCAGGCCGGCTCCGAGGTTTCCGCACTTCTCGGCCGCATGCCGTCCGCTGTCGGCTACCAGCCCACGCTGGCGACTGAGATGGGCGACCTGCAAGAGCGCATCACGTCGACCAAGACGGGATCGATCACGTCGGTTCAGGCCATCTACGTCCCGGCCGACGACCTCACCGACCCGGCACCTGCCACGGCGTTCACCCACCTCGACGCGACCACGGTTCTCTCGCGTGGTATCGCCGAGATGGGCATCTACCCGGCCGTGGACCCGCTTGAGTCCTCCTCGCGCGCTCTCGACCCGGCGGTTGTCGGCGAGGAGCACTACGGAGTTGCCCTGCAGGTCCAGCGGATTCTGCAGCGCAACAAAGACCTGCAGGACATCATTGCGATCCTCGGCATGGACGAGCTCTCCGAAGAGGACAAGCTCACCGTCGCGCGCGCCCGCAAGATGCAGCAGTTCCTCAGCCAGCCGTTCTTCGTCGCTTCGCAGTTCACGGGCATGGACGGCAAGTACGTCAAGCTTGAGGACACCATCAAGGGCTTCAAGATGATTGCGAATGGCGAGTGCGATGACATCCCCGAGCAGGCGTTCCGCTACGTCGGCGCCATCGAGGAGGCCCTCGCAAAGGCCGCCGAGATGGCCGCGACGGTCTAGGGGAGTCAACATGGCCCGCACACTCCTCTGCGAGATCGTCACTCCCGAGTCGATCCTCTACACC
>CAZIPT010000045.1:0-17555 GCA_964541375.1 uncultured Eubacteriales bacterium
GACCACCTCCATGCGTACGGGCTCCCGGCGGTGGTCGCGATCGACTTCGACTTCGATGGCCTGCACGTTCTCACGTGCCTCGGCGAGATCCGCCGGCGTGTTGACGTTGACGAGCGATCGCAGCTCGGGATCGACCGCACGCAACGCCTCGACCGGCAGTTCCGCGACCTTGAGCGCCGAGAAGATCGCGACCAGCCGGCGCCGGCCGGTCGCAAGCACTTCTCGTGCGGCCGGCAGGCATGCCTCGACCCGGTAGAGAGCCAGGAGCGGCTCGGGGCCCTTCTCGCCAACCGGCAACACGACGTCGTAACCCTCTCGCGCCGCCCACAACGCGCCGATGATCTGCGGCTCGAGGTGGGGCATGTCGGCAGCAACCGCAAGGACCCAGTCGTTATCGGCGTGCGCCATGGCGGTGGCGAGGCCCCCGAGCGGTCCCTGGTAGGCGACTTCGTCAGCGATCACGGCGACCGAGTCAGGGAGCGCGGCGTCGGCCAGCGCATCAGGGCGGTTGGTGACGACGACGGTCTGGTCGCAGACGCCGTCGACCACGCGCACCACGCGCGTGACCAGGGGCTCGCCGTCGACATCGAGCAGGGTCTTGTCGACGCCCATGCGCACCGAACGCCCGCCCGCCAGAACGGCGGCGGTGAGGGGAAGACGATCCTGGCTGCGAGCGGTCATCGAGCAGCCTCAGCCAGGTAGCCGGCGAAAGCCTCGGCCGCACGCGTGGGCGTGCCCTTCGGCAGCACGGTGTAGAACGGCCGCTGGATCGCCGCTCCTGCGAGGTCGACGCGCTTGACGGTTCCCAGCGCGAGCGCCTTCTCGGCAACCTGCCGAGAGAGCATCGCCACTCCCAAGCCACCCTCGACGGCGCTCACCACGGCCTCGCCCGTACCCAGCTCGACGACCACCCGCAGCTCGTCGGGGTCCACGCCGCGCTCGGTCAGCAGCTGCTCGGCGATCTGCCGGGTGCCCGAGCCGCGCTCGCGCATGACCCAGTCGGCATCGGCGAGGTCGACGATCGATGCTTGCTTGAGGGCCGCGAGCGGACTGTCGGGCGCGCATATCACGAGCAACTCGTCGCACCCGATCTCTGTGAAGGACGCCCGTGCGCCCTTGACCATCGCGCCGGTCACGCCCAGGTCTGCTCGGCCGGTCTGTATCGCTTCGACGACTTCGGCGGTGTCATGAACGGTGATGGTGACCTGCACCTCGGGATTCTCGGCGAGGAACCCGCCGAGCAGTCGCGGAATCACGTAGACACCCGGCGTCGTCGAAGCGGCGATGCTGAGATGCCCGGTCACGGCCCCGGAGAGCGCGGCGATGTCCTCGCGGGCGCTCTCGACCTCGGCGAGCACCCGTCGCGCGTACGGCAGCAGCGTGCTCCCGGCCTCGGTGAGGTCGACGCCTCGGTAGCGGCGGTCGAGGAGCGTGACGCCGGCGTCGGCCTCCAGTGCCTGGATCTGCATGGTGACCGCCGGCTGAGAGATGCCCATCGCCCGCGCCGCCTTGGAGAAGGAACCGCGCTCGACGACGGTGACGAATGTGCGGAGCTGGGCGATGTTCACGCTGACGTTCCCTCCGGTCGGCGCTCAAGGACAACCGAAGCCATCATACGAGATAAGCCCCGCTTATGGGTGAGCCGGAGCTCAGGCGGTCTTGGGACCCGGGCCGAGAACCCCTAGCCGGTGGCGCCCTTCGCCTTGACGAGCTCGCCCATCTCCCGGCCGTAGGCACGCGCGCCGACGATGTCGTCGGGAAGCGGCTTGAACTTCACGGTGAAGTCGGGAAGCGGGATCTCAAACCCGATCTCCTCAAGACGACCGCGCATCTGCTTCGTGGCGCCGCTCGACCAACCGTAGGAGCCGAAGACCCCCGCAAGCTTGTCCTTGGGCTTGAGGCCCGCGATGTACTGCAGATACGCGGCAACCCGATACAGCATCCCGTGATGAAGCGCCGGACTGCCGAGAAGAAGCGCGCGGCTGTCGAGCAGGTGCCGGGTGATGACCGAGAGCGGGCTGTCGGCGAGATCGAAGAGGTGCACGTCCACGCCGGACTCTCGCACGCCATCGGCGATCTCGCGAGCAAGCACGTCTGTCGAGCCCCACATGGTCGAATAGGCTATGACGAGCTTGTCGTAGGTGTCGCCGGAGGTCCAGCGATCGTAGGCGTCGAAGGCGGCCGGTACGCTCTCCCGCCTCCAGATCAGCCCGTGCGATGGAGCGATGATCTGGCAGGTCCACCCCAGCTCGATGATCTTGGCGATCGACTTGGAGACCTGCATGCCGAGCGGCATCAGGATGTTGGCGTAGTAGGCAGCCAGCTCCTCGATGGCCAGGTTGAGGTCGATCTCGTCAACGAACCGCTCGGATGTCGCGAGATGCTGCCCAAATGCGTCGTTGCACATGAGTGTGCAGACCTCGGGGCAGAACGTGAACATCGAGTCGGGCCAGTGCACCATCGGCATCGGCATGAACTTGAGCGTCTTGCCGCCCAGGTCGAGCGTGTCGTCCGCTCCCACCGGCGAGATCTCCAGGTCGGGACCGTGGTACTCGGCGATTCCGCGAACGCCGCCTGCGCTCGCCACTACCTTCGCCTGTGGCATCGCCTGCATGGCCAGCCGCAGACCACCGTTGTGGTCGGGCTCGATATGGTTGACCACGATGTAGTCGACCTTGTCGAGCGGAACGACGCTTTGGATCCGCTCGAACAGCTCGGGGATGAACGACGCCTTGACGGTGTCGACAAGCGCGATCTTGTCTTCGCCCACGACAAGATAGGCGTTGTACGTGGCGCCGTTGGGGGTCTCGTAGCCGTGGAAGTCACGCAGATTCCAGTCGATGGCGCCGACCCAGTGGATGCCATCAGTCACACGAACTGCTTGCACGAGAGCCTCCTTGAGCGATGGACGAGAGTCTGACTAGCCAGAAGATAGCCGAATCGGGCTCGCGCTAACCGCCGGGCATGGCGAGCCGAGAGAACCTAGCTGCTGCGCTTCACGAAGAAGTCGGCCATCGCTGCGAGCATGCCACGCGCCTTCGTCTTGGGAAGCTCGGCCTCGAGGGCCGACTTCGCGTCGGCCACAAGCTGGCCCGCATACTCATTGGCGAAGTCGATCGATCCTGCATCGCGCATGATGGTGACCGCCTCGTCGAGCCCCGCCACGCTCGTCTCACGAGCCGAGAGCAGAGCGAGCAGTCGTTCTCGGCGATCGGAATGCTGAAGCGCATGCACGGCTACCAAGGTGCGCTTGCCCTCGGTGATGTCCGAACGGAAGTCCTTCTTGGTGGACTCCTTGGTGCCGACGAGGTTGAGTACGTCGTCCTGGATCTGAAACGCGAGGCCGGTGGCCATGCCGAAGGCGCGCAGGGTGGCGATCTGAGTCTCGGTACCCTCGCCCACGATCGCGCCCACCGCCAGCGGAACCGCTCCCGAGTAGTAGGCGGTCTTGTGGTTGGCCATCAACAGGTAGTCCTCCACGGTGAGGTCGAACCTGTCGTCGCGCGCCCATCCGATGTCGAGCGCCTGGCCCTCGATCGTTCGCGTGGTCATGTCGACCAGCTCGGCCAGGACCCGGAGCTTGACGTGGTCCTCCATGCCGGGATCGTGGACGACCGTACCCGTGACCAGCGACAGAGCCAGGTCGCCGGCGTTGATGGCGAGACCCTCGCCCTCGGCGATGTGTAGACACGGTTCTCCTCGGCGGGTCTCGGAGGAGTCCTCGATGTCGTCGTGGATCAGTGCGGCGGTGTGGAAGTGCTCGATCGCGGCCGCGGCCGGATAGGCTTTCGCCTGGTCCCCGCCCACCGCCTCGCACGCGAGCAGGCAGATCAGCGGACGGTGTCGCTTGCCGGCGTTTGCCGAGTACTCCGCCAGCGGTCCGTAGAGATAGCGCCTCATGTCGGGATGGGTGCCGTCGGTGAAGAAGGTGGCGAGGTAGTCGTCCATCTTCTTTGAGTTGCGCTTGAGGTAGAGCTCGAAGCCGATCATGACCCTCCCCGGCAGGACGGTCCCGGTCTCAGAGGTACTGGCAGCCGCCAGTGAGCCACAGAGCCGAGCGTTCGGGCGTAATGGTAGCAGACGACCCTCGAGGTTAAGGCCGCATCAGACTCCCCTCCCGCGCCGCAACACTAGATAATCTGGGTGATTATTCCTCGCCAAGGGGTAACATCCTAAGCGATTCGGAAGTGCTGCCATGTAGGCGGCCGGCTGAAGGGGGCGCGGACTGATGGAAGTCTCGACGACTAGCCAGCTCACCGGTGCACAGGCGGGAGGTCTTGCTGCGTTCTCCGGGATCATGGGAATCATCTATCTCGGACTCATCGTCATCATGATCATCGCCTACTGGAAGATCTTCACCAAGGCCGGCGAAGAGGGATGGAAGTGCATCATCCCGATCTACAACATCATCATCCTGCTGAAGATCGTCGGCAGGCCTTGGTGGTGGCTGTTGCTCATGCTCATCCCGTTCGTCAACTTCGTCGTCCTGATCATCGTCATGAACGACCTGTCCAAGTCCTTCGGACACGGCCTCGGGTTCACCCTCGGCCTGATCTTCCTGTCGTTCATCTTCTATCTGATCCTAGGCTTTGGCGGCTCGAAGTACGTCGGCCCACGTGGCGTTGCTGCAGCACCGGCAGCCCCCGCGTACACACCGCCGACCGCTCCCCCGCCCGCACCGCCGACAGCACCACCCGCATCGCCCGGTATGTAGCGCATCCCGCGCTGGCACTGCACGTAGCACCACCGGCACCGCCGCGAGAGATCGCGGCGGTGCTTTCTACTTCTCGGCGCGAAAGCCCTTCTCGATGAAGACGCCGTCGGCACTGAATCGTCGGTGGTAGGTGAGCATCAGCGCCACGACGCTGCCCATGGCCGTCGCCGCGGCCACCATGAGCATCACGACGATCTGATAGCCCGTCGCGGTCACAGGATCGGCGCCGGCGAGGATCTGTCCCGCCATCATCCCGGGGATGAAGACGAGGCCGGCTGCGGCCATCGAGTTGATGGTCGGGATCAAGCCGGCGCGCAGCGCGAGCCGGATGGAGCCGTGCGCGGCCTCCCACGCGGTGGCGCCCAGCGCGGTCAGGGCCAGCAGCTCGCCCTCGCGGGCGTCCATATCGGCGAACACGCGCTCGAGCGCCAGCGCTATGCCGGTCATCGAGTTGCCGATCACCATTCCCGCGAGCGGGATCACATACTGCGGCAGGTACCAGGGCTCGACCTGCACGATGACCCCGGTTACCGAGAAGGTGACGATGAAGCCGGTCAGCGCCATCGAAACGAAGGCGCTGCCGAAGATTCCTTTGGGGGCGTCGGGGCTGCGCTGCACCAAGATGCGCGCCGCGAACACCACCATAAGCAGAATGATTCCGACCACAAGCCAGGGCGAATTGACGCCGAACACCCAGCGCAGAATGAAGCCGAGGGCGAGCAGCTGCACGTAGGTACGAATCGTGGCGATGGCCAAATCCCTGGTGATTCCCAGAGACATGCGAATCGATATCACGCCGACGAACAGGACGAATCCAGTGGCGATAAGCAGCTGGATCCAGCCGATCTGAACGACGCCGCCCGCTGCGCCGCTCACGACAACACCTCCTCGGCGTCGACAAGCGCTCCGCCGGCGAGGTGCAACCGGCGATGAGCGATGTCGTCGGTGCGGTGGTGCCGAACGCGTACCACCGCACCGCCGTTCTCGGCGAACTCCCGCGTGACGTCCCCCACCGCGGTGGCCGAGAGCTCGTCGAGGGCGGCGTCGGGCTCGTCGAGCAGGAGCACCCGCGGGCGCGTGAGCAGCGTGCGCACCAAAGCGACTCTCGCCTGCTGGCCCACCGACAGCCGGGCGGCGTCGCGATCCAACGCCGCGTCGAGTTCAACTCGGTCGAGCGCAGCGCGCATCTCGGAGTCGTCCGGCGGCGTGTGGCCGTGGTGCACCTTGAGCGTCCACGGTCGTAGCAGGTTCGCGCGCACCGACCCCCCGACGATGACCGGCTTCTGCGGCAGGAGCGCAATCGCAGACCGCCACGCTGTGGGATGAATCTCGTGAGCCGAGACCCCGTCGAGAAAGAGGGCGCCCGTGCCGACCGGGAGCAGCCTGGCCAGCGCGCGCAACAGCGTGGTCTTGCCGGAACCCGAAGGTCCGACCACGTCGCTGACCGTCCCTGCGGCAAGCTCGAAGTCGATACCGTCGAGAACCCGGACGTCGCCGGTGTCACCCGGAAGCACAACGACCAGGTCGTGCGCTTGAAGGAGCAACTGGCTGACCTCCCGTTCTGGTGCTTGCTTCTGGGCGGCGAAGGGCGGTGCGGTCGCGACAATGCTACGCGCCCGCGCTGCGCGGGGCTAGACTCCCGCGGGGGTCACGCGCCGTCAGTCGTTCCAGCGATCCACTCGGACCTTCTCGGCGTTGTAGCGGTCGACCTGGGGACCCGGGCCTTCGGGGCGGCCGATCGCGATCATGCAGTAGGGCCGCATCCCGCCGCCGACGCCAACTATCTCTCCCACGGCCGCTTCGCGCTCGTCACCCGGATGCACGCCGAGCCAACACGCGCCCAGCCCCATCGCGTGCGCGGCGAGCAGGAGGTTCTCGGTCGCGGCTGCGCAGTCGTTCGCCCAGTTGCCGGGGAAGGTCTCGGCGTCGGTGTCGGCGAGGACGACGATGCCGAGCGCCGCTCGCCCCATCGGCGCCCCGTAGGGCGTGGCCTCGGCGAGACGGGCGCGCGTCTCGGCGTCGCGAACCACCACGAAGCGCCATATCTGCTGATTGCCCGCTGACGGCGCCGCCATGGCGGCGCGCAGCAGGGTCTCAACCTCCGCATCACTGACGCCCGCGTCACTGAACTTGCGGACGCTTCGCCGTGTGCCGATCGCTTCCAGGCAATCCATGAGGGTTCCTCTCAGATATCTACTCGGACGGAGTGTCTGCGACCGCTATGCGCCGGCGGTCGCGCGCGATGACCGGACTGGTGCCGAAGAGCAGGTCGTTCTCGAACGAGATACGTTCCATGCGCGTGAGTTCGGCGGCAAGCTGGTCGACGTTCAGGCGCACCTGGGGCGAGTCGGCGTTCAGGTCGTGCAGGTCGACCCCTTCGAGCTGACCCTTCTTCCTGGCGTGCGCGTAGGTCTTCCACATCGCCGAGCGGATCCTGGGCTTGGTCGACGGCTTCTTCAGCGCCGAAAGGGCCTCTTGGCGAAGGAGTTCGAGGTCGGCCCCCGAGGCCCCGCGCGGCAGCGCCGCAAGACGCCGACCCATTCCGTCGGCGAAGGGCCGGTCGGTCTCCTGGACGATGAACTTCACCACATGCCACGCCGCATACAGGTCGGAGGCGCGCGCGATGGGTCGCTCGCGCAGCCACAGCCAGGCATGGAGGCGACGTCGCCAGTCCCACCAGGCCAAGGCGTTGGCCATCCCGTCGTCAGGGATCAGGAAGAGGTCGCGCTGTAAGAGCATCTCCCCGAAGACGCCTGCACCGCGCTGCTCCGAGCGTCGCCGCCCCACCCGCGCCTTGGTCAGCCCACACGTCGGCGACGCTTCCCGCGCGATGAAGGCAACGACCCCTGCTCGATCCAGAGCGGCGAGGGCGTCTCGGCAACCGGCGGTGAGGTTCTCGGTCGCGTCTCGGCCGCGACGGTCTCGGACCGAAGCGTTGCCCGCGAGCACCTCGGCCCCGGTGCCCGTGAGGTGGATGGGGACCCTCGGCACTCCGAGACCGGCCAGGCACTCGGGACACACCGGCGTGAACTCGAAGTCCGACCGCTCGCGTCCCATGATCGCCAGAGCATCGGTACCGTGGCCGTTGTAGCGGACCGGGCAGTCGAAAGCGCACGCGCTGATACCCACGGCGACCTTCCGCGTGATGAGCTGTGCCATGAACACCTCCGAGCGGGACCGAACTGGATGCGCCACGCGCGCGCTGTAGCGTATGTACCCGAGAGGCGAGCCGATTGGGAACAATCTCGCCGAGACGCCACCCTGCCGCAGGAAGGAACCGCCGTGCACGCCGCAGCCATCGTGTGGTTCCGCCGCGATCTGCGACTCGCCGACAACCCGGCACTCCTCGACGCCGTGGCCCGTGCAGGGAGCATCGCACCTGTCTTCGTGTCGGCTGAGGGACGCGATGCACATGCGCCTGGAGCCGCGTACCTCGCTCGGGAGCGCCGGTCGCTGCAGTCGCTGGCAGCCTCACTCGCCCAGAAGGGCTGCTCGCTCACGCTGCTCGAGGGCCGGGCCGATCAGGCGATACCGCGCGCGGCGTCGGAGTGCGGCGCCACGCTGGTGACCTGCTCACGCGACTGGACCCCCGCCGGGCTGGCCGAGGAGCGCTCGGTGACGGCGGCCCTCTCGGCCATCGGTGTCAAGGTGCTGGTCGCCGACGGCCAGCTGCTGGCTTCGCCCGGCTCGATCCTGACCGAGGCCGGACGTCCGTTCCAGGTGTTCACGCCGTTCTACCGTGAATGGACGAGGTCGGTGCTGTTCACACGGCCCGAATCCGCGCCCGCACACATGACCTCTGTCGCCCGTCCGCCCGATGGTCTGCGACTCGGGGCGACCGCCCCGGCGGTTTTGGATGGCTCGGGCCGCACCACGGGGGCATCCGCAGGCGAGTCAGCCGCAGGCGAGTCAGCCGCGCACGCCCGCCTCGAGGAGTTCGCAAGCGGCGCGCTCGCCGACTACGAGTCGGCCCACGACCTCCCCGCTACCCGTGGAACGAGCGAACTCTCAGCTCCGCTCGCGTGCGGCGAGCTGTCTGCTCGGCAGGTCGGGTGGGCGGCGACTCAGGCCGCGGGAGAGGGAGTCGCCGCACCTTTCCTTCGGCAGCTCGCCTGGCGCGAATTCGCGTACCACGTGCTGGACGCACACCCGCAGAGCCTCGACGAGCCGCTGCGGCCGAGGTTCGCGGCTATGCCGTGGCGCGACGACCCGGAGTCGCTTGATGCTTGGACCGAGGGTCGGACGGGATGGCCGCTGGTCGATGCGGGCATGCGACAACTCGCCCACACCGGCTGGATGCACAATCGTGTGAGGATGGTCGTGGCGTCGGCGTTGACCAAGGACCTTCTGATTCCCTGGCAGACTGGAGCACGGGCGTTCGAGCGGATGCTCGGCGACTACGATCCCGCGGCCAACGCGTTCAACTGGCAGTGGGTTTCGGGTTCGGGCGCCGACGCGGCTCCGTATTTCCGCATCTTCAACCCGACGCTTCAGGGCTCTCGATTCGACCCGGCCGGCGAATTCGTCAGGCGCTGGGTGCCCGAGCTCGCGCAGATGCCCTCGCGCTACGTACATCGACCGTGGGCCGCGCCGGAGGCGACGCTTCGAGCAGCAGGGGTTCGCCTCGGACGCGACTATCCACTGCAACTCATCGACCACGCGGAGGGCCGTCAGCGCGCGCTTGCGGCCTTCGCGGCCATCCGACAGAACAGCTAGCGTCCGGGATCCGGGCTACTGGGGCGGGGCGATCACGTAGCCGATTGTGGTGCCTTCCGGCGTCTCGGCGATGGTGATTACGCCTTCCCGGCCGCTGCCAACCACGTTGAGGACAGAGGTCCGCGCACCTGGCACGCTGGCGTCGACCGTCTCGACCTGCCATCCGCCCTTCTCCAGCCCGGTAACCATGCCGGCAAGCACCACGTCGTAGGTGTCTGCGGCAAGTAGGGTCTCGTCCCAGGACTTGCTGCCCTTTGCCGGCTTCTGCGGAGGTATGACGGTCGCCGTGGGCCACAGCGGGAGACCATCGGGTGCGGGCGACTGGAATTCGCCCTGGACGGTAGCCGCGGCGACGCCGACCGTGGCCTCGCGCGTGACGATGGTCGGGGCCGGCTTGAACCGCTCGGTCAGCTGGTCGCAGCCGGTCGCGGTGAGCGACAGCACCCCGATGAGCGCTGCAGCCACAACCAGTCGTCCTCGCATGGATACCCCTTCTATCGACTCCGAGAGCCGCCAGTGGTTCAACCCGATTCAGGCGCCTGATCCCGCGGGACAGGCCGCCGAATGTACAAGATGGCGGAAGCGTGTGCGAATCGAACACACCCAGGACGTTCTTCACGCCCTACAACGGTTTTGAAGACCGCGGGCCCCACCAGGAACCATCCGCCTCCATCTTGTGTGTGGCATTGTCCCGACGCCCGCCGAAGGTGTCAAACGCTCGCACAAGCCACGCGGCACCGTGTCTCCGGCCCAGCGGCACCTCGGGACGGCGAGACGCACGTGGGGAATGAACACAAAGGGGATCCAACAGACCGAGGGGGCGGATCGCGGGTGTCTCGCTGGCTCAAGGCCGCGTTGTGGATCTCTGGAGTCGCCCTGCTGGGCGTGGTCCTCTTCCAGGCTGCACTGGCGACCGACAACGCGAGCTTCTGTCGCCGCTGTCACGAGATGGTCCCCTACTACGACGCCTGGCTTGTCGGCCGCCACGCCAAGACGGCGACGTGTATCGACTGCCATGTCGACACAGGGCTTCCGGCGCGACTCGCCCACAAGTTCGTTGCGCTCGGTGAGGTCAAGGCGCACTTCTCGGGCGACACTTCGTTCCCCAGACCGACACCTCCGGAGGTACCCGACCGCCGGTGCACCGGATGCCATACATCGATGCTCAACTCCACCGAGAACGGCTTCTCCCACAAGATCCACGCCGAGAAGGGCGCCTGCACGACGTGCCACGCGACCACCGGTCACGACGTCACCGCCGCGGCGCTTCAGTCCGCCGGCGTCTACAACGCGAGCATCAAGCGGGTCACAAAGACGGGCACCTTCGCGACCGTTGACGGCGGCAGCGCGAACATCAAGGGGCACAAGAAGGTCGAGTGTTCGCGATGCCACGACATGGCCAAGACCGGCTGCGCACGCTGCCATCAGCCGAAGTCGGGAGCAAAGCATCCATGGAAGGGTGAGTGCACGGAGTGCCACGCGGCCGGCGAGAAGTTCGTATTCAACCACCCGGCCTCGACCGACTGCGCCAAGTGCCACAAGCCCGGCGCGGCGCACTTCAAACCCGTTTCGGGAACGCTCGGCGCCTGCAAGACCTGCCACCCCACGCCGGGTGGCACGTGGAAGTTCAGCCACCCGGGTTTGAACTCGGACTGCGCGGCCTGCCATAAACCGCCCGCCGTCCACTACGCCAGGGCGTGCTCGCAGTGCCACCGCAAACCCGGGCGGTCCTGGAGCTTCACGCACCCCGCCTCAGGGGCCCACTCGTGGAAGAGCATGCCGTGCACGAACTGCCACCCCAAGAGCTACAACGCGGCCTTCTGCACCTGCCACGGCGGAAACGCCCCCAGCGACTAGCCCAATCGCGCACTCAAGGGATCCGCGGCCGATATCGGGTGAGGCAACCTGAGAGAACTCTCATACCTCTCTCATGAAATGGCAGGGTATCGGTGCCGAAGATAGGTGCATGGATACTTACAGTCCCACCTCAGGTCCTGCCCGACGCAAGATGCCTATCAGGCTGATTGCCGCGATCGCCGTTGCCGTTGTGATCGGCGGCGTCGCCTTTGCGGGTATCGCCAAGGCGACCGACCAGCCAGGCTTCTGCGGCTCGGCCTGTCACGAAATGGGGCCGTTCCACTCGGCATGGACCCAGGGCGCGCACAAGAACATCGCCTGCGTGGAGTGTCACGTGGACGCCGGGCAGATCGCCCGAATGGAGCATAAGGTCGCGGCCCTCAAAGAGGTCGCTGCCCACGTCTCGGGCGACCCGAAGTTCCCGCTGGAGAAGGTCACCCCGGTTCCCAGTGAGCGCTGCAAGCGTTGCCATCCCAACGTGACACTGACGTCGACGGGGTTCTCCCACGTCGACCACGCCAAACGCGGTGAGTGCTACACCTGCCATACGACAGTCGGTCACAACGTCAGCGTCGCCTCCTTGAAGGAAGCCGGCGTCTACAACGCATTCACGAAGAGCGCGTTCGACACGACCAAGACAGCCGTGGTCGATGGCGGCAAGGCCAACCTCGCCGGCCACATCGTGGTTCCCTGTTCGCGCTGTCACGACATGGCGGCAACGAAGTGCTCTGAGTGCCACAAGCCCAAGCACGTAGATCGTGGCAAGGACTGCACCGTGTGCCATGCGACCGGCGTGAAGTTCGTCTTCGCCCACCCGCAGCGCACCGACTGCGGCACCTGCCACAAGCCCAAGAACGCCAAGCACACCTGGACGGGCGCGTGTACTGATTGTCACAAGTCGGGCCCAGGCGTGAACTTCAATGTCACACACCCCAACAACACCAAGTGCGAAACGTGCCACCCTCGCCCGGCAAAGCACCGCACGGGCAACTGCACGACGTGCCACAAGAACACCGGCGTAAACTGGAGCTTCGCTCATCCCAACTCGGGCAACTGCGAGACCTGCCACGCGCGGCCGGCCAACCACAAGTCCGGCAGCTGCTCTTCCTGCCACCACAACCCGGGCGCGAACTGGGCATACGCACACCCCAGCTCGGGCGATTGCTCCTCATGTCACACCCGCCCGGCCAAGCACAGGTCCGGCTCGTGCTCGACCTGCCACAACAATCCGGGTCAGAACTGGGCGTTTGCTCACCCCGGCTCGGGCGCAAGCTGCACGTCGTGCCACACACGTCCGGCTTCGCACCGCAGCGGATCGTGCACCTCATGCCATAAGTCGGTCGGGAAGAGCTGGCGTTTCAGCCACCCCGGAGCGAAGGTCAACTGCGCGTCGTGCCACCCACGTCCTTCGGGTCACCGCGGGGGATCCTGCACCACGTGTCACAAGGTCGCCAAGAGCTGGAGGTTCTCGCATCCCGGCAGTAGCGCCAACTGCGCGTCGTGTCACGCTCGACCGGGCGGCCACCGTTCCGGCGCCTGCCAGAGCTGCCACAGGCCCGGGTCGTGGAGATTCACGCACACCTCGAGTTCCAGTTGCAGCTCCTGTCACAACCCGCCGTCGGGACACTACGGTTCGACGTGCAAGAACTGTCACTCGCCGAGCAGATCGTGGACGAGCGCCACGTTCAGTCATCCGGGAATCCCGGGTGGAGAGCACAACTACAAGAGTTTTGCCTGCACCAAGTGCCATCCCGGCAGCGGCAAGGGTCCTGGCCACTACTGCTCGTGCCACGGCAACAACTCGGGCCCCAAGGGCGACTGACGGCACAAGAATCGCAGGGCTAGTTCCCCCCGATTAGGGCACAATGTCTGCGGAGCCGAATACGGCGATCCGCGAAGGACGGCACATGAAGCGCGTGGTCCGAACAGTCATCATCTCGGCGGTCGTCATCAGCGCGGTGACGGCTGCCTTGGCTGTCGCCGAGACCGGTCGGTATTCGAGCGCCAAGCAGATCCCGACGGTCTTGACCGCCGAGCGCCCATCCGCTGCCGCCGAGACGTCGCCCGATGCTGCGGCGACCGCACCCACGTTGACCACTGCGGTCCCTGCGGCAAAGCCTGCACCGAAGCAGAAATCCTCAAGCGCAAGCTCGAAGAAGCGTTCGAGTTCGAGCACAAAGAAGACCGCCTCCCCTCCACCGCCGGCTGCTTCGTCCAAGAAGACCGAAGAACGGCACGCGCCGGAACGCGAAGTCGTGAACCACTCGGTTCGAGATCAGAGCGACGAGCACCACCCCTCTTCTGAGTCCGGCTCGGTCAGCGGGCAGTCGAAGCCCTCAGGGGACTGAGAGAATTCTTCGGCGGCGCACCTGCGAGGGCAATAGAGCCTAAAGTGGGGTACGAGAGATAAAGAGGTTGGGGCGTCCGGACGACAGAGGGGATCAGCGTGCGCATCCTGGTGGTGGAAGACGAGGACAGCATCGCCTCATTCGTCCTGAAGGGACTTGCCGCCGAGGGGCACGCAGTCGAACGGGCCGCCACCGCCGCCGAAGCAATCGGGCTCGGAGTGACCTACGACTTCGACCTCATCCTGCTCGACCTCGTTCTTCCTGATGGGAGCGGTCTCGACGTTCTCAAGAGCGTCCGCGCCGTGCGCCCCGATGTCCCCGTCATCGTGGTAAGCGCGCTTGGCGAGATCGACGACAAGGTCTCCCTTCTCGACGCGGGTGCCGACGACTACTTGGTAAAGCCGTTCGCCTTTGCCGAGCTCGCCGCCCGGGTTCGATCCAACTCACGTCAGGGAGCCGCTTCAGCCAGAGAACTCACCGTCGGCGATCTCACTTTGGACACGAAGACCCGGGTCGCTCGCCGCGGTGACGACATAGAGGCCGACCTTCCCAGCCGCGAGTTCGCCCTGCTTGAGTACCTTATGCGCCACGCCGGACAGGTCCTGACCCGTCAGCAGCTCCTCGACTCGGTGTGGGGCATCGACTTCGACGCCGGGAGCAACGTCGTCGACGTGTACATCAGCTACCTGCGCCGCAAACTGGATCGAGTGAACGAGCCCTCGGTCATCGACACTGTCCGGGGCGCCGGATACCGTGTCCGCGCGTAGTCGGCGTCTCTCGGCGAGCGGGCGCGTCGCCCTTGCCATGACCCTGGTACTTGCCGTTGGCGTAGCAGTGTTGTGCTTCCTTGCCTACACGACGGTGCGAACCCGCCTGACGGCGGAGGTGGACCGAGCCCTTCTGCACGAAGCGTCCGAGTTCAGCGCGTCGATGCAGGGCTCGTCGAGTACGACCTCGCTGGCATCGGCTTCACGGCAGTACCTGAGAGACCGCACGGGTGCCTCGGCAGGTCCCGACCCGATCCTGTTGGTACTCGCCAACGGCCGCATCATCTCCAACTCCGAGCTCAAGCTCGAGGCCGCCATCGGAAACGACGCGGCGAAAGAGCCGACTCGCTCCCCCGCAGGCTTCGCCAAGGCAACACTGAACGGCACCGACTACCGCGTCCTCTCCGCTCCGATAGCCAACGCGGACGGCAGCCGCGTGGGCCTGTTCCAGGCGGCGCTTTCGGCGGACTCACCGGCGGCGGTAGCTCTCAGCGTGGCCGGCGCATTGGGGGCAGCCGGCATCATCGTGATCCTTGGCGGCGCCGCCATCTCCGTCTGGGCCGCTCGGCAGAGCCTCCGGCCGCTGCAGCGCATGGCGGCCGATGCCGCATCCATCACCCACGCCTCCCCCGGTCGCAGAATCGCCTACGATGGCCCCGCCGACGAACTGGGATCGCTGGCGGCCTCTCTCAACGCGATGCTTGCTCGGCTCGAGCGCTCCTACCAGGACCAGCGCCGTTTCGTCGCCGACGCCAGCCACGAACTGAGAACCCCGGTGGCGATCGTGCGCGGCAACGTCGAGCTGCTGAGCCGGGGATCTCTGTGCGAGGCAGACGCGACCGAGTCGCTCAACATGATCGAGGACGAGGCCCTGCGGATGACCCGGCTGCTCGACGAGCTGCTCGCTCTCGCCCGCCTTGAGGGAGCGGCACGGCACTTCCAGCCCCTGGAGGCGCGCACGCTCCTTGACGAGATCGCTGCGGCCACCCGAGCGCTGGCGGAGCGCACGGTTACGGTCGAGGGTCCCTCGGGATTGTGGATCTCGGGCGATCCCGACCTTCTCAAGCAGGCGCTTCTCAACATCGCGCGCAACTCGATCGCCCACACCGAGCCTGGCGGTCTTCTTCACCTGGCCGTCTCGTCGCTGGGCAACCGCGTGTTCCTGAGCGTGACCGACGACGGCCCGGGTATCCCGCCCGACGATCTCGATCGCATCTTCGACCGCTTCTTCCGTACCGGCGGCCCGAGGCCGGAAGACACCGGTGGCGCGGGTCTGGGCCTCGCGATCACCAGCCGGCTGATCGACCTGCACGACGGCCAGGTCCACGCCGAGAACGTCGAGCCTCACGGGGCCCGGTTCACCATCGAACTGCCCCGGATCGTCCCGCCGCGCTAAGCACCTCGCAGCACGCGCAGATCGCCCTCGCGCTTGGTGAGCCCCTGGGCGTCGAAGTACTCCAACAGCGGAATGGCGTACTTCCGGCTCACACCGAGCGCATCTCGCAGATCGGCCGCACTCGCGCCCTCGGCGTGCTCTCGCAGGTGCTTCGTGAGCGCTTCCCGAGCTCCCGCAATCGCTCCCGCCGAGAAGTGCAGCTCGCTCGAGATGCGCACGACGCGTCCCTCGCTCGCCAGTCGGCCGAGGACCTTGCGCGCGATTCCAACGTCGGTGCCGGTCTCGGCGGCCAACTGAGAGACGGTCTCGGGCGCGAGGCCCTGCCGCTCGAGAAGCGGTAGCAACGCGTCCGCGGCGGTCTGCTCGGCGGCCATCGCCGAGACGGCGGCCTTGGGGTGACGCACCTGCCCGCCCTCGACGGTGACGACTCCTCGAGCAGAGGCCACCTCGAGCACCGCGTCGAAGGTCTTCGCCGAGAGGCGGCGATCGATGGTATCGCGAAGCGCGGAGGTCGCGACGCCGGTCGCCTTGGGGTTGTCGGCGTGGAACGCAAGCAGCTCGCGCTCGATCGAGGAAACCAGTGCGTCGAGCGCGTCCGGGGTGACGAATGCGGTCTCGCTCCCGACCTTGAGGTGCTCAAGCTTGGCGCGGTTGAGTTCGTCTGCGACCTGGCCGCGCGGCACACCGAGCGCGGCGGCGACCTCGAGTGAGGTCATGGGCATCGCACGCGACGAGAGCAGACCGACCGACGCGCTCGACAGATCGTGGGCGAGTAGCGCTTCGAGCAACTCACGCTCGTGATCGCCCAGCCGGGTGCGGCGCGGCGGCATCGCGTCGAGCACTACTCCGCCCCCAACCGTGTAGACGGGCGAGTAGCTGCGGACGATGAAGCGGTCGTCGTAGCGGGGCGCGATCGGCTCTTCGAGCCTCAGCTGTGCCAGTCCCGACTCTCCGGGAGCCAGGCGCTCGGCATCCATCAGCAGCACCCGGCCGAGAACCTCGCGCGTGCCGTGGTTGACGTGGACACGAGCGCCCGAAGCGAATGGCTTGTCGTCGCCGGGTGATCCCAAGTAGGTGAAACGCGCATCGAAGCGGTCGGTGACGGTGAGCGTGCCCGGCGTCGCGATCACGTCGCCGTGGCGAACCTCGTCGCGCTCGACACCGGCCAGGTTCATCGCGACCCTCTGACCCGCCGAGGCCTTCGCGACGGCCTCGCCGTGCACCTGGACGCCGCGTACCCGGCCGTGCATGCCGCTCGGATAGACCTCTACGGCGTCATCGCGCGAGGCGCTACCCGACCACATCGTACCGGTGACCACCGTGCCGGCGCCCGCGATCGTGAACACCCGGTCGACCGGGAGCCGCATAGTGAGGTTCGCCTGCCGCGCCTTGGTCTCCCCCGCCAGCGCGTCGAGCGTCGCGAGGAGCTCGGGCAGCCCCTCGCCGGTCTTCGCACTGACCGCGACGATCGGAGCGCCCGCAAGACTGGTGCCCTCAAGTAGCCGCTCGATGTCGCCGCGGACGAGTTCGAGCCAGTCGGCGTCTGCTAGATCGGACTTGGTGAGCGCGACGACCCCCTCGGAGATGCCGAGCAGGTCGATGATCGCCAGGTGCTCGCGCGTCTGCGGCATCACGCCGTCGTCGGCGGCAACCACCAGCATGACGACGTCGATTCCGGTCGCGCCGGCCACCATCTGTCGCACGAACTTCTCGTGGCCCGGGACATCGACAACTCCCATCGCCCGACCGCTCGGCAG
>CAZIPT010000046.1:0-17337 GCA_964541375.1 uncultured Eubacteriales bacterium
TGTGCGCCGCCCTGCCGGCTTCGCCGGCAACACGTGGACTGACGACGTCGATTCCGGTGGGCCCGGCCCCCCTCTGTGGCACGAGCTTCTCGTGGCCCGGGACCTCGAGCACTCCCATCGCCCGACCGCTCGGCAGCTCCGGCCTCCCGAACCCCAGCTCGATGGTGACGCCTCGCTCCTTCTCCTCGGGCAGGCGGTCGGGATCCGTGCCGGTCAGCGCTTTGACGAGCGCTGACTTGCCGTGATCGATGTGTCCGGCCGTGCCGAGTACGAGCGACGGCATGCGAAGGGCCCCATTCGGTGAGAGCAGCAGTCGCAAAAGCGTAGCACGCGAGCCGGCACCGCCGACTCCGGCGGGAGCCAAGACCCCACAGCCCGTGGGAGGACCGCGTCGGCCGTGTTCATTCGGTGATTCTCGGCAAGTCAGGGGGTATCGCCGCACAAGAGAAGGCATAATGGGGACACTCAAACCACGCATCTACGCAGGAGGTCGACATGGCGCCACGCACATCAGCAGGAGGAGCCACCACGGATCGGATCGGATTCGGTCACGGCTCACGACGTCGCGTGGCCCTTTCCGCGGCGCTGGCGATCGTTCTCCTGACATCGATCGGACTCGCAGGCTGTTCGCCAGCGCCCAAGGCGGCTGCGCCTGAGCCGGCAGCTACCGCGCCTGAGCCAGCGCAGACGGCGCCGACCACCAAGCCGACACCTGAAGCCACGGCGCTCAAGATCGAGGACATCAAGGTGGGCACAGGCGCCGAGGCCAAGTCCGGCGACACGGTCACCGTCAACTACACCGGTTACCTCACCGACGGCACCAAGTTCGACTCGTCGCTGGACTCAGGCCAGCCGTTCAAGTTCACCATCGGAGCCGGCAGAGTCATTCCCGGGTGGGAGCAGGGCTTCGCCGGAATGAAGGTGGGCGGCAAGCGGAAGCTCACGATCCCGCCGGAGCTGGGATACGGCTCCCAGGGTGCGGGCGGGGTCATCCCACCGAACGCCACCCTGGTGTTCGATGTGGAACTGCTCGCCGTCAACTAGCTCTTCTCAGCGCACCAGAGAGGTCTGCAATGCGTACGGATATCGTCTTCACACTGACCGGCACCGACCGGATAGGCATCGTCGAAGAGGTCACCGGCGTCCTCTTGGGACTTGAGGCGAACGTCGAGACCAGCCGGATGGTTCGGCTCGGTGGCGAGTTCGCGCTGCTGATGCTCGTGTCACTACCCGCCGAGCGCTTCACCGAACTCGACTCGGCTGTCTCGGCGCTCACCGCCGAAGGCTTCCGAGTCACCACCGCCGCGACGCAGAAGTCCGAACTGCCTGCGGGCGGCTGGGTCCCCTACAACGTGACCGTTGAGGGCGCCGACCACGAGGGGATCATCCACGAGATCGCTTCCGGCCTTTCGCAGCTGGGTATCACCATCGAGTCGATGGACACGGTGACCGCCGAGGCCCCCGTGAGCGGCGCTCCGCTGTTCAGCATGACAGCGCTTGTGCTCGTCCCACCCAGCCTTGCCGAGGACGAGTGGATGGAAGCACTTGCCGAGGCCGGAGATCAGGCGAACGTCGACATCGAGGTACGTTCAGGTCCCTAGCGCGGGCATTCGCGGACGCCTGGTGACCCATTCGGAGCCGTACGCTCGTCGCGTCGCGGCTCCGTCAGCGTTCTAGGCCGGGCGAAGCACCTGCGTCAACCGATCGACGATCGCGGTCTCCTCGGCGGGCGACAGCAGCGTGCGAGGGTCGACGAGCAAGCGGCCGTCCTTCACGCGCGCGACTATGGCCGGCTCGGCACCGGTCCGCAGGCGCTCTTCGAGCTCGGCGACGCCCATGCCGGCGGGGGCGATCGCGACCGCCACGGTCGCGATCTCGGCCAGAGGCAGGGAGCCGCCGCCAGCGCGCGCGATCTCGTCGACGCACGAGACCTCGCCCGCGTCGCCCAGCGACTCGCGGATTCGCTGCGCCAAGGCCTCGGCGCGCGCGCGGACCTCGGCGACTGGCGTTGTGAGCATTCGCAGGGTTGGAATCTCGCGCAGTGCACGGGTCTCGTCGAGACACGCGAAGAGCGTGGCCTCAAGCGCTGCCAGGGTCATCTTGTCCAAGCGCAACGCCCGCGCCATCGGGTGCTTCTTGAGGCGTGCGATCACGTCGTGACGCCCGCAGATCAGCCCGGCCTGAGGACCGCCGAGCAGCTTGTCTCCGGACGCGGTGACGACGGCTGCGCCTGCGGCGATACTCTCGGCGACCGTGGGCTCTTCGGGGAGCCCGAAGGGGCGGAGGTCGAAGAGCACGCCTGAGCCCTGGTCCTCCATCACGGGGATGCCCTCCGGCGCGCCCAAGGCCACCAGGTCGGCGAGAGAGACCTCCTCGGTGAAGCCGACGACGCGGTAGTTGCTCGAGTGCACCTTGAGGAAGAGCCCGGTATCGGCGGTGAGCGCCCGCTCGTAGTCAGCGAGGTGCGTCTTGTTCGTGGTGCCCACCTCGACCATGGTCGCACCTGACTCGCGCATGATGTCGGGGATGCGGAAGCTGCCGCCGATCTCGACCAGCTGACCGCGCGACACGACCGCCTCCTTGCCCCGCGCGAGCGCCGCGATGCAGAGCATGACGGCCGCAGCATTGTTGTTGACGGCCATTGCGGCCTCAGCACCCGTCAGCCGACAGAGAAGCGACTCCACGTGCGCATGGCGGCTTCCGCGCTCACCACCGGCGACGTCGTACTCCAGCGTCGAGTACCCGCTTGCGACTTCGTGCACTGCAGCCGCTGCGCGCTGGGAGAGCACGCTCCTGCCCAGATTGGTGTGCACGATGATGCCGGTGGCGTTGATGACCCGCCGGAGGCTCGGCCGCGAGGCGAGCGCGACGCGTCCAGCCGCGTCGCGCGCTATCACCGACACGTCAGGTGAGAACTCCTCGCCCGCCAAGAGCCGCGCGCGAGCGTCGTCGATGGCGCCGCGCACCGCGTCCATCACGAGCGACCGCGGCGCCTCCGCCATGGTGGCTGCGAGTTCCGACGCGGCTAGGACGTCGTCGGTCTTGGGCAGGGCTCTGAGCAGCGCGTTGGTATCCATGTGTCCGATTCTACCCGAGCACCCCGTGGGACGGTTCACCGCGCTTGAGCCGGCGCCAGGACGAGACGCGTCAGCCGATGGTGAGAACGTCGTCGGCCATCAGCGCGGCGACGGAGTCCGGCATGGTGCCGACCGCGCCGACCTCCACCGAATCCTTGAGTCCCAGGAAGTCGAGGCAGGTCCCGCAGACCTTGATCGCGACGCCGTCCTCGGTCAGCAGGGTCAGGTCGTCGAGCGAGTCGGAGCCAGCGCACGCGAGGCGCACGCCTTCGTTCATGAGCATCACAGCGGAGGGCCTCTGAGCGTTGCGCGCCAACGAGTAGAGGAAGTTCTTCATCAGGATGCGGCCGAGTTCGTCGTCGCCGCGGCCGATTCGGTCTGTCGTGATGAGAACGCGCGTGGCCATAACGGTCCCTCCAGATAAGCAAAGACTGATTGGATACTTCTGGATGGATTATAGACCGACACCAGTGCCGAGTGCGCGTCACCGCTAGAGAACGGCCACTCGCCCAGGGCTGCCCGCCACGCAGCGTCCGATGCGAGCGCCGAGCACCGCGCGCGCGGAGAGCTCGTCGGCCAGCCGCTCGGCATCGTCGGCCGCACAGGCGATAAGCAGCCCGCCACTCGTCTGCGGATCGCAGAGCACGCTCATCCAGAGGTCCCGATCCGCGTCGGCGCGCCACTCGGCGAACTCGTTTGCCCAAGCGATGACGTCCGCAGTCCGGCCGGGCATGACGCCCCGCTCGGCATATCCAACCGCGCCGTCGAAGACCGGGACGACGGCCAGATCCAGCTCGGCCGCGCATCCGCTCGCCTCGACCATCTCGTGCAAGTGCCCGAGCAGCCCGAATCCTGTGACGTCCGTGGCCGCGTGCACGCCGACCTCGACCATCGCCTCGCAGGCGGCCCGGTTGAGCGCAGCCATCGACTCGATGACTTCGCGCGCGCTGTCCTCGTCTTCGAGACCCTTCTTCAGCGCGGTGCCGACAAGCCCGGTGCCGATCGGCTTGGTCAGGAAGAGCACGTCGCCTACGAGCGCGCCACGGTTGCGAACGACCTTGTCCGGATGGACGATGCCGAAGACCGAGAGGCCGAACTTGGGTTCCGCATCGTCGATCGTGTGGCCTCCCACCGTGATCGCGCCGGCCTCCCGGACCTTCTCGGCGCCTCCGCGGACGACTTCGCCCACGATGTCGGCGCCCATGGAGCATGGAAAGGCGAGCAGGTTCATAGCCGTGAGCGGTCGGCCCCCCATCGCGTAGATGTCGGAGAGCGCGTTTGCGGCCGTGATGCGCCCGAAGTCGTAGGGGTCGTCGACGATGGGCGTAAAGAAGTCGACCGTCAGCAGCGCTGCCATGTCATCGGTCAGCCGGTACACCGCCGAGTCGTCGCTCGTCTCGAAACCGAGCATCAGCGCATCGGAATGACCGGGGGCTATCTTGTCGAGAACGGCCTGGAGGTCCGCCGGACCCCACTTGGCCGCTCAACCCGACTTGCTCGAGAGCTGGGTGAGCCTGATGCGCTCGCCTTCGGTCATCAGCGCTTCCTCTCGCAGGAACAATCGATGCAGCGGCCTAACTGTACGCGAGGCGCAGCGCGACCGCACCGTTGGCGCCCAGCCGGACCTGGAACAGCGTGCCGCCCACTGCGGTCGGCTCACCGGCCTGGAGGTCGACTATCGAGTCGAGGTGCCGCGAAGTGCTCAGCTCGGCATTGACCACCACGGCCGCGTGGTTGATCAGGAGGAGCAGGTCCTCGGATTCGCCCTGGAAGAGGGCGACCTCGACCTCGGGCTCCGAGCACGACACCGGTGCGCCGCATCCCGCGGCCCGGGCCACCGCGCTGTAGACCTCTCGCAGGAAGCTCCTCACGGCGTCGGGCGTCGCCCATGGGTCGTCCTGAGCAATCGCACGCTCGAGGGGCACGGCGAGGTAGACCGCACGCCCCTTCCCGAACTGGTTGACGGTCAGCAGCGGGTTCCCGCTGGCGTCGGTGGCGACCACGGCTGCGGTGTCGGCCGTCAGGCGCGCGAAGTTCGGGACCTCGAGGCGCGCGTCGAAGTCAACGATGTCGCCCAGCACGCCGCTCTGCGCCACGCGGCACGAAAGCCGAGAAGAGGCACCCGCGTCACCCAGCGACTCGATGCCGAACAACTCGCGTATCGCGGGATGGGCGTCGCCGCCGCCATACGACAGGACGAGCGAGCCACCCCGCTGCACGAAGGACGTGAGGCGTGACCACGTCTTCTTGCCCAGCCGAAACGCGCTCGGCACGATGACAACCGAGTAGTCGTCGAACTCGTCGGTCTCGTGCGCGACCGTGAGGGGAATGTGCGCCTCCTTCGCGGCAACGAACGCCGAAAGGCACGCGCGCGGATCGAAGAGCCCGGCGAGGTTGGGCAGTGGCTTGTACCGCTCCGCGGGCATGATCACCGCCGTGCGCTCGGGCGTCGGCTCGAAGCCGCGGAGACTTGTCGAGCCGAGCGTCGCAAGAAAGCGATGCGCCTCCCGAAACGCGGGCTTGGATCTTCCGGCCGCATCTATGACCCCGACCATGGTCTCGAACGGATCAAGGAAGTACGGCTCGCGGTGCTCCGTCACGAAATCGCGCAACCTGCGGACCAGGACGCCCGACGCGCCGTTGGCCACTCCCGACCAGAGTGCCGTGCGGATCGCCGCCGCCTCCTCGGCCGGTGAAGCCTCGAGTGATAGTGCGCCCACGTCATCGGCGAGCACCGGCTTGCCACGATCGGCGAGCCTGAGTAGGAAGGAGTCCAGATACGTTGACGGACCGCTGGTCGATGGTCCCTCGGCCGCGTAGGCGCGATAGGCCGAGGTGACATGGCTGACGGCGAACTCACAGCTGGCGACCGCAGCACGCACATCGAAGCCGGTGGAGCGCAGGAACGTCTCTGCATCGATGCCAAGCGCGATGGGACGCTGCGGATCCAGCTCACGGATCGCTTCGCGCATCAACCGCGTCCACTCCTCCAGATCGACCGCCGAGGCGAACCCCGCGCAGAAGCCTTCGTTAGCGAGCTGCCAGCCGAATACGCCCGGTTCGTCTCGGAGGACCTCGACCACCTGGGCGACAAGCTCGGCTTCTCGCTGAAGAAGATACGCGTCAGTACGAGGGTCGCGTCGCTGCGCCCACGCGAGCTCGGTGAGATCTGCCTGGCGGTCGTCGGCGAACAGGCAGACGATCGTCTTGATGTGTCGCTCGCGCGCAGCGGCCACCAGGTCCCCGAGCCGGACGAGCGAGTGCACATCGTACTGACCGACCTGGGGCTCGATGCACCTCCAGGACACGAAGACGCGCGCCAAGGAGAAACCGGCCTGACTCATCGCCGAGAGATCCTCGGTCTGATCTCGCGCGTACCAATCGTCGGGACCCTGTGACTCCGCGTCGAGCGGGTAGAGCGTGGCCCCCAGCGCGAACGCCGGTGGACGACGGCCCGCGCCGGGCTTCTCGGCTGGCGTACTGGCGGACGAGACGGCAGGCGGTTCTGCGGACGGTGTCGGGAACACTTCGGGCACGTTGGCGAGCTGCGAGGGAATGCTCGTCACGGGGAGGGCTCGAGACTGCTTCTTCGAGGACCCGGCTTCCTTGGACTCGCCGTTCTTCTTGCGCTTGGGCATGAGCTAGCTCGACCTCCCTTCGACGTACTCGTCGTAAAGCCGCCAGAACAGTCCCTGACGGCGGGTGTCGTGGTAGGCGGCCCGACGGATCTGCCACTGCGCGGCAGCGAACTCCCCCTCAGTCAGCAACGCAGCCGCGAGCCCGAACCGCGCACGCACGCAGGTGGGGTCGAGCTCGACGGCGCGCACGTAGGCCGCCTTCGCATCGCCAAAACGCTCGAGCGCCAGGAGCGACTCGCCCAACAGTACCTGCGGCATCGGGTGGTTCGGGGTCGACTTCGCCAGCGCTCTGAAGACACGCGCGGCGTTCCGGCTCAGTCCCTGCCTGCGCGCGAACGCCGCTCCCAGAACGTAAACCGCCGTCCGCGACTTCGTCTGCAGCGTGAGGGAGCGGAGCGCCACCGCCATTGCCTCGTTGACCGCCTCCTGCTTGAGGTACAGGAAGCCGGCGAGCGCGAGCGCTTCTGCATCCTGCGAGTTGTCGGAAAGAATCGCACGGATCAGTTCCGCCGCCGCGAAGTACTTCTCTTCGAATGCAAGCGCATAAGCCGCCGACAGCCGGGAGTCACGGTCGCCTTCCACCGACCCTGGGTCCGGTGCCGACACGCCGTCGTCACCGACTCCCGCGAGCGAGAAGAAGAAGTCGTCCTGGCTCGGGTCCAGCTCGCCCGCGCTACGAAAACCGGGCAAAGCCGTGACCATCCCCTCCCGCATCAGTGCGGCCACCGCGAGGTCGTACATCGCCCTCGACTCTTTGGGGTCGAGCCGCAACGCCGCCTTCCATGCGTCGATCGCCTCGTCGGGATAGGCCGCCGCGGAGAACGCCTCACCCAGCTGCACGCGGGCCATCACAAGATCGGGCCGCACCTCGGCCAGTTCGTGCCAGACCAGAATCGACTGATCCCAGAATCCGCCTCGGCGGTCATAGGCCAGGCCGAGCGCGAGGTAGGCGGGCGCGCACTCAGGGTCGATCTCGATGGCTCGCGTGGCCGAGGAGATGGCCTCGTCATAGAAGTCGCCCGTCAGGAAGAGGTGTGCCAGGACCGAATGGACCCTCGGGTCACGTTCGTCGACGGCAAGCGCCTCGTAGCAGGCTTGGACCGCAGGAGCGACCCGACCCTCCCGCGCCAGATTCTCACCGAGAGTCGCCGCCTCGCGAAACGCTTCCATCAGCGACCACCTTCCGCGGGATGAGTGACCCGGTGGACGAGGCGCAACGCGCTCTCCGCGCCGCGCGCCACCCCGTTCGCGCCCACGGAGCGCGCCAGGGCGGTGTCAGCCGCGAACGGTCCCCCGCCGACAAAGATCACGACGCCGCCCCGCCGGCCGGCACGGAACATCTCACGCACGCGTGAGACCGAAGCGGCGGTGGAGGCCATGCTCGCGTAGACGAACACGATGCCGGCGTCGGTCTCCTCGGCACGTGCCAGGAAGTCGGCCGGCCGCACGTCCACGCCCAGGTCGATGACGCGGTGACCCGCCTCCTTGAGCGCGGCCGCAGCGATGGTCTTGTCGACCGAGTGCTGGTCGCGGTGCATGGTCCCGATCAGCACCGTGACTCCCGTGTCCTCGGCGGCCACGGGAGGCAACGCGAACGAGATGACACGCTCGGCTACCACGGACGACTGCGTGAATGCGTACTCGTCGACCGCGCCGGAGGCCCAGGCGCCGCCTAGGAGCGAGAGCGCGGGAGCGTAGATCTGATCGAAGAGCTCGTCTTGGGAGACGCCGGCGCTCTTGGCGTCGTTGATCACGGCGATGGCGCGGGAGGGATCCTGGTACACGAACGCCCGGAACAGTCGCGACGAGTAGTCTTCAGCCACCGGGCCCCCTTCGACGTGCCGATCAGTTCACCATGCGATGGTAGCGGCGGTGGGATTCGAACCCACATCGGGCTTGCGCCCAGGAGTTTTTAAGACTCCCTCCTGTGCCAATTCGGATACGCCGCCAAGTTCCCTCTACTCGCCTGGCCCCTCTTCACCCCGCACGCGGTCTTCCCGCAGGTCATCATAGGTTTCCAGGAGTATGCCATAGAGAATATCGTGTTCGCTGACCAGGGTGGAGTCCAGACCGGCAAGTGCCACGATCGTCTCGAGGATCAGAGCTCCCGCCACGATCACCGTCGCGCGCCCCGGGTCGAGTCCCGGCACCTTGACCCGCTCGGCGAGCGGCATCGCCGCCAGCATCTCGACCAGGTCGGCCAGCTCGGAGCCGGTCAAGCACGAGCAGTGGATGAGCGCCGGATCGTAGACCTTGAGCTCCTGCCGGATCGCCGACAAAGTCGTCGCGGTCCCTGCCAAGGCGACCATGAGCTGCGGACGGTCGCGCAGCCCGTCGAAGTACGGTCGCAGCTTCTCGACCGACCATTCGCGGGCAGCGGCGATTTCCGCGGCCGTGGGCGGGTCGGAGTGCAGGAAGCGCTCGGTGACTCGTTTGCTGCCCACGTCGATCGAACGCGCCTTGACGATCTCGGTGCGCCGAACGCCGCCGTCCTCGATCACGTGGCCGGCAATCAGCTCGGTCGAGCCGCCGCCGAGGTCCACGACCAGCAGGTCCTCCTCGGCGCCCATGTCGCTCGTCGCACCGGAGAACGACAGCCGCGCTTCGCGTTCGCCGGGGATTACCCGCGGCGTGACGCCGTGAGCCGCAAGGATCTCCAGGAATTCGGCGCTGTTCTCGGCGTCACGGCTCGCGCTCGTGGCCATCGCCGAGAAGCTCTCGACTCCGTGCTCCCGCATGGTCTCGGCGTAGCGGGCGATCACGCGGGAGACGCGCTCCATCGCGGCCTCAGAGAGCCGGCCGGTGGCAGAAAGCCCCTCGCCGAGGTGTGTGATATCGGTGCTCCTCGCGACCTCAGTCAGGTGGCTCTCGCTCACGTCGGCGACGAGCAACCGGGTCGTCACGGTGCCGATATCGATGGCGGCAATGCGCCGCGTCTCGCTCATACATCCTCCTTGGAGTGCGCCACGCAGCCGGGCTGCAAAGCGTCATCGATCAGTCTCGCACATCGTCGGTCCCCGCATACCGGATCGCCCTCGCCGAGAAGCTCCTCGCCGATGGGGTCATCAATACCCGCCAGCACGAGCGCGATGTGTGCATGCAGGCATTTCACTCCCAGATGGTCGCGCTGACCCGCGATGCCCACGGTCGCGCACTCGTCCGTTCCGCCGGACTCCTCGGCGCGCCGCTCGCGAACCTCGAGGTCCGTACGCGCGAGCCGGGATGCCAGGTCGGCGTCGCCGGCCGCCCGCCGCGCCCACTCGGCTGTGTCGCCTCGCGACTCAGCGGCGGACGCACGGTCCGACAACCAGGGGCACGTCAACCAGGCGAAGGTGGGAAATGGGGTGCCGTCCGCGAGCCGAGAGGGCGAAACGACAGCTGTCGGGAAGCCCCAGGAACACCGGGCGATGACGCGCCATGGCTCGCGAGGTTCACGGCCCAGTTGCGCCGCAACGACTCGGCGATCAGAGAGGGCTGCCGACGACGTCGGGGGAGCGACCCGCCTGGCAGTGCGTTCTAGAGGATTCACTCGTTCCCGAAGACGGAGTCCAGGAAGGCCGTCCAGGGTCCGACAGGCGGAACCACCGCCTCCTCGCTGTCCAGCCGGAGCGCAGAGGGGACCGTAATCGTCTGGGGAATGGACTCTGACTCGTCGACGACGATGCCGACGCGCTCTCCCGCCTTGACGAGTCCCAGCTGCACTCGCGCGTAGTCTTCCACCCCTTCTGGCGTCTTGAGCCGTGCCACCTGGGTGCCAAGCCGGGCGTTCCGGGCGCGGACGCCTTCGAGCTCGGCCCGCAGACGCGCTCGTTCGCGCGTTTCCCGGTACTGCACCTTGGCCACGGGATAGTAGGTGGCGACGAAGGTCACCCCTATCGCCATGACGAGCAGCGGCAACAGCCACCAGCGCCACGAGGAGGGCTCCGCCGCCCGAGGAGTCTTCTTCGCCCGAGCGGGTGCCTTGGATGCGGCCCGTTTCGCCGACGGGTTCGGCTTGGAGGACGCGGGCCGCTGTTGTGATGGAGAGGGCGTGCGAGCGGACGCCGCAGCACGGGTCCCCTTGGCGGAGGATACCCGTCGCGCGTTCGCTGAAGCCCCTTGCTTCGTGTTCCTCGGCGTCATACCTCAGAGTCCTGTGTGCAGGCCAGCGATGAAGCGGCCGCGACGACCGCTTTCGCGACGATACTAGCACAGCGTATCGCGGCCTGTCGCTTCAACGTCAACTTGAGGTTGAGAGATTCGAACACGTGTTCGGGCAGCTCAGGACGGCTTCTACACCTCGCTCACCAAGATGAAGTCGGTCCCTCCCCGCAGACGCGTGGCGCGACCGGCGGTGAGCGCGATCTGCTCTCCGGGAACGGCCAGGCCAGCTTCGCGAACCGCCGCAAGGGCGGCATCCAGCAGCGTGTCCGTGTCCTGGGCGAAGAAGATCACCAGTGGCTGAACACCCCACACGAGCTGGAGCCTGCGAGCAACTCCCGGCGCCGGCGTCACGGCGACGATCGGGGCGTCGGGACGATGCCGCGCGACCGCGAGCGCGGTGGTGCCCGACTGCGTCACCGGAACGATGGCCGCTAGGCACAGATCGGAGGCCAGATCGCAGACAGCGGCACTCACCGCGGCCTGAACGTCGGTCGTCACCACCCCGCCATGATCCCATCCTGCGTGGATAAGCACCTCCTCGGCGGTGGCGGCGATGCGCGCCATCGTCTCGACTGTCTCGACCGGATAGCGGCCGACGGACGTCTCGGCCGATAGCATGCACGCATCCACACGGCTGAAGATCGCGTTGGCAACGTCGCTTGCCTCGGCCCGAGTCGGCCGAGGGGACTCCGTCATCGATTCGAGCATCTGCGTCGCCACGACCACGGGCTTGCCCGCTGCCCGCGCTGCCGAGATGACCCGCCGCTGCACTACGGGGACGATCTCCGCCGAGGTCTCCACCCCGAGGTCGCCGCGGGCCACCATTACCGCGTCGGCCACGGCCACAATGGACTCGATCCGCCCGACAGCCTCGTGCTTCTCGATCTTGGCCACGATCGGAATCACTCGGCGGGTCATGAGCGCCCTAAGCGCCTCTACATCGTCAGCAGATCTCACGAACGATTGGGCGACATAGTCGATGTCGGCCTCCTGCGCCCATTCGAGGAGCATCCGGTCACGCTCGGAGATGGGTTCGACCCCGACGGTGACACCGGGCACGTTGACGCCTTTGTGACTGGAGAGAGGTCCCCCCAGCGTGACACGTGTGACGACATCTCGGCCATCGAAGTCGGTGACCACGAGCTCGATACGGCCGTCGTCTATGGCGACGACGCCACCGCGGATCAGGTCATCGGCGAGTCCGCTGTAGCTCACGCAGGCGCCCGCCGCGTCTCCGTCACACTCGCCCGCGTGCAGTACGAACGTCTCACCCGCCACCAGCAGCGTTCCCGATGCGACGTCACCCAGGCGCAGCTTGGGGCCGGGAAGGTCGAGCAGCACCCCCACGGTCACGCCGCAGCGCGTCTCGGCGGCGCGCACTTCGGCCAGGCGAGTGGCGAGTTCGGGCAGTTCAGCGTGCGCCGCGTTGAGTCTGGCGACGTTGAGACCGCCTTTGATGACGGCGTCCAGGACGGCGGGGGCATCAGTCGCGGGACCCAGAGTCGCCATGATCTTGGTGCGACGCATCTCATTCTCCTCTGAAGATGACGGGAGAGACACCGTTCAGACCAGAGGATGCCCTGTTCAGGACGAGATTACTCAGCGTGCTTTGGAAGGCGCACGATCTGGATGCCGTCGTTCGTGCTGCGGACGGTGACTTCGTCACGCCCCAGACGGTGCGCAGCGGTGCGAAGGTTGCCGTACAGGCGCTCGATTCCGTCCTTGTGCGTGTGGACGACAAGCGCCCGGTCTCCGCCGGTGAGGAAGTAGCGCACCAGGCGCGTGGCGGTGCCGTGTGGAACCGGATAGGGTACTTCGACGGTTCGGGCCTCGAACACCCACGCATCGTCGGTCGGCAGCTGCGGGGTCCAGTTCCGGACGTCGGCAACCATCAGAACAGCGCGCTTCTGTTCGGATGGGGCGATGTGTGAGTCATCGACGATGATGCAGAGCCGAATATTGAAGCCCTGAACGGCCGCCGCGCGTGCGAGATAGGCCCAATCGAAGGTGTTGTCCTCGTCCAGAAGCAGCACGACCTTGTCGGTTACTCGGCTGGCGAGCTCGTGTAGAAGCCGAAGCAGCCCGACGCCGCGGCGCGGGGTGAACGTGACGACCGCGATCTCGTAGACGGCGTCGTGCATGAGATCCTCAGCCATGCCCTGGACCACCGTGAGCTGTGGGGACTCGGCGACGTCCTTGGCGACCAGTCGACGGAGCATACCCTCGCTCGGCTCCAAAGCAGTGAGGCTGCCGGCAACCTTCAGCAGCGGGGCGGTCAGCAAGCCGGTCGCAGCCCCGACCTCAAGCACTCGAGAACCCTCCGGCACCTCTTTGAGCAGCGCTGTGACGAGCTGGGGAAAGATGCGCTCCTGGCCGAACTCGTAGTCGTAGCGGTTGGCAAGCCGCTCACGCTGCTGCATGGTTGCGTCGATCGGCACGCCAAAGCGGTCGATCAGCTGCTGACTCTGCTTCCGACTCCCCCCGCTACCTGCCTGAATCTCGCCCGAGACCAATTCAGCTCCGAATGCTGTAGAACGCCGACGTACCAGGATACGAGCCACTCTCGCCGAGCTCATCTTCAATGCGGATGAGCTGATTGTACTTGGCGACGCGATCGCTGCGTGCCGGTGCTCCCGTCTTGATCTGGCCGGCGTTCACTGCGACCGCCAGGTCGGCGATCGTCGTGTCTTCAGTCTCACCGGAACGGTGGCTGATCACGCACGTGTAACCGGCCTGCTTCGCCATCTCGATCGTCTCGAGGGTCTCGGTGAGAGAACCGATCTGGTTCAGCTTGACGAGAATCGAGTTGGCAACACCCATTTCGATGCCGCGCGCAAGACGCTCGGTGTTCGTGACGAAGAGGTCGTCGCCCACGAGCTGGATTCGCTTGCCCAGACGCTCCGTCAGGAGCTTCCAGCCTTCCCAGTCCTCTTCTGACATGCCGTCCTCGATCGAGATGATCGGGTAGCGGTCGGCCAGGTCCTCGTAGAAGGCCACCATCTGCTCGCTCGTGAGCTCACGTCCCTCGCCGGAGAGCACGTAGACGCCGCGCTCGGCATCGTAGAACTCGGTGGACGCGGGATCCAGCGCGATCCGGACCTGATCACCCGGAGTGTAGCCTGCCGCAAGGATCGCCTCGACGATGATCACGAGCGCTGCCTCGTTGCTCTCAAGGTTGGGCGCGAAACCGCCCTCGTCCCCGACACTCGTGGCCAGGCCGCGCTCCTGCAGGACCTTCTTGAGGGTGTGGTAGATCTCGGCACACCAGCGCAGCCCCTCGGCGAAGGTCGAGGCGCCCACCGGCATGATCATGAACTCCTGAAGGTCGACGTTGTTGTCGGCATGCGCGCCACCGTTGAGGATGTTCATCATGGGGACCGGAAGGACGTGTGCGTTGGCGCCGCCGATGTAGCTGTAGAGCGTGAGCTCGGTGGACTCGGCAGCAGCACGAGCCGCCGCCAGCGACACGCCGAGTACGGCGTTGGCGCCGAGCCGACCCTTGTTCGACGTGCCGTCGAGCTCAAGCAGCGCCATGTCGACCGAGCGCTGGTCCGTAGCGTCCAGACCGACGATCTCCTCGGCGATGGGACCGTTGACGTTATCGACCGCCTTGATGACTCCCTTGCCCAGATATCGTCCCGACTCGGTGTCACGCAGCTCGACTGCTTCGAAGGCGCCGGTCGAGGCGCCTGACGGCACGGCGGCTCGCCCGAACGAGCCGTCATCGAGCACGACCTCCACTTCGACGGTGGGGTTGCCGCGCGAATCGAGGATCTCACGCGCATACACGTCGGTGATGATGCTCATGGGGTATGCCCTTTCTCGGTCCGCTTGGCCTGTTGCCACAGCGCTTCCTGTTCGTCCAACGAGAGCTCGTCGACCGTCTGGCCGCTTTGCCTCGCCATCTCCTCCATCGCCGACCACCGCGAGCGGAACTTGTCGCACGTACCTCTCAGCGCAGTCTCGGCGTCGATCCCCTGTTTCCGAGCCAGATTGACCACCGTGAACAGCACGTCGCCGATCTCGTCTGCTGCCTCGGCACTCCCTACTTCGGTCGCCCGAAGCTCGTCAAGCTCTTCGTGCACCTTATCCCACACGTCGTCCAGCGTCTCCCATTCAAAGCCCGCGGCGACGGCCTTTCGGGAAATCGTCTGTGCCAGCATCAGTGCGGGGAGGGCGTGGGGCACGCTGTCGAGCATGCCCTGCTGCTTCTCGGCGCGCTCGCCCGCCTTGATGCGATCCCAGTGCGCGAGCACTTCCCCCGGCGTTCCCGCCGCTGCTTCGTCACCGAACACGTGCGGATGACGGCGTACGATCTTTGCGGTGATGGCGGCAACCACGTCATCGATGCTGAACTCGCCGTCGTCCGACGCGATTTGAGAGTGAAGTACCACCTGCAAGAGAACGTCGCCGAGTTCCTCTCGGAGCTCGGCGACGTCATCGGTCTCTATGGCGTGGACGGCTTCGTAGGCCTCTTCCACCATGTTCTTCGCTATCGAACGGTGCGTCTGTTCACGATCCCACGGGCACCCATCGGGCGCCCGCAGAGCTGCAATGACCTCAACGAACTCGTCGAACCCGTGTGCCAAGGCTCCCCCAGATTGGCGTGAGCAGAGCTACTTGGTCGGCGTGGTCGTCTTGCTGCCCTTGGCCGCCGCCGCCTTGAGATCGGCTGCGAGGATATCGATCTTGGCCTTCTTGCGCAGGTCATCCAAGAACGTCTGGTAGGCGTCGCCCTTGCGCTGCTGAATGATGATCTGCTCGATCTGCGCCTTGACCTCGGCGAGCGGCTGCTGAACACCGGTGCGTTCGTCGGTCACCCGGATGATGTGCCATCCGAACGGAGTCTGAACCAGCGCGGTGGTCGTCTGGCCCTTCTTGAGCTTGTCGAGGGCCGCCTGGAACTCCGGCACGTAGGCCGTCGTCGGCCAGCCGAGATCGCCGCCCTTGGAGACGGTGGCGGTATCAACCGAGTACTTCTTTGCGAGCGCCGCAAAATCCCCGCCGGCCTTGACCTCGGCCAGGACCTTCTCGGCGGTGGCCTTGTCCTCCGGCTTGAAGAGGATGTGGCTGGCCTTCTTGGACGCCTTCTGGAAGAACTGCGCCTTGTTCTTGTCGTAGTAGGACTGAATGTCGGCCTCGCTGACCTTGTTGTCCGCCGAGAGCGACTCGATGAGCTTCTGCGTCACGAGCTGATTGCGGATCTGCGCCTTCAGACCGTCCAGATTCATCCCGGCGCTCTTGAGCGCCTCATCGAACTGAGCCTGGTCCTTGAATCCGGCCTTGAGCTGATCGATCTGCTTCTGGACGTCAGAGTCGGAGATCTTGATGCCCTTGTCCTTTGCCGCCTGCTCGACGAGCTTCTGATTGATCAGGTTGTCGAGGAGCCGCTGCTTGAAGTCCAGGAGCCTGCCTTCACCGTCAGCGCCGGTGAACATGTTGGGGTACTGCTTCTTGAGCTGCTCGAGCTGCTGGTTGAGCTGCTCGGTCGATATGCTCTCGCCGTTGACCTTTGCAACCACGTTCCTGTTGGAGCAGCCCGAGAGGCCGAGTGCACCGATGAGAAGTGCGCCGCAGAGCGCACCGACGAGCAGGTTCCGAGTGGACTTCATCGTCCGTTTCCTCCTGATCTGGCGGTATAGGCTAAGAGAGTATAGCATCGAGAATGCCGAGGGCAGCCGCCGTCACAGACTCTCCATAATCGAGCGGCATAGCCAGTTTTCTCTCTCGTTCGATCCACACCGCTCCTCTCGCTGTGAGCTCGCCTCTTTTGGCTTCTGAAAGCGAAAGCGGCGACAAGGTGAGGCGTCGTCTTGCCATGCTGACGTTGGTCGCGCCGGCCTCGGCCGCCATCGCGCGGATGCGAGCGATGTTCACCAGGTTCTTAGCCGGAGCCGGCGCCGCGCCGAAGCGCTCCTGCATCTCGGCGAAGACGGCGTCGACCGCCTCGATCGAGGGTGAGCCGGCGAGTCGGCGGTAGACGCGCACGCGCTCGTCGACGGCGTCGACGTACTCCTCGGGAAGAAACGCGGGGACCGGGAGGTCGACACGGACCTCCGGGTGCGCGACGACAGGCTCGCCGCGGGCTTCGCTGACGGCTTCCATCAGCATCTGCGCGAACAGGTCGAAGCCGACCGCCGAGAGGTTCCCCGACTGCTCGGCGCCGAGAAGGGATCCGGCCCCGCGAATCTCGAGGTCGCGCATCGCGATCTTGATGCCGCTCCCCAGGTCCGTGTTCTCGCCGATGGCCACGAGGCGCTCGGTAGCCTGCTCGGTGAGCGACTGGTGTGCGGGAAACAGGAAGTACGCATAGGCCTTGATGTGGCTGCGTCCCACGCGGCCCTTGAGCTGGTAGAGCTGGGCGAGTCCCAGGCGCTGCGAGTCCTCGATGACGAGCGTGTTGGAGTGGGGGTTGTCGATGCCGGACTCGATGATGGTGGTCGCGACGAGCACGTCGTACTCGTTGGCAGCGAACGCCT
>CAZIPT010000047.1:0-4129 GCA_964541375.1 uncultured Eubacteriales bacterium
TGACTCGGCCGCTCCGCTCGTAGAAGGCCGCGAGACGGGTGGCGAGGTATGCGGGATAGCCTTCCTCACCCGGCATCTCTTCGAGACGACCCGAAACCTCGCGCAGTGCCTCGCCCCATCGTGACGTCGAGTCGGACATCATGGCGACGTTGTAGCCCATGTCGCGGTAGAACTCCGCCAGTGTCGCGCCCACATAGATGGAAGCCTCTCGCGCGGCGACAGGCATATTGGAGGTGTTGGCCACGAGCACCGTACGATCCATAAGGGGAGCGTCATTGCGCGTGTCCTCGAGGTGGGGGAACTCCGTGAGCACCTCAGTCATCTCGTTGCCGCGTTCGCCGCAGCCCACGTACACGATGATGTCTACGTCGGCCCACTTGGCGAGCGACTGCTGCGTGACGGTCTTGCCGGTCCCGAAGCCGCCGGGAATGATGGCGTTGCCGCCCAGCGCAATCGGGAAGAACGTGTCCAGGATCCTCATGCCGGTGGTGAACGGCGTGGTCGGATCCATCTTCCGGATGTAGGGCCGCCCCTGGCGCACGGGCCAGCGCTGGCTCATCCGAATCTCGGTGCCGTCTTCCATGGTCGCGACCACCTGGTCGACGTTGTACTCGCCGGCCGGCGTGATCTGCGCGATCTTGCCGGCCTTGACCAGAGGCGGAACCATGACCTTGTGCAGGATGGTCTTGCCTTCGGGCACGGTTCCGAGCACGTCACCCGCGCCGACCATGTCGCCCGCCGAGACGACCGGCGTGAACGACCACAGCTTCTCTCGGTTGAGCGCAGAGGCAACCGTACCGCGCTCGATGTAGTCGCCGCTTTGCTCGGCGATCACGGGCAACGGGCGCTGAACGCCGTCGTAAATCGACGTGAGCAGCCCCGGGCCAAGCTCGACCATTAGTGCGCCCTCGGTCGACTCAACGATCTCGCCGACCTTCAGCCCCGATGTGTCTTCATAGACCTGGATAGTCGCCGTGTCGTTCTCGAGCCGAATGACCTCGCCCATGAGGCCTTCGTTGCCGACACGGACGATGTCGTACATGCGGGCACCGGTCATGCCGTCCGCGACCGCGACCGGGCCGGTGATCTTCGCAATCGTTCCGACGATCATGTCATCCCCGCCTCAGAGTGATATCGAAACCAATCGCTCGCCTGATGAGCCTCGAGAGATAGGCGCGATGGTCCTCGCCTATTTCGAGCGTCTCCCTGATCGGCAGGGAGACCACGATCGGCCGGTAAATCGAATCGATCTTCTTTTGGATGCGCTCGTCGATCGAAGACATCAGCTTCTCGTTGATCGCGATGATGCCCGTGGCGTCATCGTCGAGCAGCGATGTCAGCGTCCGCCGCGCCGTCTCAGGACTGTCGACGATCTCGACGTCCACGCCCGCGAGCCGGAAGCCGTCCGCGGAATCAGGATCGGTGAGTACAACGAGCCTATACAAGGATCAGCTCCTCCCTCACCCTGTCGGCGGGCATCCCGACTGAGATGCCTTTGACCACGATGCGCAGGTTGGTTATCTCGTTCTGTTTGCCGTACAAGTAGGCGATGGCGACCCCGACACCGTGCGGGTCCTTCACGCCTGCCATCAGTGCGCGCCGCATCAGCTGTTCTTCCAGCGCGCGCTCGAACACCGTGATCGAGTTGCTCTCGAGGTACCTCAGAGCCGCCTCGTCGAGCGCGCCACCGTAAGGAGTGCGCTTGAGCCTGTCCAGGACCTCATCGACATCGGACATCCGCGCGAGCTCCAAAAAGAGGTCCCGACGGACAACGCGCCCGCCCTCGAGGAAGTACTTGTCGGCCTTGGTGGATCCCATATCCGCCTTGAGCAGACGGAACACCATGACCATGTTGGATGTGTCGATCTGCATCCCCAGGATCCGGCGTGCGATGTCGACGTCTGCCGAACCGCCGACCAGGCGAGAGGACGCCCATGCGGTGTACTGCTGGTCGAGGGCCAGCTCCAGGGGTGCCAGGTCGTTGTCCCTGGTGTAGTCAGGGAACGCTTTGCGCAGCGGCGCGGCGTAGACCAGGCCCCACATCGCCATCGTGTTGATGACAGCTCCGACCTCGTCGAACTGGGTCAAGGCCTCAAGATCGGCCTCACTCAGGTACCCGGCCGGGAAGAAGCTCTTCTTGATCTCATCGCGGGGCACCTCGTTGTGCACGCCTCGCAGGATCGTCTTGATGTTGAAGACGTCCCATCGGCCCAAGAGCGTCGCAAGCAACGTGCGAGCCGACGGGTTGAGGAAGGAGAGCACCTTGCGGTACGCCCGGACCATGTTGTCTTTGAGCGCGCCGTCGATGACCGCCGCCGTCCGACCGTGGACGAGCTCGGCCTCCAGGTCTGCCGCGTAGTCAGTTGCCATGAGTTCCTTGATGGCTTGTCCCATGTCTGTCGCATCCATGAGACGGTCGTAGAACGCCCGGGGGAGCAGGTTCGCGCGCATGCCACGCAGCCGCGCGTTGGCATACCCAGCGTCGGTCTCCGGGACTGTCCGGTTGCCTGCCTCGATGACGGCCTTGCTCATGAGAACAGGACCGCGGCTACATCAGCGCGTACGAACTGCCTGGCACGACTGAGACGATCCTCAAGCGTGTTTCGGCGCACGATCTTGCCCCCGCCAGTCTCGACGACGAGACCACCGGCGGTGTCCAGATCGCCGACAACGTCTGCGGAGAGACCCGCATCCGAAGCCGCCTTCTGTGCGAGGCCGACGTCTTTGGCCGTCACGCGAATCGTGACCGGGCCGCTCACGTCTTCCAGCGCTTCTGCCGCCAGCGCGGCGAAGAGCGCGTCGTACCCCGCGTCGCGTGCCGAGAACAGCTGCTTCTCGGCGTCGTCGAACACAGCCGTCAGACCGTCGCCCTTGACCGAGGAGACGGTCATCTTGGACTCGAGTCTGGCCGCGTTGACCTGCTTGGACGCGTTCAGCTTCGCCACTCGCTCGACCTGGTTCACGAACGTGTCGTGGATCTGCTGGGCCTGCCGCTCGGCCTCCTCGACGATGAGCTTCGCGTGCTCGCGAGCCTCGCCGACTATAGCTTCGCAGTCTGCCTGTGCCTGGTCGTCCAGGGTACTGAGAATGTCATTGATTGCCATGGGTCGCCCCCTCTAGGACGGACAGACGGGTCGCACTGGAACGCATCCCGTCCTAGCCGTTGAGGATGATGGCCATGACGAATCCGAGCAGAGCGATGACTTCAGGGAGCGCCGTGAGCGTCAGAACAAAGACGCGCTCTTCGGGACGCTCTGCCAGGGTGCCCTGACCGGCCGAACCGATCTTTGCCTGCGCCCAGCCGGCGCCAATCGCTGAGATACCCATGCACAGTGCAGCGCCCAACGTCTTGACAGCTGCAGCCATCGTGACCGGTGGCGCCGCTGCGGCCTCCTGTGCGAGTGCAACTGCCGGTACTGCCATAACTCCGACAAACGTGCTGAAGAACACATACTTCGCGAGCCTCTTGCTGATCATGCGCGCTTCTCCCCTCCGGTTTTCTGGAACGGCTTGTACTCTTTGGAACCTGGCTCGTAAAACTTCCCGAAGAACTCGAGGAAGTTAAGACGCACTGCATGGATATTCGGGCTGAAAGCGCAGATGACGAAGTTGAGCATCTGCAGTGGGATGGCAATGATGAGGCCGAGGATGGGATTGCCCATCGAAGCGGCAATCTCGTTGACCGCCTCGGCGAAGATGGCGCCGGCGAGGCCGACGGCCATGATACGCAGGTAGCTTGCGATGTTCGACAGCGCGCCGATCGATTCAATGGCTCCGACGATACCGCCTCCCTTGATGGCGAAGGCGAATCCGAGGAACAGCACGAGCGCTGCAATCGCTTGGAGAACGTAGGCTCCGGTGGTGCCTATGTTGGCCGTCAGCACGGCGCCAAAGACGATCATCAGGACGAGGCCGGCGAACCCGAGGACGAACGCGATCATCCCGCCCTTCTCGTAAACATGGGACCAGTGCTTGGTCTTGATGCCGTTGTAGACTCCGAGCACCAGACCCAAGAGCACCTGGAACGCGCCGATGGCAAGAGCGATGATCAAGAAGGTCATGAGCATCTCAGGCTGGGTGCGCTCGAACGGCATGATGATGTGAGCGCCCGCGGGTACCGGATATCCCC
>CAZIPT010000047.1:4139-11360 GCA_964541375.1 uncultured Eubacteriales bacterium
CTCCCTATGGGCTGCATGACGTTGCCGAATCTTGGCCCCAGAAGGTTCCCGAAGAACTAGCCGTAGATGAAACCGAAGATGATAACGCTGGTAGCCGCCGGGCCAAGGATCGCTGTCGCCAACTGCACGCCATCGTTGTCCTTGAACTTCATCCTGAGCCACATCACCGTGCCGAGCATGACGAGCCCGTATCCGATGTCTCCGACGATCATGCCGAAGAACAACGGGTAGAAGATCGCCAGCATCCACGTGGGATCGTAGGTGCCGTACTTTGGCTTGCCCATCATCCCCATGAGCTGCTCGTACGGCGCAGCCCATCCCGCATTCTTGAGGGCGACGGGAGCGTTGACGAAGTCCTTCTCGTCAATCTCAAGTTGGGTCACCACGATCTCGTCGACGAACTTCTCGTGCAGCATGTCGGTGAGTTCGTTCATATCGGAAACGGGGACCCAACCGTCGATCATGAACGCGTACTCGGTGCGACCGAACTGCGGTATCGCCACGATCTCGTCGATGCGGTCCATGAGCACATCGCGCGCAGTGGTCAGCTTGGCGAACCACTTGCGCGACATCTCGTCGAGCTCGGTACGAATGCGCTCGAGCTCCGCGGGCAGCTCGGCCCTGCGCTGGTGGATCGTCTCGTAGGCGACGTCGAGCGGCATGTCCTGGAAGTCCTGCGGCAGTCGGATCTGGTTGACGTTCTCCATGGCCAGGAACTTGTGGACAGGCTCGGCGTACTGGCGCGCGTAGACGACGATGGCAGCCGTCGTCTGATCGTCGATATCGGTGGAAAGGATCTCGCACTGAGAATTGGTGACCTTGTCGAGTTCGACCTGGAGGTGCTCGAGCCCGGCCTTATAGCGACGCTCGACCAAGAGCGCCACGCTATCGAAGGCTCCGGTGACGACGAGCTGCTTGGCCAGTGGCTGTATCTTGCCGAGAATCGGCTCGTAGCGCGCGAGGAGTGAGATCTCGCCCTCTGCCGACGTGTGGAGCGCCGCAAGGTCGGCGGTCTTCTCCTCTACGTCGGAGATGACACTCGACACTTCCTCGGCGAGCTGCGACGGAGTGAGGCGCCAGAGACGCTCGTACTCAACCAGCCGACCCTTGGCGTCCATCGGCTCGGTCGGCTCGTTCAACGTCTTGAGTATCGCCCTCACCCGAATGAGCAGTTCGTCGAGCTGATCGTATACCTGGACTTCTTCGCCTTGGATCTCCATGCGATCCAGCGCGACTTCGCCGCTTGCGATTCGCTTCGACAGATCCTCGATGTGGATCTTGCCCTGGTCGTGAAGTGCGCTCACTACGTCGAGGAACAGGCTCTTGGGGCCTATGATCTCGACCTTCGCCATTGGAACAAGCACGTGGACCACCCTCTCTGGGGACCGGCCTCCCCGCCGTGACCTGGCTAAATGGTAGTCACGGCGTCCAACACGAGACGCACCGCCTCTGCGCGGTGCGTGTTTATCCGTTCGGATAGCTCGACGGCATCGGTCTTGGCCTCCGCGCGCAGGCGGGCGGCCTCCTTCTCGGCAGCGTCGAGTATCACCTTCTCGCTTGCTGCCGCTCCGGCTCCGCCCTCGGCTTCAGCCTTAGCGACAAGCTCGGCGGCCTTCTTTCGGGCCTGGGTCACGATCTCGTCGGCCTCGCGCTTGGCGGCCAAGACGCGGCCCGAGATCTCGAGCTCTTTCTCGCGGATCAGGTGAAGTGGAGTGTTGGAGTCAGTGGCGATGGTCTGCTTGTGCATTTCGATGTCGTCGATGACCTTTTCGTCCACAGAGAATCCCCCTTGGTGCGATGACGGGTGTTACGGCACACAAAACGAGGCACCAACTTGAGCCTCGTAGTGTGTTTCGTCATAAGGGGGAGCCACTCCTGCGAAGAAGTGACCCTATTTGCTGCGCCTGCGGTACGACCGTCATGCGACGGGCGTACGCCTAGCGGTAGACGCGCTCCAGACGCATGCCCAGGGCACACGTCATCTCGTAGTTGATGGTACCGGCGGCTTCGGCGAGATCCTCGATCGTGACCCGCTCGCCACCCTGCTCGCCAATGACAACGACCTCGTCGCCCCTCGCCAGTTCCACCCCGCGGGGCACCTCGATCATGAGCTGATCCATACACACACGACCGATCTGTCGACAGCGCGCTCCGCCCGCCAGCACGGCAAACTCGTTGGAGGCGGCACGATGGATGCCGTCGGCGTAGCCAAGCGGCAGAGTCGCGACCACCGTGGGCGCAGCCGCAGTCCAGGTGAACCCGTAGCTGACGCTCTCCCCCATCCCTATCCGCTTCACGAGCGTAGCGCGCGCCTTGACCGACCTCGCCGGGGCGAGTTCCACCCGTTCGCGTGCGGCGCCCGAGGGATACAGGCCGTAGATCGACAGGCCGCACCGGACCATATCCAGATGCGTCTCTGGGTACAGGATCGTCGCCGGGCTGTTGGCGGCGTGGACGATGCCGGGGTTGAGACCCTCGGTGCGCATCTCGGCAAGCGTGCCGGTGAAACGGTCGAACTGGCGCTCCACCTCCCAGTCGCCGGCAACATCAGCCGTAGCGAAGTGCGTGAACGTCCCCTCGAGTTCGAGTCCCGGAAAGTCGGTCAGTCCAAGCGCGAAGGTCGCGGCGGCCTCAGCGCGCACGCCGATCCGGTTCATGCCACTGTCGACCTTCAGGTGGTACTTCGCCGAGAGGCCCTGCGCGGCCGCCCACTTCCCCAGCGCGACCGCGAACTCGCGTGTCGTCACCGTCGGTGTGAGGTCGTGCTCCAACAGCGAGGGAATCGCGGTCTCAGGCGGCTCCGAGAGCAGCATGATCGGCGCCGAGATACCCGCCCGACGCAGCTCCAGACCCTCTCGGAGTGTCGCAACGCCCAGGCGATCCGCGCCGCCAGCCAACGCCGACAGTGCTGCTTTCTCGGCGCCATGGCCGTAGCCATCGGCTTTGACCACCGCCATGAACAGCGTCCCGCGCTTGGTCAACGCCTTGAGGTTGGCGACGTTGGAGGTGATCTTCGCCAGATCGATCTGCGCCCATGACCATCGGTTCTTCGTCACGCTGAACATCCTCCCGGTTTCGAGGCGTGGCGCAACGAAACTCTGCGCCGTCTCGCGGTCACCACTGTTCGAGCAGTTCGGCCACGGCCAGAGGCAGGAACTCCGGAATGTCCTCGGCGTCTACGCACAGCGGCGTGAGCGCCGAGGCGGCTGCCTCTCCCGCACGTCCGTGCACGTAGGCGCCGAGCGCACCTGCCTCAAGAGGTGAGAGGCCCTGCGCCAGGTACGTCCCGATGATACCTGCGAGTACATCGCCTGTCCCCGCTGTCGCGAGTGCGACGGAGCCCGAAACGTTCACGACGTGCCGCGACGAGCCGCATATCACAGTCCCTGCGCCCTTGAGCACCACGGCCGTTGCCTCGCTCGACAGCGGTGTCGAGGCCGCCACCCGGTCGGCCTGCACCTCCGCCGAACTCATACCCAGCAGCCGCGCGAGTTCGCCCGGGTGCGGGGTCATCACCGTCGGCGAGACGCGCCTCTCGATAAGGTCGCGTGCGTCAACAAGCGCGTTGAGCCCATCGGCGTCGATGACCAACGGAAGTGCCAGCTCCGAGACCAGCCCACGTGCGGTAACCACAGCGCCGTCCGCCAGTGTGAGGCCGGGGCCGAGCACCACCGCATCGTACTCGCGCGCCAGCTGGAGCGCCTTGTCCAGCGCGGCCGAGGAGAGCGCGCCGCTGCGGCCCTCCGGAAGCCCGACCACCGGCACCGACAGCAGATGGGCCTGTGCGATCGGCACGACCGACTCAGGGACCGCGAGCGTCACGTAGCCCGCGCCCGCTCGCGCCGCCCCGCGTGCGGCGAGGACGGCCGCACCCGGATAGGCTGCGGAACCTGCGATGACCAGCACCCGCCCGCGGTCGTTCTTGTGGGCGTCGGGGCGAGGTCTGGGCAGAAGTGCCGCGTACTCCTCGGCCGACCATATCTCCAGAGCCTCGGGAACCTCGGCGAAAGAAGGGTCGATGCCGATGTCGGCGACGATGATGTCGCCGGAGAATCCGGCGCCGGGGAATAGCACGAGTCCACGCTTCGGAGCCGTGAACGTGACCGTGCAGTCGGCCTCGACGGCGCTTCCGTCGACCGCAGCGGAGTCCGAATCGACGCCTGTCGGCAGGTCAACCGACACCACATAGGCACCGCTGCGGTTGACCGCCTCGGCCCAGGCGTCGAAGGGAGCTCGCAGCGGACCCGATGCCCCGATGCCGAGCATTGCGTCGATGACGACGGCCGCCCGCTTCAGTTCATCGTCGATGACACCATCGCCCACTGCACGCCACGACACTCCGGTGCTGATCGCCTCGTGCGCTGCATCGGCGGCGATGCCCCCGTTCGGCTCAGGCGCATCGGGCGTCAGGACACTCACCCGGCGACCGGCGGCCGCCAGATCGCGTGCTGCGACCCAGCCGTCACCACCGTTGTTGCCGCGCCCGGCCAGAACCACTACGTCACCCTCGGGCGCCGCGGACATGACCTCCGAGGCCACCGCTGCGCCGGCCGCTCGCATGAGCGTCGCGAGGTCGACCCCGCGCGAGACCGCGGCCTCTTCGACCGTTCGTGCCTGCTCAGCTGTCAGTGCGCGAACCATGTCGGCTCCTTCCGGACCTGCCGAGAAACCGCGGGCCTCGTGCCACCCGCCCGACGACGGTTCCTAGTCAGCACCCTTGGGCGCGACGTCGTCAAGAAGCGCACGCGCTTCCTTGAACGATGCTGCGAGTTCCGCCTTGGGATCGGGACGCTCGTCCTTGCGCGGCCGGGACCCCTCGGTGATCGCGACGGCCGAGGCTACGGCCGTCGTGTGCGTGAACGAGAGCGAGAGGTGCATCTCGACGATCCCGAGCTCCTCGGCCCTCTCGGCGGCCCGACCGGACAGCCTGGGCACGGGACGCCCACTCATCTCGCGCGACACCTCTACGTCAGTGAACTTCATCCCAGCGAAGCCGGTTCCCAACGCCTTGAGCACGGCCTCCTTTGCGGCGAACCGCAACGCATAGTGCACCTCTGGTCGTCCACGCTTGTCGCAGTACGCACGTTCATCCGCCGAGAAGAGCCGCTCTTTGAGCCCTGGTCGACGCTCCAGTGCCAAGCGCATCCGCTCGATCTCGACGATGTCGACGCCCAGTCCGGTGATCATGGGCTACTCCACCGTCACGGACTTGGCTAGGTTGCGGGGCTGGTCGACGTTGCAGCCCTTCAGCTTGGCGATGTGGTAGGCCAGCAGCTGAAGCGGGATCGTGGTCGGAATCGCCGAGAGGGCCTCGCTCGTCGCCGGCACGTGCATCACGAACTCCGCGTGCTGCCGGATGTCCTCGTCACCCGCGGTCGCAACGGCGATCACCTCAGCACCGCGAGCGCGCACCTCTTGGATGTTGCTGACGACCTTCTCGTAGGTGCGCCCTTGAGTCGCAACCACCACGACAGGCATCTGGTCGGTGATGAGCGCGATCGGACCGTGTTTCATCTCGCCGGCCGGGTAGGCCTCGGCGTGAATATAGGAGATCTCTTTGAGCTTGAGCGCACCCTCCATCGCGATCGGTACACCCATCCCTCGACCGAGGAACAGTGCACTCGACGCCGAGAGGCACTGCCGCGCGCACTCCTCAAGACCGGTCAGGTCCTGCAGCTCGGCCTCGACGATATCGGGGATGGTGAGCAGCTCGCTCCAGAGGGAGTCGATCTTCTCGGTGGAGAGCGTGCCCTTTGCCTGCGCGAGCTTGAGCGCCAGCACGGTGAGCGCGGCGATCTGTGACGTGAAGGTCTTGGTTGCCGCAACACCGATCTCGGGACCCGCGTGCGTGTAGATAACGCCGTCGGACTCGCGAGTCACGCGACTACCGACGACGTTGGTTATGGCGATGACCCTCGCGCCGCGTTCGCGCGCCTCACGCACGCCTGCCAGCGTGTCGGCCGTCTCACCCGACTGCGTGATGGCAACCACCAGCGTCTCGTCGTCGACGATGGGATCGGCATAACGGAACTCACTCGAGCACTGCACTTCAACCGGGATACGCGCCCACTGCTCGATGAGGTTCTTGGCGACGAGGCCGGCGTGGAGCGATGTGCCGCAGGCGATGATGTAGACGCGGCTCATCATGGCTATGTTTGACGGCGACATCTGCAGCTCTGAGAGCTGAATCAGCCCGTCGTCACCCATCCGCCCCATCAGGGTGTCTCGAATGGCCTTTGGCTGTTCGAAGATCTCCTTCAGCATGAAGTCCTCATAGCCGCCCTTTTCGGCGGCATCCAGGTCCCACTCCACGTGCATCATCTCGGGCTCGACCGCAGTGCCGTCGAGGTCAACGACGTCCACCCCGGCCGCCGAGACGATAGCGATCTCGCCGTCGTGCAAGACGATGATCTCCCGAGTGAACTCAAGCACGGCCGGGATGTCGCTCGCGACGATATTCTCGCCCTCGCCCACGCCGATGATCAGTGGCGACTCGTTGCGCGAGGCGAGAATCATGTCGGGGTGGTCGAGGTGGACGACGCCCAGCGCGTAGGCCCCGTCGAGCCGCTCAATCGTCTTGGCAAGCGCGTCGACCAAGTCCCCCTGGTAGTAGCTCTCTATCAGGTGCGCGATCAGTTCTGTATCGGTCTCCGACCGAATGATGTGGCCGGTCGCACGCAGCTCTTCGCGCAGTTCGATGAAGTTCTCGATGATACCGTTGTGCACGACGGCGATTCGCCCTTCGCAGTCGATGTGAGGGTGGGCGTTCTCCTCGCTCGGCTTTCCGTGCGTCGCCCAGCGCGTGTGCCCGATGCCGACACTACCCTCGACGGGCTCAGCACCCAACGCGTTCCTCAGGTTCACGAGCTTTCCTACTCGGCGTGCTACCGCCAGGTCGGCACCGTCGATGATTGCGACGCCGGCCGAGTCATAGCCGCGGTACTCCAGTCGTGCCAGCCCGCTGACAAGCACGTCGCTCGCAGCACGGGGACCGATGTATCCGACGATTCCACACATAGATAGACAGACCTCCAGAGTCCGAGGGGTGTGTCAACACGTGCGGCCGATATGCCGCGAGAAATCCAGGGCCCCGAACCTGCCACCGGACCGAGGCGAACCGCCTCTTGGAGTTGAAACCACCGGTTCGGCATCACTTTGTCCCCACGGTCCCCTGCGGGCCTTGTCCATGTCGGCACGACCCCGGTCAGGCCCGGAAAGCCC
>CAZIPT010000047.1:11370-17223 GCA_964541375.1 uncultured Eubacteriales bacterium
GGGGTTCGGCAGACGACTCCTTCTTTCTCGGGAACTCCGTACTACCCCAGTGTACCAGTCGAGGCTCGGCCGCGAGGCCTCGCTGCTGCGGCTGACGCGCGGACCCGAGAGCGAACGCTCGCGGTCGAGGCAGATGTCGCCGTATCAGCCCAGCTCTGCCACCACGACGGCGACCAGCCGGTCGACGATCGCTGATGCGGTCTCCTCGTCGGAGGCCTCGGCCATCACGCGCACGAGCGGCTCAGTCCCGGACGGTCGCACGAGCACACGGCCGGTCTCACCCAGCTCGGCCTCGGCGGCCCGAATCGCCTCAGCGATCGTCGCACTGGTTCCGAGCCGATGCTTCTCAGCGACCTCGACGTTGACGAGCACCTGGGGGAAGCGGCGCATCACCTGTCGCAGTTCCGACAGCGGCCGACCTGTCTCGCGCAGCACTGCGGCGAGCTGCAGCGCCGTCACCAGCCCGTCGCCCGTGGTGTTGTGCTGCAGGAAGATGATGTGGCCCGACTGCTCTCCGCCCAGAACCGCCCCCGACGTACGGAGCTGCTCGAGAACGTAGCGGTCCCCCACCTTGGTCTTGATGACCGTGACACCCAGGTCGCGCATGGCGATCTCGAAACCGAGGTTGCACATGACCGTCGAGACGACGGTGTCGAGGGGGAGCGTACCCGCCGCCTTCCTGTGGGCCGCGCAGATCGCCATGATCGCGTCGCCGTCGACCTCGGCACCGGAGTCGTCAACCGCCAGGACGCGATCCGCGTCGCCGTCGTGCGCGATTCCGAAGTCGACGTCGTTGCTCTCGACCAGTTCACACAACGGCGCAAGATTGGTAGAGCCGCAGCCGACGTTGATGTCCATGCCATTCCAGTTGCAGTTGACCGAGATGACGTTCGCGCCGAGCCGGCGGAGCGCCTCCGGCGTAGCGACCGAGGCCGCACCGTGACCGCAGTCAACGGCTATCGTGAGTCCTGTCAGGTCGACCGACACCGTGCCAACGCAATGCGCGATGTAGCGTTCGACCGCATCCTGAACTGGCGTGATAGTCCCGATCTCAGCGCCGGTGGGACGCACGTAGTCGCGCTCCGAGGCACAGAACGTCTCGATATCGTCCTCGACCTCGTCGGGAAGCTTGAAGACTTCTCGGCTGAAGAACTTGATGCCGTTGTACTCCGGGGCGTTGTGCGACGCCGAGATGACCACACCGCCGTCAGCTCCCAGCTCGCGCACGAGCAGGGCGACTGCGGGAGTCGGAACGATGCCCGCGACAAGCGCGTCGGCGCCGCCGGAGCAGATGCCTGCGACCAACGCTGCCTCGAGCATCTCACCGCTGCGTCGCGTATCGCGACCGACGACGATCCTGCCGCGCCCCTTCTCGCCCAGAAAGTGACCGGCCGCTTCTCCGAGTCGGAAAGCCAGCTCGGGAGTGAGTTCAGCGTTGGCAATGCCTCGAACGCCGTCAGTACCGAAGAGCCGAGTCATACGAGTCCCCTCAGGAGAGAAACGGGGCCCACCGCGTATGCGGCGAGCCCCGATCGGTTGCAACGATGAGCCGCGGGTCCTAGCGCTTGGAGAACTGCGGCTTCTTGCGGGCCTTCTTCAGGCCGTACTTCTTGCGCTCGACCATACGGGGGTCGCGGCGCAGGTAGCCGGCGCGCTTGAGCTCGGCACGGTACTCGTCGCCGGCCTCGAGCAGGGCGCGGGCGATGCCGTGACGCAGGGCGCCGGCTTGCCCGGAGACGCCGCCGCCATGGCACTGAGCGATCACGTCGAAGCGATCTGAGGTCTCGGTGGCCTTGAACGGGGTCTCGGCGAAGTTGACGAGCGCCTGACGACCGAAGAACTCCAGCCCGGTCTTCTTGTTGACAGTCATCTGACCGGTGCCGGGGACCAAACGGACGCGAGCGACCGAGGTCTTGCGGCGGCCAGTGCCGTAGTAGACAGCCTTTGTCTCAGCCATGCCTTAGGCCTCCAACGTGATCTGACGCGGCTTCTGAGCGGCGTGTGGGTGGTTCGGACCTGCGTACACCTTGAGCTTGCGGTTCATCGCGCGACCGAGCGTGTTCTTGGGCAGCATGCCCTTGACGGCCTTCTCGATGATGCGCTCCGGGTGCTTGGCCAGCATGCGCTGGTAGGAGACCTCTTTGAGGCCGCCGATGAAGCCGGAGTGCGTGTAGTACATCTTGGTGTTTGCCTTGTTGCCGGTGAGGCGGACCTTCTCGGCGTTGATGATGACGACGAAGTCACCGGTATCGACGTGCGGCGTGTACTGCGGCTTGGTCTTGCCCTTCAGGATCTGAGCCACCTGAGTGGAGAGCCGGCCGAGCACGAGGTCAGTGGCGTCGACGAGAAGCCACTCCCGTTCAACCTCATGGGGCTTAGCGTGGTAGGTCTTCACAAGTCCTCCAACGAAACGATTGTCTTCGCTTGTTCGAATCGAACCTTCACGGGGCTACTGAAACGAACCCTCACATAGTAGCTGCGGTGTGCGGCTGCGTCAAACAAACGCCTCCGGGCGTATCCACTCCGACATCGGCCCCCGGATGCACGCCGCCGACGCCCGCGTCAGCCGTGCGGCAACCACACTTCATCGGGATACTCCACCGACCACAACGTCAGTCCGCACGCCGGTGCAGTCTGTCCCGCAGCCGAGCGCTCTCTCGCAGCGAGCGCGTCCCCGACCCAACCCGGGGAGTGTCGCCCCACCCCCACCTCGACGAGGCTGCCGACAATCGTCCGCACCATCGAGTGCAAGAACGCGTTGCCGACAACGCGGAAGGTCAAACACGTCTCACCCAGGATGCACTCCTCAGCTATCTCGATGGTCTCCACCGTGCGCACGGTCCGCTGCCCGATCGCGGACTCTGTCACACAGAACGAACGGAAATCGTGCTCACCCACGAGCAGCTGGGCGGCCTCGCGCATAGCGTCGACATCCAGCCGCTTCTTGAACCCCCACGCCACGGGCGCGGTGAACAGCGGCGGCACCGGTCCGGCATGCACCCGATAGCGATACTCTCGGCGTTTGGCGTCGAACCTCGCCGAGAACCCCGGCCGAGCGAACCGCACCTGCGAGACGACGATTCCCCGCGTCATCGCGTTCAGGGACTTCGACAGGACATCCGGATCGGGTGGCATGCCCTCGAAGGGGAATGACACAACCTGGCCGAGCGCGTGCACGCCGGCGTCGGTTCGCCCCGCACAGACAGTGAGTAGCTCGCGGCGGAGCACGATGGCGAGCGACTCCTCGAGCCGCTGCTGCACAGTCACCGCATTGATCTGACGCGCAAAGCCCGAGAACCGCGCGCCGTCGTAGGCGACGGTCAACGCGATTACCGGGAAGCCGAGGTTGGACTCCATCAGAAGGGGCACCTCACTCTACGGGCCGCATGCGAGTTCGTTGTGGTCGGCGCCACGTGTCTGCTAGAGCAGTATCGTCGCAAAGACCGCGACGGTCACGCCCGAGAACAGAACCGCCCAGTCCGATGCGCGCATCCGTGAAGCGTGCAACCGCGTGCGCCGTTGTCCTGTGTAGCATCGAGACTCCATCGCGACGGCCAGACTGTCGGCCCGCCGAAACAGATTCACGAACAGCGGGACCAGCACCGGAACCCACGCTCGTGAGCGCTGCAGGAGACCTCCCTCGTCGAATCGGGCTCCGCGGGCCGCCTGCGCGACGACGATCTTCTCGGCCTCCTCGGCGGTGGTGGGAATGAAGCGCAGCGCGATGGAGAACATCATCGCGACATCGTCGACTGGGAAACGCAGGGGGCGCAGCGGCACCATAAGGCGCGAAAGCGCGTCAGTCAGCGCAACCGGCGACGTCGTCAGCGTGAGCAACGATGTCCCCATGACCAGCAGCACGATGCGCGTCGCGAAGAACAGTCCGGTCATAAGACCGGCTCGGCTCACTCCGAGCGAGCCGAGGCCGATCATCGAGTCATCGGGACTCCAACGCAAGGCGTTCATCGCGACGGTAAGCAACAGCAGCAGGGCGACCGGCCGAAGCCCTCGCAGGGCAAGCCGCGCCGGCACGCGTGAAAGCAGCAGTGCCAGAGCGACCAGCGCCGTCGCCAGGCCCAGACCTGACCATCCCTCGGAGGAGAAGAGAACCACCGTGTAGCACGCGACGAGTGCAAGCTTCACTCGAGGCTCCAGCCGGTGGACAGGCGAGTCGATCGGGACGAACTGCCCAAACGGAATCGGGATCCCCATCACACGCTCCCCAGGGCACTTGCCAGCGATCGGGCGGCAACCACCGGGTCGAGAGTGTACGGCCCGACAGTGCACCCCAGGGCGCGGGCGCGCATCTGAACGAGAAGCACATCCGGGGCGAGCAGCCCGGCTGCGGCAAACGGCGCCGGGTCGGCGACCAGTTCGGCGGCCGAGCCGTCGTACACGGGGCTCCCCTCGGCGAGCACGAGCACGCGGTCGGCCGCGCCCAGGAACTCCTCGGCGGAATGGCTGACCACAACGACGCCGGCCAGCGCCCGCGCATCAGAAACAATCGCTTCGACGGCGCGCCGACCACGGGCGTCCATGCCAGCGGTGGGCTCGTCGAGCAGCAGATAGCGCGGGGCAAACGCAAGCACCCCGGCGATGGCAACCCGGCGCGCCTCGCCTCCCGATAGCGAGAACGGTGAGCGCGCCGAGTACTCGCCGGACGGCAGCCCCACGCGTCCGAGCGCCTCGCGCGCCGCAGCGTTCGCTTCCGCGGCCGAGCGACCCATATTGCGCGGGCCGAACGCAACGTCCGCCTCCACCGTCTCGGCAAACAGCTGTGACTCGGCATCCTGAAAGACCATGCCGACACGCCCTCGAGCCGTCTGTCGCGTGAGCGGCTCCCCGTCGATGGTAGCGCTGCCGCCCTCCGCGCCAAGAAGACCTGCCGCGATTCGCAGTAGCGTCGACTTGCCGGAGCCTGTCGCGCCAAGAACAAGCACCAGCTCGCCTGGCGAGACCGAAAGTGAGACTCCCTCGAGTGCCTGCTGCGAGAAGCCCGTTCCGGCGGCATACGTATAGCCGAGGTTGTGAAGAGTCAGCGACATAGCGCATCCGCCAAAGCCGCGGGCTCCACAAGTCCCGATCCCATCTCCACACCCAGGCTCCTCAGGTGCGCGGTAAGCAGGACAAGCGGCGGCGTCTCCAGCCCGCAGGCGGTCAGCAGCTCACCGCGCTCCAGGAGCAGACTGGCGGTACCGCTGTACAAGACGGATCCGCGGTCGAGCACCACGACGCGGTCCGCCCGTGCCGCCTCGGCCAAGTCATGGGTGATAAGCAGGATGCCCTTGCCCGACCCGCCAAGCCGCTCGATGACCGAAGCGACATCGCGTCGTCCTTCCGGATCGAGCATCGAAGTCGGCTCGTCGAGCACCAGGTACTCGGGCTCCATGGCCAGAGCACCGGCGATCGCCAGGCGCTGCTTCTGGCCACCGGACAGCAGGTGAGGTTCGCGACGCTCCAAGCCAGTGAGCCCGACGGCAGCAAGTGCGCGATCCACTCGGCAGCGAATCTCGGCTCGGTCCAGCCCGAGATTCTCGGGCCCGAAGGCAACGTCGTCCTCAACGGAGGTGGCGACGATCTGGTCGTCCGGATGCTGGAGAACTACGGCAACGCGCTCGCGAGTCTCTCGTATGCGGGAACCATCGCAGGTGTCGGCCCCGTCAACTGCGACGGTGCCTGAGTCGGGCAGCAGAAGGCCGTTGGTGGGACTCGCCAGCGTGGACTTGCCCGAACCGTTCGCCCCCACGATCGCCCCCATCTCGCCGCGCCCGATGTCCATTGACACGTCAGACAGCGCAACGAGCTGCCCCCCCCACCCCCGATACGAGAGGCTGACATTTTAGAACCCGATCC
>CAZIPT010000048.1:0-17024 GCA_964541375.1 uncultured Eubacteriales bacterium
TGGCGCCAGCCCGTCGAGGGGCTCGGGCACCACCTGTGGCACGCGCGCCTCGAACGCCTTGATCCTCTCGGCAAGCGAGAGCGTGGGCAGCTCCTCTGCCGGCGCCGGTTCGGGTCGAGGGGACCAGTCGCTGGCGCTCAGGGGCGCCAAGAGCTCGGCGGTGGGCGGCTCCTCCTCGATCGCGGCCCAGGGTGACTCCGAGTCGGCCGACGATGACGCAGGGGCAACCGCCCATGCCTCCTGGTCCTCCCGAAGCGCTCTGGCCTTTCGGCGCCGAGACACCACGGCGACAGCAGCGACGGCCACAACAATCGCCACCAGAACCGTGGCTGCAGAGAGGATGACGAGGCGGTTGTCCACGCCGGCTATTCCATGCCCTTCAGAATCTCGTAGAGGAGGCCGAGAAGGGCCGACTTGACCGACGCGCGGGATCTTGCGTCCACCGCGAGCAGCGGCACATCCGCCGCCAGCTGGAGGTCTTCTCGGACGCGGCGCAGGGCCTCCGAGTCGTCGGCGGCGACCTTGTTGGCCGCGACGATGAACGGGACATCGGACATGCTCGTGAAGAACTCAATCATGCCTCGGGCGTCGTCGAAGGTCGACGGATCCCTCGCGTCGACCAGCAGTACGAAGCCGAGCATGCCTTCGGACAGCGTCTCCCACATGAATGAGAACCGGGCCTGCCCCGGCGTGCCGAACAGGTAGAGCACGACGTCGTCTGAGACGGTGATCCTGCCGAAGTCCATGGCGACAGTGGTTTCGCCGTCGCCTTCACTGGTGGAATCCGTCACCTGACGCTCGGTGGATAGCACCGTGATCTCGCTCACTGCCTTGATGAGCGAGGTCTTGCCCGCGTTGAACGGACCGGTGATGACTACCTTGACGGACTGCACGGGCGGGTGTTCCTCCTCTACAGGCTCTTGATGCCGTTGATGATCTTCATCAGCGTTTCTCTGTCGACGCTAGTATCGCGCTTCAGTACGCCGGAACCCGGCTCCGGGATTGCCGATACGTTGACAACCGGCCGAGAAGGCCGATCCGCGCCCGTCAGTGCTGACAACTCGTCGGTCATGCCCCCTGAGAGGCCGATCGCCTCGTACGGGATCTCTTCGGCCAGCAGTTCGGCCAGCCCGGGTCTCGCTTCATCATCGGAATCCGCCGCGGCTTGCCGGACTATTTCGTCGTCGAGATCACCAGGCTCGACCGAGCCGAACTCGTCGAACGCCGGAGACTCGGCTTCCGAAGCGGCTTCGTCATGGGCTCGATCAAGCGATTCCAGCAGTGCGGTCAGATCGATCGGCTCATCTGCCGACACCCCTGCATCGACTACCGACGATGATTCCGTTTTTGGCGACTCCACCGAGGCTTGGGCGTTCGCAGCCTGAGTCCGCGTTGCAGCGGGCGGCCCGACCTTGCGTGCGTCCGACAAGGGCGAAACGTCGAACAAGTCCGGCGACAGCTCGCCGAGTCCAAGAGACATCAGCTCACGCTCGTACGAGCTCACGCCCGGGACGGCCCGCTGTGGCGCCGCGACAGAATCCGTCAAGGGTTCGGGCTCCGGCTCCGGTTCGGGTTCGGGCTCCGGCGCCGGTTCGGGTTCGGGCTCCGGTTCGAGCACGGGCTCCGGTTCTGGTTCTGGTTCCGGCTCGGGCTCTGGCTCCGGTCCGAGTTCGGGCTCCGGTGCTGGTTCGGGTTCGGGTGCAGGTGCAGGTTCGAGCACGGGTTCCTGCTGTGGCTCGGGCTCGAGTACGGGGAGCAGCTCGGGCACCAGAGCGAGCTCGGGTTCGCCACTGTGTTGAGGGGCAGGCTCCCACACGAAGTCAGCTTCGGCGACGGTCTCAAACACAACCTCATCGGTTGCCGGCTCATCCGAAATCGGCGTCGGCGTCACCACAGTAGCGGCCGATTCGTCCCGGATCGCCGTTTGTGCGTCCTCGCGGACCAGTCCAATGGTCGCGGCCTCGGCAACAGCGCTCAGTGCGTCTTCTACCGTCTTGGCAGGCGACTCGACCGGCTCGATGTCGCCGACAAGGTCGTCCGCGGAGCGGACCCGGATGAGCGGCAGATCCAGCTGCGGCACATGAGGAGTGAGCACCGGTGGCGTTACCTCGGCCACTGCATCCTGCGGCTCGAGATCAACGCCCAGCTCCGGCGCAACAGCACCGCCGCCAGCGGAGTCCGCATCCGATCCGTCGGATACAGAGCGATGGAGCACTGCGCCCATCATCTCCTCAAGCACCGCTGCGTCCTGCACCGTGGGTCCCGGGAGCTCCCAACCGAAGAGAACCGGTTCCTCGTCGATGGAGACCGGCACCGGCTCTACCTCTTGGGTGACGGCCTCTTCGGCAAACGGCGACTGGACCTCATCGGTCGGCACTGGGGCGAGTGGCTCCTCGGCAACGACCTCACTCGCGGCGCGTCGCTCGGCGCGCGCCGCCGCCATCACGGCCGCCCGTTCGCGCTTCTCGGCGCGAAGCCGCAGTACTTCGTCGTCGCCGGTGAACTCCAGCAGCCCGGCGGAGAAGAGACCGTAGACGATTCGCGCCACCTCGAAGTCGGTACGGCTCGTCTCGCGGGCCATCTCTGCGACCGAGCGCGTCCCGTCCACCAAGAGCAGCAGGTTCCACTCGATCGGCTTCAGGGAGATCTCGAACGTACCTTCGCCCGGAGCGGTCGCCATCTTGAAGACGACCTCCATTGACGGGATCTTCTTCTTTATCCGGCTCCACTCATCGAGACGCCGACTGCCCTCCATGATCACGTTCTCCATGGAGATCGCGAGTCCGATGTCCTCCTCGGCCACCGCAGGCATCGCCTGGAAGTCGAACTCGCCGTCGTCCCAGCGCATGAGGTCGAAGACCGTCTCCTGGATCTGCTCCTGGACGAACGTCTCCAGGACGGAGTAGCTGATGTAGCCCTCGTCGGTGAGAATCTCGCCCAGGCGGCGACCCTTCTTGCCCTCGGAGGCGCGAATCTCGAGCGCGCGCTCGAGCGCCTGCGGAGTGATCCGCTGCGCCCGCACGAGCCGCTCGCCGAGAAGCGCTGCGTGCCAGTTCGACTGCGCGAAGAACACGTCACCTTCGCGGAACCAAACGCTGCCGGAGGCATCGTCCTCGCGCTTGATGCGCAGCACGCCGGTCTTCCTGCTGAGAGCCACCAGCTGGAAGACGTCAGGTAGGCTGAAATCGTTGAGGTTTCCGCGGAGTGCCATCTATGCGCTCGCCTCGTAACCAGTCCGCGTGTTGATAACCGGGCCCCGACTATCCGAGTATCTCGGCGATGGCGTCAGCGGCCTCGCGCATGTCATAGAGCACCAGTCCGAGCTTGGCCTGGGTTCCTGCCAGACACGTGAGCACCGCCCGGTCCCCCGCAGCAATGAGCATGACATACCCGCTCTCGCCTTCGATGAATACCTGGGACAGATGACCGCGGCCCAACTCCGTTGCTGCTCGCTCGCCCAACCCAAGAATCGCGGCGGACATCGCCCCCACACGATCCTCCTGCATGCCTTGCGGAAGGGCGGATGCCATCGTGAAGCCGTCCAGGGAGACGAGCGCGGCTGCATCGATCTCCTGGTTGTCATCCATAAGACGATCGAGCGTCCGAACGAGGCGCTGCTCGCGAGTGATCTTCGGCTCCTCCACTGGCGCTTGAACGGTGGGCGGAGCAGCGGCCACAGCCTGTTCCGGCGCCACAGGCGCCGTCCACGCCGGTGCTGTCTCCGGGACCGTCTCGGCGGGCACGGGTTCCGGCACAACCAGCGGCACGGAGATGGTGCTCTGTCCCTCAGCTGGAGTGTCTTCGTCGGCGTCGCCGATGAAGAATCCGCCGAATGCGTTATCGCTCATGGCTGAACTACCTCCGAACGACCCGTGTTTACAGCCTACCGCCGGGCGCGCAACCAGGCAGGTCGAGCGGCTACCGACCAGAGATTCCATACTCTCATGAAGGGTAGACCCGCACAACAGAACCGCCGGGAACGCACAGTCCATCGGGGAACTCCGGAATCGCCAGCGCTGCGCCGGAAGCTAGACGACGACTCGCAGCACTTCCTCAATTGAGGTCTGCCCCAAGAGAACCTTCGCGAATCCGTCGTCACGAAGCGTCAGCATTCCCTCGCCCACCGCGGTGCGCATGATTTCGTCGGCTGACGCATTCTCGACGGTCAGCCGCTCGAGTGTCTCAGACATCGTCATGACCTCGTGGACACCCATCCGGCCCTTGTAGCCGATACCGTTGCACTTCTTGCAGCCCCGGGCGCGGTATACCTCTGGCGGATGCCCGGGCTCGAAGGGGAACCCCATCCTCGAAAGCGCGGCTTCGTCAGGCGTGTAGGCTTCCTTGCAGTCCGGACAGAGGCGCCGAGCAAGCCGCTGCGCCATCACGAGCGTGACCGCCGAGGCCGACAGGAACGGCTCGATCCCCATCTCGGTCAGACGGGTGATCGCCGAGGGCGCATCATTGGTGTGCAGCGTTGACAGGACGAGGTGGCCCGTCAGAGCGGCCTCGATCGCGATGGTGCCCGTCTCCTTGTCGCGGATCTCGCCGATCATGACCTTGTCGGGATCCTGGCGAAGTATCGAGCGCAAGGCCGAGGCGAAGGTCAAGCCGGCTCGCTCGTGCACCTGAACCTGAGACAACCCAGCGAGCCGGTATTCGACCGGATCCTCGACGGTGATGAGATTGGTCTTGGGATCGTTGGTCTCGTTGATCGCGGCGTACAGAGTGGTCGACTTGCCGGAACCGGTGGGACCGGTGACCAGAATCGCGCCGTATGGCAGCTTGAGTGCGTCAAGAAGGCGGTTCAGGTTCTGCTCAAGAAAGCCGAGGTCTTTGAGCGACATCATGATCGAGTCGCGGCGCAAGAGCCGCAGAACCGCAAGCTCGCCGTAGACCAGCGGAAGCACCGCCACGCGGAAGTCGACGGACTTGCCGTCAAGAACGACCCCAAACCTCCCGTCCTGAGGAATACGGCGCTCGGCGATGTCCATGCCCGAGTTGATCTTGAGGCGGCTGATGACCTGACGGAACAGCTTCTTGGGAAACGTACTGACTACCTGGCACACACCGTCGATCCGATACCGGATCCGCATCTCGAACTCACCGGGCTCGATGTAGATGTCGCCCGCTCCTTGCCGAATCGCTTCGGTGATCACCTGGTTCATCAGGCGCGAGACGACCGAGTCACCGGCCGTCTCGTCACCTTCTTCCTCGACGCCCGGCCCAACGGCCTGCTCCAGGTCTCCCACCATGTCGTTGACATTGGTCTGCGCCGCACTGAACTTGTCGATCGCGGCGACGAGGTCGCTCTCGGCAGCTACAACAGCGCGAATCTCCATCCCGGTCACGATGCGCACATCGTCGATTGCGAAGATGTTGGCCGGGTCGGCCATGGCGACGGTGAGCTCGTCCCCGTCGGCGCTAATGGGCAGTACCACGTACCGGCGCATGAGATCCGACTTCAGCAGGATTGCCGCTGTCGGGTCGATGTCGTAGGAGCCGATGTCGACGAACGGTAGGCCCATCGACTCAGCCACCGTTTGCGCAACCAGCTTCTCGCTCGCGAATCCCAGTTCATCGAGCACATGGGGAAGCGGCCGGTTGTCTGCGATTGCCGATGCCTCGGCGAGCTGCTCGTCGTTGATGACGCCTGCACCCACCAGGAGCCTGCCGAGCCGCATGCTGTTGGAGTGCATCATCGCGGGCGCACCTCCCCGGCGATTCGGAGGTCGATCTCGCGCCGAGCAGCTTCGAGCATCACGTCGCGCGGGGTGTGCTGCTGCGAACCCGCGTTCCAGATGTCGACCGCGGTCGCGCCCTGGCAGACCAGCATGCCGAGACCATCGAGAGTCGTCGCGCCGACCGCTTCGCCACAGGTCACCAGCGCAGTCCGCTCGGGAGTCCCGTAGACCATGTCGAACACGACCTGGCTGGACCGAAGCCACTGCGCGGGAATCGGGCACGGATCGCCCGGACGCATACCCACCGACGTGGCGTTGATGACCAGGTCTGCCTCTCCGACGGCCTGCTCGGCGGCGTCGTAGGAAAGGGCACCCACCTCGATGTTGGCAGAGTGCGCGCCCATGCGCTCGATCAGCTCTTCGGCGCGACCGACATCGCGGTTGACCAGCGTGATTCGCGCGGCCCGGGCGAGAATCAAAGCGACGAACGCGCCGCCCGCCGCCCCGCCGGCGCCCAAGATCGTCACGTTCTTGCCCGCCGGGTCAAAGCCTGCGTCACGCTCAAGGGTCTCCAGAAGACCTCGGCCGTCGGTGTTGTAGCCGATCAGTCGCCCGTCTACGCAGTGGACGGTATTGACGGCGCCAGCCACCTGCGCAGCAGTCGCGACCTCGTCGCAGAGCTCAAGAATCGCGGCCTTGTACGGCATCGTCACGTTGAACCCGACGAATGGGAGCGCCCGGATCGCTGCCACGAGCCGCCTGAGGCCGACCTCATCCGCTATCGCAAGCGGGACGTATACCCAGTCCAGACCAAGCTCCTCGTAGACCGCGTTGTGCATCGCGGGTGACAGCGAATGGTCCAGCGGCCATCCGATCACCCCGGCGAGCATGGTGGTTCCGTTGATTCGGACCATGCGAACGCGTGCCTCCAGCTCATTCGTCGTCTGATGCGAGTCTACGGCAGCGGTTGGCGACCAGCCAGCAAGACCCGCTCGATGCGCCGCAGTGCGAGTGTGTGTGGCAGGTCGCTTTCGGACAACGGCAGAACCATCACCGTCACCATTCCCAGCAGCTTCCCGCCGACGACATCGGTGAACATCTGGTCTCCAACCACCGCAGCCTGCGAGCGCTTTGAGCCGACCTTGCGAAGCGCGCGCAAGAAGGCGAAGGGCAACGGCTTGACCGCTTTGGCGACCAAGTCGATGCCGAGCTCCTCGGCGACTTCGGACACACGCTGATGCCAGTTGTTCGAGACCAGGCAGACCTTGAAGCCGTTCGCCGACAGAGATACGACCCACTCCCGGGCGCTTTCGGGCACCGCCGAGGTGTCGCGCGGGAGCAGCGTGTTGTCCAGGTCCACCAGCAACGTGTCGACCCCGCGAGCGCGAAGCGCAGTAAGGTCGATGTCGCTGACGCTGCGCAGATAGTAGTCCGGCGAAAGCATGCGGCTATCCTCGTCTCAATGGAATGGCGCTCTGACTAGTCGCGCTCGACACCGAGCCCGGCCCCCTGTCCACTGAGCTCATTCTGTGCGTCCTGCATCCTCTGGGCCGCGGCCTTGTCGCCGGCAAGGGTGAAGACCGTGCGGAAGATCCCGTACCCCTCGAACTTGTCGTCGGGGCTTGCCCATGTCGTGTCCGGTTCGGTCCCCAAGCGTGCCTGCTCGATCGCCTGAGGGAGGTTCTTCGCCTTGTCCTCCATCAGGAGGAGCTGCGCGTAGCTGGCCCGCATCAACCCGGCCTTGGGGTTGTTCGCTATGCCTTCGCGCGCCAAAGCCAGCGCCTGCGGCATCCGACCGTTTCGCGCCAACATGAAGGCCGAGACGTAGTACGCCTGCTGAAACTGCGGATCCAGCGCCAGGACCATATGCATCGTGGGAAGGAACTCAAGCCTCTGGTCAACCGATCCCACCCCGTACTCGTGGAATTGCGGCTCGAGCCGATTCCAAAGAACGGCTGCGGCGAACTTCCGCACTCCGCCGAGATACTCGAAACCGGTCTGGCCAAGCATCGACTGCGTGGAAAGCGTCGCTCCTTGAGGCGCCGAGACAGCGCCGAGGGCCTGCGCCGCGAAGACCGCCAAGAGCAGTCCCGCAGCGACAAACACCCAACGTCCCTGTGAGCTGGCTCCGGTCACAGATCTCGCCGTCCGAACAGCACCGAGGCTATCAGCAGCAGGAGTCCCACCCACGCGCTGAATGCAAGCACCATCGAGAGTGCGTACACCACACCATAGCCGGTGCCGAGCGCCACAGGATTGATGACGTTGAAGATGTCGAGCGACGGCACGTACCAGGGGGCGCGCGCGCCCTCGGGAAGCTGGAGCAGCGAGACTGCGGCATGACCGATGAACGTGAATGCAAGCGCACCGACGACCGCGGTTATCGCCCCGAAGTAGCACGACATCATGACTGCAAAAGCCATGATGACCCCCACCTCAAGCCACACCGCGAATCCGGCTTCCAGCAGCCGCCACATAACCTCATTGCCGGTCATCGTGAAGTAGCCGATAGCGATGGTGGCGACCGTGCACAGCGCTATGACTCCCCCCAAGACGATGAACATCCCCAGCCAGCTTCCGGCCACGTACTGCCAGCGGCGCACGTCACGCGAGACGACGTTGAAGACGGTGCGTCGCTCGACCTCCACCGGGATCCGCGTTGCGGAGAGTGCCAGCGCCACAACGACTGCCGCCGCGTACGTGAGTGCTATTGCCACTTCGCGAAAGACAGAGGCCGCCACACCCACACCGTAGCTTGGCAGTGCTGGGATCGAGAGCCCCAGGAATACGGCGAACACCAGTACCACCCAGACCACCTTGCGACGAATCGCATCGGCGACCACCGCGGTGGCGATTGCCAGCATCTTGTTCACCAGTGATCGCCCCCGTTCGCGTCTTCGCCATCGGCCGTGTCGGAGGCCTGGGACGAATCGCCGAGAAGCCGCGAGAAGTAGTCTTCGAGTGAGTCTCGCTTGGGAGTGACCGACACGAGCTTCCAGCCCTCATCGTCGTCGATCAGATCGACGACCGTGCGGACATGCTCGTCGTCCACCGAGAAGACGCTGCTGTTGCCGTGAACGGCATGGTCGCGCACGAGCTTGACCACTGCCGAGGGCAGGGTCCCCTCGCCTCTCACGGCGATAGAGGTCTCGCCGGCGATGTTGAGCAGGACGTCGATGTGACCTCTCGCTGCGACGCGGCCCCGATTGAGGATCGTGACCTCGTCGGACACGTTCTCAACCTCTGATAGCTGGTGAGACGACAGCAGGATTGTTGTGCCCTGTTCCTTGAGCTCGAGCATCAGATTGCGTATGTCCCGCTGACCCACCGGATCGAGTCCGGATGCCGGTTCGTCGAGCACGAGCACCTCGGGCGAGCCGAGAAGCGCTTGGGCAAGCCCGAGCCGCTGCAGCATCCCGCGCGAGAACTTCGACAACAGTGTCTTCTGGCGGCCGTCGAGTCCGACACGATCCAGCAGCTCGTCGGACTGCTCGGCGAGCGCAGAGCGGCCAACCCCGGTGAGCCGACCGTAGAGGCGCATCGCCTCGGCGGCCGTAAGCTGCGTGGGAAAGTAGGGCTGCTCTGGCAGGAAGCCGAGTCGCGCGCGGGCGCCCGCGACATGCGCGGGAACGCCGAGGATCTCGAAGCGACCGCCGGTGGGCTTCACGAGTCCCAGCAGCATCTTGAGCGTTGTCGTTTTGCCGGAACCGTTGGGGCCGAGCAGACCGTGGATAGCGCCGGGCGACACGGAGATCGAGACATCCGCCACCGCCTCGCGCCTGCCTCCGGCAACCTTGCCGTAGTCCTTTCGGGCGTTCTCGACCAGGATCGCGGGGCTTTGAGGCGGCGCCTCCGGATTCGTCTCGCTAGCGCTAGCAGCCATTCTGGGCGGTCACCTGCTCACTTTCGAATCATGACAACTGGTCCCACGTGTGCGCGAGGAGGTAGCCTTCCCGCGCATTCTCTCATTATCGGGTGCATTTCGGGGTTCCTGAACGAAGACGGTAGCTACTTGATCCCAAAGACCTGCTTGTACTTGGCAACGGCTTTGAGGTGATCGGCGTAGTTCGTCGAGAACGTCTGCGACCCGTCCTTGCTCGTCAGCACGTGGAACAGGAAGTCCGACTGCGCCGGGTGGGCGGCGGCCTGCAACGTCTCCAGACCCGGGTTGCAGATCGGCCCGGCCGGCAGTCCCGCCTTACGATAGGTGTTGTAGGGAGTGACGCGGTCGATGTCGGCCTTCGTGAACTTCTTCGCTCCCTCGGGCAGCAGGTAGAACACGGTCGAATCGAGCTGGAGCCGCATCTTGGCATGCAGGCGGTTGTAGATCACCGACGCGACCAACGGATACTCTCGGCTGAGCTGGCTTTCGCGCTCGAGGATCGACGCGATGATCACGACGTCGGTGACCGTAAGGTTCTTGGATCTTGCGTACGACATGTCGACCTTGGCGATCTCGGTATCGAACTGGTTGAGCATCATCTCGACGACCTTCGTTGCCGAGGAGCCCTTGCGAATCCGGTACGTCTTGGGAAAGAGGAAGCCTTCGAGCGAGCCCCCGTAGGCGCCGACCAGGTAGGGATGCTGGCTTGCGAACTCCGGTGCGCCGCTGGTGACGAGCCTCATGAGCTCGGCCTTCGAGATGCCGGTCTCCGCCGAGACCTTCTCGGCGATCTGTGTGGCTCGATAGCCCTCGGGAATCATGACGTCGAAATACACGATGTCCGGACCCGAAGCGAGTTTCTGGAAGACCAGGTCGTAAGGCATACCGGTCGCGAGCGTGTAGGAGCCTGGTTTGAAGCGACTTGCGAGTTGGGAGTTGCGAGCCTTGACGCGAAACATCATTGCGTTGCCGACCACGCCCTGACGCGCGAGTTGCTCGGCGATCTGACTCGCGCTCGCGCCCTTCTTGATGACGACCGTGACGGGTTGGCCTACCGGAAGCGGATTCTCCACTCGCAACAGGAGCCACCATCCGGCGGCGGCTATCGCCAGAACCACTACCAGGAGCACGGCTGCTATGGACCCGGCAACGCGCGATGAGCGGCGTCGGCTCTGACCTGAACGCTGGCCGGGCGTCGTTGCTTCACTCATCGGCGCTCTCCACGGATCGTCTTGGCTCGGAACCGGGTTCTTGGCGCGCATCCAGATAACTCTGGAGGAAGATCGCCGCGGCCACCATGTCGATGCTACCGCGTTTGTCACGGTCCGAGACACCCGCCTCGGTCATGGTTCGGCGCGCCGAGGCCGACGAGAGGCGCTCGTCGGCGAACTCAAGGGGCAGCGAGACCAGAGCGGCGAGGCGTTCGGCCGCAATGCGGACCCGCGCCGCCTGCGGTCCCTCACTGCCATCGAGCGATATCGGAAGTCCGGCGACCAGCAGTTCGGCCTCGTAGTCAGCAACGAGCCGAGCGAGATCGAGACCGTCGCCCAGCGCCTTGCGTGCGTCAATGACCGCAAGCGGCGTCGCCACGGTACCGGTGGGATCCGATACCGCCACGCCGATCCGCTTCTCGCCGATGTCGAGTCCCAGGATGCGCACGATGCGCAAGTCCTACTTCGCGCCGAGAGCGTCTCGGGCGACCTGGAGGGCCTCGTCGATCGCGGCCGCGTTGTCGCCGCCGCCCTGCGCCATGTCGGCCTTGCCGCCGCCGCGGCCGCCGACCGCTGCGGCCATGGCCTTGACGACGTTGCCAGCATGGAAGCCTGCCGCGACAGCGGCGTCCGAACCGGCTGCGATCATGATCGGCTTGCCGGTCTCGGCGTCCTCGGTGATGAGCACGAGGGCGTCGGCGCCGCGGGCACGCAGGATGTCCCAGGTGATGCGAAGGCCCTGCGGCCGGAGCGCGGGTCCGCGTGTCACGAGCAGGCGGTAGCCGACGTCCTGAATCTCACTCAGCATGCGATTGATCTCGTCGTCTGCAACAGCGCTCGCCACGCGCCCAACCCCGGCCGACGCCTCTTTGAGCGCCTTGACCGTCGCGGCCGCCCGCTCGGACACGTCGAAGCGCGGCACCTTGAACGCGTCAGCGGCCTCGAGAAGCTCGCTCTCTTCACGCGCAACATACTCATACGCGTCGAAGCTGGTGACCGCTTCGATACGCCGAAGGTTCGCGCCAACGCTGCTCTCGCTCAACACCTTGAGGAAGCCGATCTCGCTCGTGCGGCCCACATGGGTGCCGCCGCAGAGCTCCTTGCTGAAGTTGCCGATCTCGAGCACGCGCACGAAGTCGCCGTACTTCTCGCCGAAGAGCGCCGTGACCCCGGCCTCTCTCGCCGAGGCGATCGAGGTCTCGTACGCACGCGCGGGATGGTTCTCGAATATCTTGGCGTTGACGAGCCGCTCGACCTTGCCGAGCTGGTCGCGGGTCATCCCTTCGAAGTGGGTGAAGTCGAAGCGCAACCTGTCCGGCGCAACGTACGAGCCGGACTGCTTGGCGTGCTCGCCGAGCACCAGGCGAAGCGCCCAGTGCAGCAGGTGAGTAGCGGTGTGGTTGCGGCGGATACGCTCACGGCGAAGAACCTCGATCCTCGCCGAGACGACTGCGCCCACCACGAGCGGCGCACCCTCGAGCTGCCCAACATGGGTCACCACCCCGCCGCTGACCTTCGTGTCCTCGACCACGAAACGTGCGCCGGCGTCTGTCTCGATGACGCCGGTGTCACCCACCTGGCCGCCCTGCTCGGCGTAGAACGACGTCGTGTCCAGGACGAGGTCGCCCTTCTGACCGGGTTCGATGCGCTCGACAGCGACACCCTCGTGAAGAATCGCGACCACGCGCGCGCTGGTCTCGTCGCGCTCGTAGCCGACGAACTGCGTGGCGCCGGACTCCTTGGCTATGTCGGACAGAACGCCGCCGTAGGTGCTCCACGACTCGTCCTTTACCGCCGCCCTCGCCCGGTCGCGCTGCGCTTTCATCTCTGCCGAGAAGGTCTCGACATCGACCTCGACGCCCTTCTCGGCGGCGATCTCTGCGGTGAGCTCGAAGGGGAAACCGTACGTGTCGTGCAGCGTGAAGGCGACTCGGCCGTCCAGCGTGCCACCAGAACCCGCGAGGCCGGCCAGCTCGGTCTCGAGGAAGCCCATGCCTTGGCGCAGCGTCGCGCCAAACCGCTCTTCCTCGCTGCCCACGATGCTCACGATCAGTTCGCGGTGTTCGACAATCTCGGGGTAGGCCTTGCCCATCAGCTCGATGACGCGCTCGATGAGCCCGCCCAGAAAGGCGTCTTCCACACCGAGAAGCCGGCCATGACGCACCGCACGGCGCAGGAGGCGGCGCAGCACATAGCCACGGCCTTCGTTGCTCGGGATGACGCCGTCGGCGATCAGGAACGTCACCGCGCGCGCGTGATCGGCGATGATGCGCAGTGAGGTGTTGGTGCGCTCGCTCTCACCATAGGTCGCGCCGGTGATCTGTTCGGCGAGCGCGATGAGGCTGTGCAGGATGTCGGTCTCGAAGTTGGAGGGAACGCCCTGGAGGATGGCGGCGATCCGCTCCAGCCCCATCCCGGTGTCGATGCTCGGCTTGGGCAGCGGGTTCAGCGAGCCGTCCTCCGCGCGGTCGTACTGCATGAAGACGAGGTTCCAGAACTCCAGGTAACGGTCACAGTCACAGCCCACGGCGCACTCGGGGCTGTCGCAGCCCATCTCGGGGCCCTGGTCGTAGTAGAGCTCCGAGCAGGGTCCGCACGGTCCGGTGGGGCCGGCCGACCAGAAGTTGTCGGCGGCGCCAAGACGCACGATCCGTTCTTGCGGGAATCCGACTTCGTTGACCCAGATCGCCTCGGCTTCGTCGTCGTCTTCGAAGATAGACACCCAAATCCGATCCGGGTCCAGGCCCAGCACGTCGACCGAGTACTCCCACGCCCAGGCGCTCGCCTCGGACTTGAAGTAGTCGCCAAAGCTGAAGTTGCCGAGCATCTCGAAGAACGAGTGGTGACGGCCGGTCGTGCCGATGATGTCGATGTCGGTCGTACGCACGCACTTCTGCACCGTGGTCGCCCGCGTGAACCCGAGGTTCTTGGCGCCGAGAAACACCGGCTTGAACTGCACCATGCCAGCGGTAGTGAGCAGCAGAGAGGGGTCGTCGGGGATCAGCGAAGACGACGGCTGCCGGCGGCAACCCTTGCTTTCGAAGAAGGTCAGGAAACTCTCTCGTATCTCAGCTGAGTTCAACGTGGCTCCTCAAGCGGTCTGGCGTCACACCGCCATGCCGTCTGGCGATGGCTTGTCGGGCTCCGGATCATCGCAACCGTCGCCGCCGGGTCCTCGAAACAATGCTCCGTCTTCACTCGAGAGCGGCCGTTGGGTACGCCGCTCATAGTAGTAGACGAAGAGCCCTTTGCCAGTGGCAGCAACCGGGATGGCGAAGAGCATGCCAGCTATCCCAAACAGCGAGGCGCCGATAAGCAGGGAGAGTATCACGAGGATCGGATGCAGGTCGACCTGCTCGGACATGACCCGAGGTGTGATGACCGTGTCGGTGAAGTTCTGTGCGACCACGATCACGATCACCGCAGCAAGGCCCGTCAGAGGACTGACGAACAAGCCGACAAGGCCCGCGATGAATCCGGCCGTGAAAGGTCCGATGTACGGGATGTAGTTGAAGAAGAACGTGATGATCCCTAGCACCAGCGCGTAGGGAACGTGAAAGATGGCCAGGCCGATCGTCGCGAGCGTGCCCGTGGCGAGAGAGGCTATCGTCTGACCCTTGAGGTAGCCCCCCACGACCCTGTTGACCGTGCCAATCAGCAGCTCGGCGTCGTCTTCGAACTTGGGGCCTGCGATCAGCAGGACCTCTTCGCGCATTTTGGGGAGGTCCTTGAGCGCCCAGAACGCGATGACCAGCGCAATGAACACGTCGAAGAACCCGGTGGCAACGTCCCCTCCCGCATTCAGGACGACCGACGCGAGGTCGTTGCCGATCTTGACCGCAAGCTGAGAGACCTGCACGGACACTGACTGGATCACGCCGCGAGTCCAGGTGGGGATGACCATATCGGAGAAGCGCGTCTGGACCTGCGATGCAGCGACCCCCAGCCGGGTGAACGCTGCAGGGGCCGCCTCGGCGAACGCCAAGACCTGTCGGGACACCGGGGGTGCCAGAAGCGTCACCGTCACCCCGAGCGTGACCGCACCAACCAGCATGCACGTGATGACGGCAATGCCGCGCGACATGCCGCGGGCCACCAGCATCTTGACCGGCCAGTTGAGCAGGAAGGCGATCATGAAGGCGATCGCGAACGGCACCAACGCAGCCGATATCCTGCCGAGACCCCAGAAGGCCACAGCGATCAGGATCAGAACGCCGATGGCCCCCCAGACAGTTACGGCGGTCGTCCGCAGTCGTGAGTATCGGGCCTCGGGCGTGGTCACGTAAGCGTCACTCCCTGACGATGTTCTCGCGAAGGACGCGCAATGTCCTGCGGAGCAGCCGTGAGACCTGCATCTGCGAGATCTCGAGCTGACGCGCGATCTCGGTCTGCGTGAGGCCCTCGAAGAAGCGCAGATAGAGGACGCGCTGTTCCTGTGGCGTGAGCTTCTTGAACGCTGCCGAGAGCGTCGTGCGATCGTCGATGACCGACATCAGCGCGTCGTCCTTGCCCACGTATTCCAAGATCGAGAACGAGTCCGATCCGTCACCGCCACGATCGGTCTCGAGCGAGACGAAGTTGTACGCCTCGCTCGTCTCCATCGCCTCAAGTACCTCTTCGGAGGTGACGCCCAGGTAGGTGGCGATCTCGGGGATCGTCGGCGAGTGCTGGTGCTGCTGTGTGAGCACATCGACGGCCTGGTTCACCTTGAAGGAGAGCTCCTGCAGCCGACGAGGAACCTTGATCGCCCATCCCTTGTCCCGGAAGTGACGCTTGATCTCGCCCACGATCGTCGGTGTGGCGTAGGTTGTGAACTCGACCTCGCGGTCGATATCGAACCGGTCTATGGCCTTGATCAGACCTATGGTTCCAACCTGGATCAAGTCGTCGATTGGCTCGCCACGATTCCGGAAACGGCTCGCCAAGTAGCGAACCAGATTCAGGTACATCGTGATGAGCTCGTCGCGAACCGACTCGTCGCCGGGGTTGGCCCGGTACTGTCGGAAGAGGTCCTTGGTGTAGACCTTGTCCCACGTAAGCTTGCGCGTCTGCTTCTGCGGGCTACGCCTGACCGGCATCGATGCCCCCCGCGCGCTTGAGGAGACGCAGGTGCGCACCGCTCTCGTCGCTTGCGAACTCGTAGGTGTCACAGACCGACTCGAGAATGAACGTCGCGTAGGCCACGTTCCGGTCAGAGTCCTCATCCGACGCGGGACTCTCGACCCCCAAGCCGACATCTATCTCGATGTCGTCCTCGCCGAGGGTGAACACGAAGTGCACATCGGCATCGACGGGGAGGGTGTCGGATGCGTAGACGAACGCCTCGTCTGCGGCCATTCTCACGTCTTCGACGTCGTCGTAGGTCATGCCGATGCGACTAGCGAGTGAGGCCGCGGCCATCCTGACCGTCTTGGCGTACTCGCTCTTGGCCGGCACGATGAGTGTGATCTGGTCTTTTGGCATGGGACTCTAAAGCTCGCCTCCTAGGGGTGGTGAAACCTCTTCCGATGTTGCATAGGACTCCTGGTCTTGCTCGTCGGAGTCCTCGGGAGTCGAATCCTCGGCCTGTGGGGCCGGCTGTTGCTTTCGTGTCTTCCACGCACGCCGAACCCTGTCGGCTAGATCGTTGACGATCTCGCCCGGAGCGTTGGCGACTTCCTGAACAACTCGCGAGGTGTCGTTGACCCGGACGGTGACTTCTTCGACTTGCGTCACGATCTGGTCGATGCGCAGGAGCTCCGCGTTCATCGCGTCGACGGTCACATCGGCCTTGTCGAGCAGGGGCACCAGCCGCGTATCGAGGTCGTCGGCAAGCTGCCGGGCCGAGCGGGCGGTCTTGACTGACTCGATCAGTGCCCAAATGCCGACCCCACACAGCGCGCTCGCGAGCACGAGCAGCACCGCGAGCAAAGAGGTCGTCACCGACACTCAAACCCCCTACAGAGACGTCTTCGTGGACTCGGTCAGTGTAGCAGAGACAGCGCCGCCGACGGTCCGCGGCGCTACGGTTCAGCCGCGGCCGTCACGCGGCGGAGCTGCGGGTTCTCCGATGCCCTCGCAGTCTGCAGAGCGCCGGTCGCGGATGGCGTCGAGCCTCGACTGCCTCTCGACCTCCCACCCCCGGGACGCCGAGAAGAACGCCCCCCGCTCCAGACCGTCCGGCAGGTAGCGCTGCTCGACCACAGCATCAGGGAAGTCGTGAGGGTAGCGGTACGGGCCGTAGGCGTCTGCACCGGGTCGGTGCCGATC